>JAFVDY010000040.1 GCA_017478265.1 Muribaculaceae bacterium | reverse complement strand
TTTGTCATTTTTAATTTTAAAATTTAAATTGGGGCAAAGGTACGGCGGAGGGAGAGGGGTAGACAATCACTTTTGCGTGTCGCCGAGTGGTCGATCTCAGGTTAATCTGAATAGCCTGTGTGGGACACTTGTTTTCCGGCCATTTAGAACACCGTGACAGTGGTACAGATGTAATCCGGAACATCGGCTTAGCGCAGTCGCGGCGTGGGGGAGAAAAAAGCCAATCCTCCGGGTCGAAAAAAGGGGAAAACGACACCGAAGGATTGTAGCAGCACCTTGCATTACGGCTAATTAGATCATGTGAGATAAGACTTGGGGTGCTGCGTTTTGTTATCTCTAAGACGTTAGCGTTTTTGCTTATCTTTTAAACGCAAATTTATACATTTTATTATATGGAATGTTAAGGAAAATATATTTCTTTAAGTTGCATATCACCACCCGCCGCCGGGTCCGGAACTGCCATTGGATTGGAGCTGCGTGTAGTAGCTGTTGGCGGTTCCGTAGGCCACCTGCGTGCCTGTTCCGCTGAGTGTAGCGTTCTCGATGAGGTTGTGCCAAGCCTCGCCGGAGGCAGTTTGTCCGCTCTTGAGATAGTAAGTAGTACCGGTCTTGATGTTAGGGCTGGAGACGATAAGTCCGAGGCCGCCCCCCATGCCGCCGCCGGGTCCACCCGGGGCGAGGCTTGGAGCCCATCCCCAGCCGCCACCGCCTCCGCTGTTGCTATAGCTGCGGTCGAGCGTAAAAGCGAGGATGTTGTTGCCGTTGGCGTCGTTGATGGTGTAGGTGACATTTGTAGATATTGTGCCGCTGTAGTAGAGCACAGGTTGATAGCCCGATGTATTGTAGGGTCGCGAGATATTTGTACCACCGATGCCCACTATGGTTCCACCGGTGACATAAAGGTGATAACCACCCTCGTCGTTGGCGTCGATACCGCACTCGGCACCGCTCGCGCCTTGAGCCACGATAAGTCCTCCGCTGATGTTGAGGTTGCCGTTAGAGTCGATAGCGTCGTTGTTGGTAGCGTTGCAGAATATTTTTCCGCCCTTGATATGCATGTGGCTGCTGCTGTTGATACAGTCGTCGTAGGAGTTCACTTCGATTACACCTCCGGCGATAGTCATCTCGGCCTTGCTCTCAATACCCTCGCTGGTGTCTGTGGTGACGATGAGGTTTCCACCGTTGATTACCAGTCCGCTATCGGCCTTGATACCCTTTGCGCTCGACTTGTAGTCGCTGTCGATATTGTCGAGGTTTCCGCTATAGTTTCCGTTGTAGAGTGTAGAGCGGTAGTATACCACGGCGCTCCCGCTGGTGGTGGCGGTGATGTATCCGTCGTTGACGGTAAGCGTACCGTCGCAGCTGATGCCCTTGCCTCCGTGTCCGGTGCTGGTAAGCACGAGAGTTCCACCGTCGATGTTGATATCGCCATCGCTGCCGAGGCACGAGGCCGCTTTCGTCTTTAGTTCGACGCTATCCCAGATACCGTTGCCTGAGGTGGTGGCGTTGACCGTACCGCCCGTAACGTTGATTGCCAGATCGGCCTTGAGCGCCTTGGCTGCGTCGCCTGCCACCGTGGCGGTAATTTCGCCGTTGGAGATGTTAAGCTCGGTGTCGGAGGCGATAGCATTCGGTTTTTGGTCGTATACCACGCCATCGTAGGTGTAGAACGACGATGCTCCCGTGGTGGTCACCTCGATGTTGCCACCCGCAATGTTGAGAGCGAGGTCGGACTTGATACCCTTACCGCCCACGCCAATGTTCTTTGCGGTGATTGTACCGCCAGTGATTGTTAGGGTGCTGTCGCTCGAGATACAAGCGCTAGCCTGGAGTTTGAGTTTCTTGGTGTTGAACTCGGTGGCTCCGCTCGTTTGAATATTGATGGTACCTCCACTGATGTTGACATGGCTCGCGGCGTTGATACCCTTGCTGGTGGCGGCGCTATTGGCGATGGTGAGGTTACCTCCGCTGATGATTACCTCTCCGTTGTGCTCATCGGTGAGGTCGCCGCTGAGGTCGGTCTGAATACCGTCGTCGCCCACATTGCTGATGTTGACCGTGCCGCCCTTCATCTCAAAGTACTGGTTAATTGAGAAACCGTCCTTCACGGCGCTAGCCACGGTGATGTTGCCGACTGTTTTCTTGAGTTCGACATACTCGTCGCCCCAGAAGGCGTGCTTGACGTTGCCCGTGAGAGTGAGCGCGCCCGCGCCCTTGAATTCGGTGTGGCCGTTAACCATCATGGCGCCCTTGCCGCTACCGCCACTGACGTCGGCCAGAGCGTTGTCGGTGCCCTCAACCAGTTCGACGGCGATGCGCTTGCCGTCTTGGATATTTACCGCCGCGCTATCGACGCAGGTGAGGTTGAGTCCGTTGAGTTGCAGGGTGATTTTGTAACTGCCGTCCTGATAGAACGAGCCGTTGGACGACGAGCCGCTGAGCACGTAGGTAATCTCGTTGGCAATCGTGCTGTCCTGGAGTACCGCCACATGAGCGTCGGTGTTGGCCACTTCGAGCAGTCCGCTCAGGTTGGCGGCATACTTTACGGTAGCCTCGGTGTCGGCCCAGGTTACGACGACAGTCCAGTCGGGCAGCGAGTCGTCCACCAGTTCGTCGACCGTGTCGCCTCCATTGAGGATGATGTCGTAGAGGGAGCTGATGTCACCCGCGTTGACGTTACCGTCGCCATTGAGGTCGAAGTCGGCGCCTGCCGTTCCGCTGAGGATAGCCTCATAGAGAGCCGATACGTCGCCCACGTTCACTTGGTTGTCGCTGTTGAAATCGCCCGTGAGAGCGCGCGCCTGGGGAGTCAACAAAGCCGTCACGGCAACCACTGCCCCGACAGCCTTCAATAGATTTAATAATTTCTTACGCATAAAAACCTCCATTCTTATGATTTATACTATTTGTTTGCGATTTAGCTACAATTTGCAACCAGAGTCTAAAAAACAGCTACAAAATTACATATCAATTATATATATCACAAAATTTATTCAACCAACCCACTAATGTAATTCAATCAAAATGATAGAGCAGTACTCTGAAACCGTTATTCTCCATAATGAAGAATAAATTGCTACGGGGTGGAATTGGCGACAAAAATTGTGAAAATCTTTGTGTATTCGCCGATTTTTTATAATTTTGCGGTTTATTCGAGCGTTATTGTATTATAATCTTATCAATATGAGCAATATTCAAAGGGTTTCGGCGCTACTGGCGTGCATGGCGATAGCCGTGGGCGCGATGAGTCAGCAGGTGGTGTGCCACCGTGGCCATTGGCGTGCCGAGGGCTCGGCTCAAAACTCACTTCGCTCGCTCGTGAAAGCCGACAGCATAGGCGCGTGGGGTTCGGAGTTTGACGTGTGGATGAGTGCCGACGGCGTGTTGTTTGTCAACCACGACGCCACCATCAACGGCGTGGAGATTGCGCGTGAGCGCTCAGAGAAGATCTCGCTCCAGCGGCTGAGCAACGGCGAACCCATCCCCACGCTCGAGAGCATGCTCGACCTGGCCACCGGATTGAAGATTCACCTTGTGGTGGAGCTCAAGCCCCATCGCTTGCCTGACGGCACTCAAGACATTGAGCGCGAGCGAAAGGCGGTGGAGGCAATTCTAGCGATGGTGCACGATAAGGGTCTCGAAAGCCGGGTGAGCTATATCTCGTTCTCGGCGTTCGCCACCAAGTTGCTGGCGCGCACGGCACCAGCCGGCACGCCCGTCTACTATCTTGACGGCAAGCGCCAAAGCGACGGCACGATAGGCATCGACCACGATATGACGCCCTCGCACTTGTGGCTGGCGGGCGTGACCGGCGTCGACTATCAGCTGAAGGCCCTCGTCAACCGCCCGGAGCTGCTTGACGAGTGTCGCGACTTGGGAATGCCGGTGAACGTATGGACCGTCGACAAGCCCGAAGGCATCCAATGGTGTATCGACCACGGTGTGGACTACATCACCACCAACGAGCCGGAATTGACCATGCGAATGATAAGAGACAAACAATTAAAATAAGGATAATAACGATTAAACGACCACAATATGCGATTCAACAAACTGATACTCACCGCCATGGCTGCGACACCGCTAATGCTGTGCGCCCAGCCCAAGCTACTCGGCAACAACGCGCCGTCGTTTCTCGACCGCGGCTCGGCAATGTTTTGCAACCGGAATTATATAGGCGCCGTCGACCACTTGAACCACCTGATAGAGTTCACCGACGCCGAAGTGAGCGATATAGAGCGCGCCGCTTACATCAAGGCCTTGAGCGCGTTTGAGCTCGACGACCCCAACAACCTGGCGACGCTGCAAGAGTTTATCGAGAATTACCCCACCTCGGTGTACAAGCCGATAGTGCTGACCCGCATAGCCGACTATCACTTCTATCGCGGCGACTACGACAAAGCTCTGAGCGCCTACTACGACGTGCCCACACGAATGCTCGACGGCGACAACGACGAGGACGCCCGCTACCGTATGGCTTACAGCTACCTGCAACTCGGGCAATGGGACAACGCCGCGGCGCTCTACCGCGAGCTCGCCACCACCAAGCAATACGGCGCCGCCTCGGAGTTCTATCAGGCATATATCGACTATGCCCGCAAGGACTACGACAGCGCACTTGAGAAGTTTTTGGCTATCGACCGCACCGGCGAGCTGGGTTATCAGGCACAATACTATGTGGCGCAAATCAACTTCGCAAAAGGCAATTATAACAAGGTGATAGACCTGGGCAACTCGCTACTCGAGGACCAGGCCAACGACTACTTCGCTCCCGAGCTGCACCGCATCATAGGCGAGAGCTACTACCGCGGCGGCAGTATCGACCTGGCGAAGAGCCACCTGACGGAGTATCTCAACACCACCGAGGAGCCGGTGGTACGCTCGGCGGCCTACACCCTTGGCGTGATAAATTACGACCGCCACGACCTCACCGAGGCCGCCAAATGCATGGCACACGTGGCCAACGAGGATGACGCTTTAGCACAAAGCGCCAACCTGTACTTAGGTCAGTGCTACCTCGAGAAGAAAGAGGTTGACAAGGCGGCGATGGCCTTCGAGAAAGCCGCCCGTATGCGCTACGACGAGAAGGTGCGCGAGACGGCATTCTACAACTACGCCATCAGCCAAAGTCAAGGCGGCCGCACCCCGTTCAACAACAGCATCGACATGTTTGAGCAATTCCTGAACGACTATCCCAAGAGCGCGTATAAAGCCAATGTGGAGGACTACCTCTACGACGCCTACCTGACCACCACCGACTATAACCGGGCTCTCACGAGCATCTCGCACATCAAGAACCCCGGCGAAAAGGTGCTCAAAGCCAAGCAGCACGTGCTCTACAACCTGGGCGTTCAGGAGCTGAGCAACGACAACAACGACAAGGCCGAGAACTACTTCAACCAAGCCATCGCGCTCGGGAAACTCGACACAAAGGTGTATAACGAGTGCCATCTGTGGCTGGGCGAGGCACAATACCGCAACGGCGACTTCAAAAAGGCGACCGCCAACCAGCAGGCATACGTGGCATCGATCAGCAAGAGCGACAGCAACTATGCCATCGCGCAATACAACTTAGGCTACTCGCTCTACCAGCAGCGCAAATATGCCGACGCCCGCAAGGCGTTCCAGAACGCCATCAACGCCGGCAACCTCGACAAGGACCTGATAGCCGACGCCTATAACCGCCTGGGCGACACTCAATACTACACCCAGAACTTCGCCGCCGCCGACAAGGCCTACCAGCAAGCACTCAGCGCCGACAACAACGCCGCCGCCGACTACTCGCTGTTCCAGCGCGCGCGCATGGCCGGACTGAACAAGAATTACAGCGAACAAATCTCGCTGCTCGACGCGCTGGCGAGCCAATATCCCAACTCCACGCTTCTGCCGGCGGCGCTGCTCGAAAAGAGCAACGCTCAGGCGGCGTCGGGCAGCACCGCCGACGCCATCGCCACCCTCGACAATCTGGTGAGCAAATATCCGTCGAGCGCCGAGGCCCGCTACGGCATGCTGCGTGAGGCCATCATCTACCGCAACAGCGGCAACGAGGCCAAAGCCCTCGACACCTATCGCCAAGTGGTGAAGAAATATCCCACCAGCGACGAGGCCAAAACGGCAGTCGAGGATCTCAAGATAGTGGCAGCCGAGCGAGGCGAGCTCGCCGAGCTCAGCAACTACCTTAAGGGCATTAAGGGCGCTCCGCAACTCGACATCAGCGAGGCCGAGAAGCTCACATTCGAGGCCGCCGAGCGCCAGATTGTGGCCGAGAAGAGCAAGAGCGACAAGATGGAGAGCTACCTGAAGAATTATCCCGCCGGCGCCTACGTGGGTAAGGCCCACTACTATATGGGCCGCCACTACTTCGCCCGTCGCGACTACGACAAGGCACTCAAGGAAATCAACATCGCCCTCGACATGGGTGACGACGCCGCCTACGCCGAGGACGCCCTCGCCATCAAGAGCGAAATCCTCATCAATCAGGGCAAGAGCGGCGAGGCCATAGGCGTGTACCGCACCCTGGCCGAGAAAGCCTCGACGCAAGACAACAAAATCATAGCCCAAATGGGACTGATGCGCGCCGCCAAGCAGGCTAAGAAGTGGAACGACGTGATCGCGTCCACCGAGATACTGCTGTCGCAAGGCGGCTTGAGCGCCGAGGAGGAGAAGGAGGTTCGCCTCAACCGCGCTATCGCCAACAACCAGCTGGGCAACGCCACCGAGGCGCAGAGCGACCTCGAGAGCCTCGCCGGCGACACCCGCAACGAGTACGGCGCACAAGCCGCCTATCAGCTGGCGCTGATGAAATACAACGCCGGCAACCTGACGGGCGCCGAGAGCCAGCTGAAGAAGTTTATCGATGCCGGCACCCCCCACCACTACTGGCTAGGCAAGGCGTTCATCCTGCTGGCCGACGTGTACCAAAAGCAGGGTAAGACCCAAGACGCCATCGACTATCTGAACAGCCTCAAGGACAACTATCCCGGCAAGGAAGGCGAAATCTTCAACGAGATTGATACCCGCCTGGCAAAGTGGACAAAGAAGAAGAAATAAATCACCACACAGGCATTTCATAAGATTAAAAGCCCATTTTTCGACAATATAATAAACCGAAAGAGAGATGACTAAGAAATACAGCATAGCGCTCGTGGCGGCGGCAATGGCGATGCTCGCCCTGCCGGCACCGGCACAAAACAAGAGCGAGAAAGAACTCAACAAGGTGATTACCCTCGACAAGGACTTCGTGCCCGTGGAGAAGAAAGCGGTGAAGAAAAACAACCTGCCGCAGGTGAAGAAAACCGAGGTGAAGGACGTGAAAGCGCCCGGCTACAGCAGCTGGACCCGGCCTACGATCGTGCCGTCGCTGGTGCCCACGATGGAGCCTTACGGCTATCACACGCGTCACCACTTCAGCCGCCAGAACGGCTACCTGGTGGCGGGCGCCGGCTCGCAGCTGAACCTTACGACCTCGGTGGGATACCGCATAATCGACACCGACAGCACCTACCTTGCCGCATGGCTGCAACACAACAGCACGTGGAACGGCAAGAACGGCTCGGCGCTCATCCCCGCCGATATGCGCCAAAAGCAGCGATTTAACGACAATCTGCTGGGCGTCGACCTGAAGAAAGTGCTGAACGAGGGCACGCTGGGCGTGGCAGCACGAGCCGAATTCGACAGCTTCAACTACTACGGCGGCTACACCGACTTCCTGCGCAACACCAAGCAATCGTTCTACAACGTGAGCGCCGACGGCACCTGGGAGAGCACGATGCTCGACGACGTGCTGAACACACCGCTCGACTATCGCGTCAACTTCGGCCTGGGCTTTGCCGGCTACGGCAAGGGCTTGTACGAGGGCCTGACGGGGGCGCGCGAGTTCCAGCTGCGATTCGGCGCCGGAGCCGACTACGCCATTAACGACATCAGCTCGGTGGGCGGCGACTTCAAAGCCGCTATCGTAAGGCTGAACCACTACGACACGCCGTTCGACGAGCTCGTTGACCAACGTGCCACCTACGGCCTGTTCAAGCTCTCGCCTTACTATAAGATTAAGAACGATCGCGTAGACGCCACGCTGGGCCTGAACATCGACTTCTCGATGAACGACGGCGCGGCGGTGCGTTTCTCGCCCAACGTCAAGGTTGACGTCAACATCACCGAGGGCGTGGTGGCCTACGCCAACGCTTTAGGCGGCAAGTGGTTGAACACTCTGGCGCAAATGCACGAGTCCAATCGCTACAGTGCGCCCCGCGAGCGCTACGAGTCGCTGTATACGCCACTCGACCTGGAGGGCGGATTCAAGTTCGGCCCCTTCCGCGGCTTCAGCATCCGCGTGTTTGCCGGCTACGGCTTCTTCCGCGGCGCGCTCGACGCCTATCTGCCTATTACCCGCGCCTACAGCACTACAGGCGAGGGCAACGTGACCGTAACCGATTATCGCACCTATCCCGAGGGCGTACGCTATGCGGCTACACACTATCGCGCAATCAAATATAAGGGCGTAAAGCTGGGTGCCGAGCTCAACTGGAAGCTGCGCAACTGGGCCGAGCTTAAGGCCTCGGTGATTTATGCCCCCACCGGCGACGACGAAGGCGACAACGGCATCGACCTGAGCAAGTATCGCAAGGGCTACTCGCTCAACTACTACGACGGCACCTGCACGGCGGCCAAGATTGACCTCAACATCACGCCCATCAGCGCGTTGGCAATCAACCTGGGTGTGGACTATCGCGGCAATCGCGGCATCGTGGCCGAGGGCTTCATCTCGCCCACCCAGACCGGCTTCTACGACTTCGAGCTCGACGATGTGTGGAACCTGCACGCCGGCGCGAGCTACCGCTTCTCGGCGCCGTTCAGCGTATGGCTCGAGATTGGCAATATCCTCAACCGCAAGTGGGACGAGATGCCGGGCATGAGCGCGCAGAAGTTCAACATCATGGGCGGCGTGGCATTCAACTTCTGATGATTGGCCGATGGCAATCCACAACCTGATAGGCAACGAGGGCGAACACGCCGCACGCGACTTCCTGATTACGCGCGGCCTGATTGTGCGCGAGACCAACTGGCGCATGCGTCGCCTCGAGATTGACATCATAGCCGAAGAACAGGACATTATACACATCATTGAGGTGAAGACGCGCGATGCCGACAACATAGACGACTTCGACCCGATGCGGGCCGTGGATGTGGCAAAGCAGCGGCGACTGATTAATGCCGCCAACGTGTATGTCGACATCCATGAGATTGACTACGATGTACAATACGATGTGATGATTATCGCCCACGACAAGCACTTGGGCACCTACGACATCGACTTTATTCCCAACGCGTTCTACCCGCAGTTGCGCACCAAGTGATGTGGGCTTATGGCTCTGAACACGGCGAGGCCGGTTTCGAAAAGTTGAAACCGGCCTCGCTGTGTATCATACAGGATGGGTTAGAGTTGCAGCAGGTGGTCGACAATGCGCTCGGCTGCGTTGGGTAGCGCCATCTGCTTGACGTTCTGCTCGAGTGCGGCGATAGTGTCGTCGACGGTGACAGTGCGCAGCATTGTTGGCACGAGTTGTTGCTCGGCGTTGGCGTCAGCAATCATCAGAGCCGCGTTGCGGTTGACGAGCGCGAGCGCATTCTTCGTCTGGTGGTCCTCGGCCACGTTGGGCGACGGGACGAGAATCGACGCTTTGCCCAGCAGCTGCAACTCGCTTATGCTGCTGGCACCGGCTCGCGAGATCACAATGTTGGCGGCGCGGTAAGCCATGTCCATATTGCTGATAAACGGCATCTGCAACACGTTCTTCACTCCGCTCGACTCAAGCGCCTCGCGGCATTGCGAGTCGTAGAACTTGCCTGTTTGCCAAATCACTTGCACATCGCTCTTGCCAATCTCGTCGAGACCGGCGATAATGCTGTTGTTGATAGTGCGGGCCCCCAGGCTGCCACCGATGATGAGCACCGTGCGTCGCTCCGGCTCGAGTCCGAAGGCACGGCGTGCCTCCTCGGGCGATGCCTCACATTCCAGCAAGTTGCGCCGCACGGGGTTGCCTGTTAGCACAATCTTCTCGGCGGGAAAGAATCGCTCCATGCCCTCGTAGGCCACACATATCACCTTGGCGCCCTTCGCCAGCAGTTTGTTGGTGACGCCGGCGTAAGAGTTTTGCTCTTGCAGCAATGTGGGCACGCCTTGCTTCTGGGCCTCCTTAAGCATGGGTCCGCTGGCATAGCCACCCACTCCCACTGCCACGTCGGGCTTAAACTCGGCGAGGATGTCGCGCGCCATCTTCATGCTGCGGCGCAGGTCGAGCAGCACGCCAATGTTTTTCCACAACTTGCGTCGGTCGAAACCGCGCACGGGCAAGCCTTTAATCTCATATCCGGCAGCCGGCACCCGCTCCATCTCCATGCGTCCGAGGGCTCCCACAAACAGGATCTCGGCGTCGGGGAGGCGACGGCGCACCTCGTTGGCTATCGACAGCGCGGGGAAGATATGTCCGCCCGTGCCTCCGCCGCTGATGAGCACGCGCAGCGGCTTGCCGCCTTTGTCAGTTCTCTCTTCTTCCATAATATATATGTCTTTTATATTTTAACTCATTATAAACTATCAACCTACGGCGCCCTCGAGCGACACTTGCAGTAGCTTCTGCGCCTCGACGGCAAACTCCATGGGCAACTTCGACATCACCTCCTTGGCGTAGCCGTTGACGATGAGGCCCACGGCGTCCTCGGTGGAGATGCCTCGCTGGTTGCAATAGAAAATCTGGTCCTCGTTAATCTTGCTGGTGGTGGCCTCATGCTCCACCACGCTTGAGTCGTTGCCCACCTCAATCACCGGGAAGGTGTGGGCACCGCTGGTGGAGGAGAGCAGCAGGCTGTCGCACTGCGTATAGTTGCGGCAGCCGATAGCCTTAGGCGCCACGCGCACCATGCCTCGATACGAGTTCTCGCTATGTCCGGCGCTGATGCCCTTCGACACGATGGTCGAGCGGCTGTTACGCCCCAAGTGAATCATCTTGGTGCCGGTATCGGCCATCTGATAGTTGCGCGTGAGGGCCACGCTGTAGAATTCGCCCACGCTACCGTTGCCCTTGAGCACGCAGCTGGGGTATTTCCATGTGATTGCCGAGCCCGTTTCGACCTGTGTCCATGAGAGCTTGCTGCCGTCGCCGCGGCAGAGTCCACGCTTTGTCACCAGATTGTAGATGCCTCCGCGGCCGTCCTTGTCGCCGGGATACCAGTTCTGCACAGTGCTGTACTTGACCTCGGCTCCGGTCTCGACCACTATCTCCACTATGGCGGCGTGTAGCTGGTTCTCGTCGCGCATGGGGGCGGTACATCCCTCGAGGTAGGAGACATAGCTCTCGTCGTCGGCCACGATGAGAGTGCGCTCAAACTGGCCGGTCTGCGCGGCGTTGATGCGGAAATACGACGACAGTTCCATCGGGCATCGCACGCCCTTGGGTATATAGACAAACGAGCCGTCGCTGAACACGGCCGAGTTGAGGGCGGCGAAGTAGTTGTCGGTGTACGGCACCACGCTGCCAAGGTAGCGCTTCACCAGGTCGGGGTAGTCCTTCACGGCCTCGCTTATCGAGCAGAAGATGATGCCTTTCTCGGCCAGGCGCTCGCGATAGGTGGTGGTGACGCTCACGCTGTCCATAATGGCGTCGACGGCCATTCCGCTCAGTCGCAATCGCTCCTCGAGGGGTATGCCGAGCTTGTCGAAGGTCTTCTTGAGCTCAGGGTCGATCTCTTGGTTGTCGCCGCCGCTTTTCTTCTTGGGTGCGGCGTAGTAGCTGATGGCCTGGAAGTCAATGTCGGGCAGATTGACCTTACCCCATCGGGGCATGGGCAGCTGCCTCCAATGGCGGAACGCCTTCAGTCGGAACTCGAGCAGCCACTCGGGCTCGCCCTTGAGGCGGCTGATGTCGCGCACGATGTCCTCGTTGAGACCTTTTGGCAGCACCTCGGTGTCGATGTCGGTCACGAAGCCGTACTTATACTCCTGGTCGGCGGCCTCGTTGATGGTGCGTCGGTCGTCGCTCAAGGGCTCCTGTTCGGGCTTTTTTTTCTTATTCTTGTTTTCGTCGTCTTTCTTCATGATTTTTACCGCAAACCGTCGTTTTTCGGCTTCGTTTTGTGCCGCAAAACGCCCGTTTACGCCGCAAAGTTACGATTTTTTTCAAAAAAAACGTCATTTATGCTTGGTAATTTAAAAATTTGTTGTACTTTTGCAGTCGCAAATCGAGAAATTGAGGCGCAATCAATGCCCAAGTGGCGGAATTGGTAGACGCGCACGTTTCAGGTGCGTGTGCCGCGAGGCGTGAAGGTTCGAGTCCTTTCTTGGGCACCAAAACAGGCTGTTAATCACATGATTTTCAGCCTGTTTTTATTTTCAGCACATGGATTTACGAATTTGTGGACAACGAGTTACACGAATTATCACGAATTATTTGTCAGCGAATTTGGCGAATTATTTTTTGTTTGGGTGGGACAGTGGTACGCGGGGATTGTGGACGGTATAAAACAACAACTTGGAAACAACAAAAGAACAACGCATAACAACTTTATTTATGAGGTGGGACAGTGGTACGCGGCAGGCGATTGTAGGGTGGGACACTGGTTGCATACATTTTACATTTTACATCTTACATCGAAGGTGGGTGGGACACTGGTTGGCACATCTTACATTTTCCATCTTACATCGAAAAGGGTGGGACGGTGGTTGCCGGTGTTTCATTTTTAATTTATCATTAATAATTTTAGTTGGTGCAAAGATAGTGGGCAAATTTAGCGAAAACAACCACATTTACTCTCGGCGAAATAGACGGTTTGTTGTCGGCGAATTTGGCGAATTTTATATTGTGGGACACTGGGTGGCTTGTATACTTATTAGAAGTGGGACAGTTGGGACAGTAGGTTTAGGGTTATTTCTGTATTTATATGCGCATAGTTATACGTTGATAGTTGGGGTAAACTTCAAGTTTTCACAACTCATGAGCGAGAGCCGTACATTCAGTTCCGAGTTGTTTCCAACCGCAAAATTACAAAATCTGAAAGCAATTCACAACTGTAACGCTATTGCGAACACATTCTACCCGGGTTGTTTCCAACCGCAAAATTACAAAATCTGAAAGCAATTCACAACTCACTCTGCGCTTTGCCGATTTTTTCGCCGGTTGTTTTCAACCGCAAAATTACAAAATCTGAAAGCAATTCACAACTGGCGTGTCCGCCGAGTGGCTTTTGCTCGGTTGTTTCCAACCGCAAAATTACAAAATCTGAAAGCAATTCACAACTTCTCGGCGGAGGTCAATGCGCGGCTACCCGTTGTTTCCAACCGCAAAATTACAAAATCTGAAAGCAATTCACAACCATGGGGCAGCAACCCGCAGACGTTCCTCGGTTGTTTCCAACCGCAAAATCACAAAATCTGAAAGCAATTCACAACTGCGAACGCAGTGAGCATACTTCGATTTGAGTTGTTTCCAACCACAAAATTACAAAATCTGAAAGCAATTCACAACAGTGTTGAGGTGGTACTCGTCGAGGAGTTTGTTGTTTCCAACCGCAAAATT
>JAFVDY010000039.1 GCA_017478265.1 Muribaculaceae bacterium | reverse complement strand
CATTCACCACAACATTCACCACAACATTCACCACCACATTCACCACAACATTCACCACAACATTCACCACAACATTCACCCAAGCAACCGCCGCCCTCCCCTATCTTCCACTTAAAGAACACCTCTCGTCGGCCTAATGACTGATTGTGGTTGATTAAACTAAGGTGGCACATCGCTGCGCGCGCAAGCTACACTGCGAGCGATATGCCACCTGTTAGAGAGGCTGCTATTCGATTATCGGTCTTACGTCAGGCCAATAAAGGACATGGTCAGTTCTGCTTTTTGCCGCCGAAGTACACTTCACGCGGCTTGACGTGGCTCAAGCCGGTGGCCGGGGCGGTAAGCAGGTCGGTGTAAAGATATAAGCCGGTTGACTTGTCGTGCAGGTCGCTACAGGCTCAACACCTTCCACTCTATTTGATTTCTTCACATCCATCAAACATTAAATATATGTTAATCAATTCTTGATTAAGTAAACACATCTCTGGCGAGGTAGAAAGGGTCCGGCCTTCGGCCGGCATTGGCGGGCGTTGGTGGCGGGGATTAGGGTTTCAGGACTACGGCTTCGGAGGTGATTCCGTTGACGGCGACGGGCAGAGGGGTGTCGAGCGAGATTACGCGCAGCAAGGAGGTCTCGTAAGCGGCCGGCTGCGCCTCAAGCCATTGTCGGTCGAAACGACTGCCGTCGCCGGCAGAGCCCACAGTCAGATAGCCCACGCCCATCGACGTCAGGTTCTGGAAGAAGTGGGTGCCCTGGCTCGGCTCGATGCGTTTGCCCGGTATCGACAGCTCCACTACCAGTCGCGCTTGAGAGATATGCGCCCACTTAACGGGCACTCCCAGCGCGTGGTCGCTTGAGCCCCATCGGCCTACGCCTATCAGCAGATAATGCCGGTGTTGCTCGGCAAACTGACGGTTCACCCGCTCAATCTCAAGCGCGAGCGCCTCGTTGTTGCTCATCGAGAACATCTCAGGCTTGGCCATCACAATCGCCGTGATGTTGTCCATCATCCCATGGCCAAGGGCGTTGGCGCTATAGATGAACATTCGTTCGGGGGCAGCGTGAATCACCTTGTCGTCGAGCATCTCGCTACGGTCGATCATCGGGCGTATTTGCAGCCAATAGAGTTCACCTTTCATCTCCTCGCCGTTGGCGCCTGTCGACATGGCGATGTTGCCGGCCAGCTCAATCTCCACCGGTCGTCCCATCTGCTCCTGTCCAGTGTTGAGCATGAGGTCGACAGCATGGGCCAGCGGGAACACGTTGTGGCGCAACACATTGGCAAAGGTCACCACCTTTCGCCCCGGGGCACGGTCGTTGTCAACCAGTCGTCCATTGGCGGCATCGTAGGTCGACACCATATATTGCAGGTATCCCGCGTCGGCTGCCTGTTGCACCGGCAGTTGGGCTATGTTGAATTCCTCGTTTATCGCCATGCGTCGCTCGCTGTTGTGCAGGTCGATAGCGCTGAAAGAGGTCTGTGTGTCGCGCAACGCGAGGTCAAGCGTGCTCGTTTGCAGCACCTTCTTGGGGTGTCGAGGCGAGAAGCGCAGCGACAGACCGCCGTCGACGATATGCCTTCCCAATCCCACGGCGAGCTCTACCACTCCATCGGCGGCACGCTCGTTGCCGAGCGGATAGTAGTTCACCGAGCGCCCCACGGCGCTGAAAGACGGGTAGTAAAATCCGTCGTTCTCCTTGCCCACCACCTCCTGGATAATCACCGCCATCTTCTCCTGGTCAATCACATTGCTGGTGGCGGTCATATACGCCTTGCTGTCGCGATAGAACACACTGGCGTAGACCGCTTTGACCGCCGAGGCGAGCGCCTCCACGGTGTCGGCCTCAATGGGCTGCTGTGCCACCATGTAGGTGGCGTAGACGCCGGCAAAGGGCTGGTAATGGCTATCCTCAAGCAAACTCGACGATCGTACGGCGAGCGGAGCGTCTATCACCCGCGAGATCGCCGCCAAGTCGTCCATCACCTCTGCCGGCAAAGGCGCGGCAAGGAACGCTGAAAGAATCTCCTCGTCGGGCAGGTCGCTGAGCGCGCGCTGATAGAGGTCGCCTTGCGCCATAAAGCGGTCGAAAATATCGGTACAAAGCACCACCGTGTGCGGAATCTTTATCACCACACCCTCGAAATTGTCCATTATCGGGTTGTGCTTGATTATATTATCGATAAAAGCCAGGCCGCGCCCCTTGCCCCCGAGCGAGCCCTGCCCGATGCGGGCGAAGTTGCTGTAGCGGTCGAAGCGTCCTTTCTTAAACTCCGCCACCACGCCGCGGTTCTTCATCTTGCGGTATTTCGCGATCAGGTCGAGGAATAGCGAGCGCACGGCGGGCGCCTCGTCGATATCCTCGAAGCGGTGCATCTTCACCACCTGCGCGATAGGGAAGAGCGCGCGCGAGTAGAGCCACCGCGAGATATCGTTGTGGCGCGCGTGATAGAAGAGCGAAGCCGCGGGAATATCGTTCAGACGCTTTTGCAGGTCCTGGAGGTCGGTGATGCGCATAATCTCGTTGCCACTCTCCGGGTCGCGTATCACAAAATCTCCGAAACCGAAGAGCTCCATCACAGCATTACCCAAGTCGACCGGCAGCTTCTTGCTGTTCTTGTCGAGGAAGATGCCACCGAAGGCTGTCACGGCCTCGCGGTTACGGCTCTCGCTCGACTCGACAATGAGCGGCAGATACGGGTCCTGCTCACGCAGCCAGCCGGCAAGACGAATGCCCGCCTGAGGGTCTTTGACGCCCTCGCGCTTAAACGACACGTCGCTGATTACGCCCAGAATATTGCTGCCGTATTGGCGGTAAAGGCCGACGGCCTCCTCGTAGTCGCGTGCGAGCATCACCTTTGGCCGTCCGCGCATGCGAAGCATCCGCTCGTGGGCGTTGAGCGCCTCCTCGGCAAAGGTCTGACTCTGACGCAATATAAACCGATAGAGCGTTGGCAGTATCGACGAATAGAAGCGGACGCTGTCCTCAACCAGCAATATCATCTGCACTCCCACCGTGTTCACATCGCTCGGCGCGTTCATTTTGTCCTCCAGCAGCTTGATAATCGCGACCAAAAGGTCGACGTTGCCAAGCCACGAGAACACGTAGTCGACCGCCGAGAGGTCCTCACGCTCAAGCCTTCGCGACACCT
This sequence comes from Muribaculaceae bacterium, assembly GCA_017478265.1. Lineage (GTDB taxonomy): Bacteria > Bacteroidota > Bacteroidia > Bacteroidales > Muribaculaceae > Sodaliphilus. The sequence continues at coordinate 1,433 of JAFVDY010000039.1, read as the reverse complement.
CGCGAGAGAATGGAGTGAGCACCACAAATGGTATATCGGCATAGAGCTCTTTTATCTCGCGAGCCCGACTGAAAGTCTCGCTGATGTCGATACCCGGCATCGCTATTATCAGGTCGATTGTGTTGCGCTTCAATATATCAAGCGCGCGAGCATAGTCGCTCACACGCACCACGCGCGGCGGCGTGCTCAGGTTAAGCGACACGTATTCGTTGTAAATCTGCTCCTCGACGCGCCCGTCCTCCTCCATTATGAAGGCATCATAGGTCGAGGCCACCAGCAACACCGTGTAGACCCTACGGCTCATGAGGTTCTGAAACGCCGTATCCTTAAGATATAACTGACTGAGAAATTGCTCGTTCATTGTCGATTAATTAAGTGGATAATAACCGGTTATCCTTTGAGTTTATGTTATTGTCGTCCGCTTTCATCCCACAAAGATACAACATCTTTTTATATTAATGAGCATCGCGGCATAAATTTGCGGTTAAAAGAAGCGTCGACAGAAAAAGCGGGCAAAATGCCTCGCGGTTGCGAAAAAAGCATTACCTTTGTATCGTCCTAAGTGGGCATTTCGCGGTTTCATGCGCCCGAAGACGTTGACCTTCAACAGCTTCGACGCGCTATGGACGCAATTTTTACGGACTATAAACAATAACAAAAAATACATTTATAAGATCAATCGAGATGAATATACTGGAACTCAGCGAACAGGAAATAGTACGACGTAACAGTTTGAACCAGTTGCGGGAAATGGGCATTGACCCCTACCCCGCCGAGGAATTTGCAGTCAACAACTGGAGCAAGGATATCAAGGCCACCTTCAGCGACGACGATTACGACCCCGACAAATGGCAAGTGAGCATCGCCGGACGCATCATGAGCCGACGCATCATGGGTAAAGCGTCATTCATCGAGCTGCAGGATGCCCGCGGCCGTATTCAGGTGTACATCAGCCGTGACGACCTGTGCCCGGGCGACGACAAGGACCTCTACAACGTCGTGTTCAAGAAACTGCTCGACATCGGCGACTTCGTGGGCGTCGAGGGCTACGTGTTCCGCACCCAAATGGGCGAGATCACCGTCCATGCCCGTTCGCTCAAGTTGCTCAGCAAGAGTCTCAAGCCGCTGCCCATCGTGAAGATGAAGGACGGCGTGGTGTACGACTCGTTCGACGATCCCGAACTGCGCTACCGCCAACGCTACGTCGACCTGGTGGTGAACGACGGCGTGAAGGATACCTTCATCAAGCGTGCAATCGTGATTCGCACCATGCGTGAGGTGCTCGACTCCGAAGGCTACACCGAGGTAGAGACCCCCATCCTGCAAGCGATAGCAGGTGGCGCGAGCGCACGCCCCTTCACTACCCACTTCAACGCTCTGGGCATCGACATGTATATGCGCATCGCCACCGAGTTATACCTCAAGCGGCTGAT
>JAFVDY010000002.1 GCA_017478265.1 Muribaculaceae bacterium | reverse complement strand
GCGAAGGAAGTCGTTGGGAAATGGAGTTTCGAAATGTAATAGCTCGCCGGTGATGGGGTGGTAAAACGCGAGACGGAACGCGTGTAGGCACATACGGTTGATGGGGTCGTAGTCGCAGCCATATTTCCGGTCGCCCACGATGGGGTAGCCGAGGTCGTGCATGTGGACGCGGATTTGATTTTTGCGCCCCGTATGGAGGTGGAGTTCGACGAGCGATAGGGAGCCGTTGGTTCGCAGCAGTTTCCAGTCGGTGCTTGCCCATTTGCCACCATTGTTAGTTTTCGAGCTTATTACTTTGAGCCACGGCGTGTCGATCAGCCAACTCTCGATGTGTCCTTCGGGCTGGTCGATAGCGCCCTCTACAACAGCCACATATCTTCGGTCCTGCACATAACCCCGCCAGTCGTGAATGAATAGTTGCTGCGTCTCGATGGTTTTGGCGTAAACCATGAGTCCTGAGGTTCGGGTGTCGAGTCGGTGCACCAGATGCGGGTGGAAGCGCTGGCGCGTGCGCACGAAGTAGTCGTCGAGCAATCGCTTCATGTTGAGGCTGTTGTGCCCTACCCCAACCGACATCACCCCATCGCTCTTGTCGACCACTATCAGGTGGTCGTCCTCGTAGACCACGCCAAAGTATCGTCCGAGGTCCTCCTCGGGTTCGGCACCGCGGTAGCGACTGATTTCGACGAGCATGCCCGGCTTGACGTTGAAGTCGTGCCGCGTGACAGTTTTTCCGTCGACGCGCACGCCGTTGCCTGTGAGGATTGCTTTAGCCTTGTTGCGGCTGATGCCGTCGAGACATTTCATCACGTAGTCGAGCAACGGCATATCGTCGCTCGACAGAAAGGGATTGTATTTCGACTTGTTTTTGGGTACGCTATGAGAGCTGCTGTGTCGCATAGGAGACTATATTATAATGTGGGGAGAATATCAGTCGAAGATGTGGCGCAGGCGGTTGAAGATACGCTTGCGCGCGCTGTCGGAAGGCTTGACGTTGGGCGAGTGAGCGAGCTGGTCGAGCGCCTTTCGGTCGTCGGCGTTGAGCGACTCAGGCACGTAGACGGTGACGTTGACCAGCAAGTCGCCGGTGCCGTAGGAGTTGACATGTGGCAGTCCCTTGCCCCGCAGGCGCAGCACCTTGCCCGGTTGCGTGCCCGGGTCGATTGTGAGCCGCACACGTCCGTTGACGGTAGGCACCTCCACCTTGCCTCCGAGCGCGGCCGTCGGGAAGTCAATCATCAGATTGTAAATCAAATCGTTGCCATCGCGCAGGAGTTCGTTGTTCTCTTCCTCTTCAATCACGATAAGCAAGTCGCCCGGTATGCCTCCGCCCGGTGCCTCGTTGCCCTTTCCGCGCATGGTGAGCACCATATCCTGCTCGACGCCGGCAGGAATGTTTACCGTCACTATTTCCTCTTTGCGTATCAGTCCTTGGCCACCGCAGTCGGGGCAGCGCTCCTTGATAATTTTGCCTGTTCCGCCGCAGGCCGAGCATGGGCTCTGCGTCTGCACCCGTCCGAGAATAGTCTGCTGTACGCGCGTCTGCACTCCCGAGCCGCCGCAAGTGTGGCAGGTCTCAAGCGCGGTGCCACCCTTGGCACCGGTGCCGTTGCAGCTATGGCATGACGCCATACGCGGAATTTTGAGCTTACGCTCGCAGCCGTTAGCGACATCGGCAAGGCTCACCTTTACGCGCACGCGCAAGTCGCTGCCGCGCTGCACACGCGTGCCGCCACGCGAGCGACCTCCGCCGAACATATCGCCAAAGCCGAAACCGCTGAAAATGTCGCCGAACTGCGAGAAGATGTCTTCCATCGACATACCTCCGCCCGAGTAGCCACCCTGGGCGCCGGAGAAGCCGAATTGGTCGTAGCGTTGCCGTTTCTCGGGATTGGATAGCACGTCGTAGGCCTCGGCAGCCTCCTTAAATTTTTCTTCAGCCGCCTTCTTCTCCTCGTCGGATTTGCCTTGCTGGCGGTCGGGGTGATATTGAATAGCGAGTTTGCGATAAGCCTTTTTCAGCTCATCGGCAGTGGCGTTTTTCTGTACGCCAAGCACCTCGTAATAGTCTCTCTTTGCCATTTTCTGAGTCGATCCTTTCTCGAATAAATATCTATGTTACTGCCCCACTACCACCTTGGCGTGGCGAAGCACTTTGTCGTTAATCATATATCCCTTAAGCACAGTGTCGATCACCTTGCCCTTGAGGTCGTCGCTCGGCGCGGGGAAAGTGGTGACCGCCTCGTGGAGGTCGGTGTCGAAGAGTTCGCCTGTGGAGTTGATAGCCTCGACGTTCTGCTGCTTAAGGTATTTTATAAATTTGTTGTAGATAAGGTTAACACCCTCCTTGAGACTTTCGATGTCT
>JAFVDY010000038.1 GCA_017478265.1 Muribaculaceae bacterium | reverse complement strand
CTCATTTTAAAGATATTAAGGTGGTTATAGCGTGAGGGTCCCACCTCTTCCCATTCCGAACAGAGAAGTTAAGCCTCACCACGCCGATGGTACTGCGAAAGTGGGAGAGTAGGTAACCGCCCCCTAACGGAAATCGCGCCCAAAAGGACGCGATTTTCCTCATATCCGGCCCTACGCCACACTTTCGCCGTACCGGCGGCGGGGTACCACGCCCGAGTGTACGATTTAGAGGGAGAGTAGGTAACCGCCCCCTAACGAAAATCGCGCCCGAAAGGACGCGATTTTCCTCATTATCACCCCCCTACGAAGGCCGGACAGCCCCAAGCTGCCCGGCCTACCTATTTAGCTACGCCAGCATCACCATACGAGTGTATTAATTACGATAGTATGCCGTACAAAGGAGCCGATGCCTCAATGAGACACCGGCTCCAAATAATTAATGCTGTGATAATGATCTTTATTTCAGTAGCTTGGCGGTAGTACGGCTACCGTCACTATGCGTCTTTACCACGATGTTGAGTCCGTTGTGAGGCTCGGCACTTGCCACGCCCTGCAGGTTGTAGTAGGTTACGCCTACCACGGGCGCTGTAGCCTCAATACTCTCGATAGCGGTGGGCTTCGGGTTGCTTACCGTCATGCCGGCCAAAGCGAAGTAGGCCGCGGTGTTCATGCCGTATGCGCCGCTGTCGGTCGACGACATTGTGAAGTAGATGCTCTCCACGCGGCCCAGCGAGGTCAGATCCCAACGAGTCCAATCGGTGAGGGCACTGAATGTGCCGTTGTGGTAGCCGGCAAGCTCAATTGAGGCTGTGCGCACCTCGCCCGAGGGAGCTACACCGTGGGCATAGAGCATGAAAGAGTCGCCTTCGCGGTCAAACTTGCGAGCGTAGCTGTCACCGTTGGTTACCGCGCTGTAACTGGTGGCGATGTTAGTTACATAGACTGCCTGCGGACGGTAGTTGTTGCCATCGTCGAAGATTAGTTCGGTCGAGTGGCTGTCGGCGCTCTCGCTGAATTCAGCCCAGAAACCAATCAGGTACGGGTCGTCGGCGCCGTCGAGGCCTCCGCCGGCCATGTTGCCTTGCCAGCCGCTCTTGCCGCTATTGCGACTGATGGTGAAGCCGTCCCAGTACATTCCACCCCACGATGAGCCCTCTCCGCCAAGCAGGTGGCTGAAGGCAAAAGGCGGAAACTCAAGGTAGGTGTAGTCGGTCTCGTTGTAGGTGCCGGTCCAAATACCGTCACTGCCAAACTCCAGGCTCGCGGGGTTGGAGGGGTTGTTAATGTCGAGCGTGATGGTGCTCTCTTGCGCGCTTGCGCTCGCCATAGCGGCTACCGCCGCGATAAGTGTAATAATTTTCTTCATACGCTAAATTGTTATAAATTAATGTGATAGAATTATCTCGTAGAGGGCCGACACGTCGCCGGCGTTGACGCTCGAGTCGCTGTTGAGGTCGTACCGCGGGTCGCTATTCCCGCTCAATATCGCCTCGTAGAGGGCCGACACGTCGCCGGCGTTCGTGTTGCCGTCGCCGTTCAGGTCGCCGTCAACGGGGTCGTCGGGCAGAACGGCGTCGGGGTGGACGTCGAAGGCTCCGGCCACCTCGGTCGAGGTCTCGCCCAGCCAACCGCACTTCTGGTTGATGGCGGTGTACACTTTTATGAAGTCTATCTTCTTGAGGTTAACGGAATTCCCATGCTCGTCAACCGCCCAATCAATCTTGAAACCCAGATTGCAGTTGGCGCGAATGGAGTCGGTTAGTTCGCAGTCCCAGCGGTAGTCGGGACGGTTGTCGACGTAACCCCAATCGTAGAAGTGCTGCACGATATACGTGCCGTTGCCGCTCTCGTCGTAGTAGTTGCACGGTAGCTTGGCGCCATTGAAACTGAGCGTTACATCGTCGAGCCAGCCTGGCCAATAGCTTTGCGCGTGGAACGATAGCTGCTCGAGGTAGCCCTCGCGTAGGCTGTCGCGGTCGTTGCTGGTCCACCGGATGTAGTACGCGTCCAGGATGTTACGCCCCACTTTGGTGGGCACGTGGTCGTCGCCTGGCTTGTAATAGGTGATTTCAAAGTCGTGCTGGGTGCGTGGATTGTTGTATTCGCTTCCGGCAAGTTCGTACCAAGCGTCGTCGGGCACGCCGTTGCCGTTCTCGTCAACGCTCACCATCACTATGCCGGGCTCGCTTGAGCCGGCGTTGGCGCTCGTTTCGGCACCCTTGAGCGCGTTGCCCAGAATTTGGAAGTCGTATTCACCGGGGACGTTCACTACCGGCCGGTCGAAGCCGAACACGATGTAGCCGCCATAGCCGCCGAGCGATACCATACCCTGCACGGGGTCGCCCTCGTCGTAGTAGCCACACAATTCGTTCTCCACTCGCTTCACTATGGCCTCTTTGCTCTCTCCGTTCTGCCATTGCGGCAGCACGTTGCTGAACTGCCCCGGTGCGGGCGCGAAGTCGTATACGGTGATGCGGTAGGGCCACTCGATGGCGGCGGCGTGGGCCACGGCGGCGGCAATGATGATGAGTGTAATAAATTCTCGTCTCATAATCTATGATAATAAGTTATTTGTAGTCTCCTAAAAATACGAAATGCCCGGGTATGTCGCCGGTGCGAACGTCCCATTTCTTCACGCCATTGCGGTCGAAGCAGTAGAGGCGCCCCGGGTGGATATAGTCGCGAGCATCGCCTATGTAGATGTCCTCTGTGATCGGGTGCACGGCCACGCCGTAGGGTAGGGTGATGACAGCGTCGGTGCCGTCGGCTATAAAGTTGTTGTTCACCACCATCTGCTTGTCCGTGTCGATTATTTTATAGGTTCGTGCGAGGGTGTTGTCGGCCAGATAGCTCCACTCGGCGCTCACCACATACAGTGAGTCGCCGTCGAGCCATGTGGAGCTCACGGGAGTGTCGATGTATGTGACCATGCGTCGCTTGCGCGTGTCGTAGGCGTAGATGCCGCTACCTTGGTTGTAGTAGTCGCCGCGCGAGGTAATCCAGAGGATACCACGTCGGTCCGATTTGATGTGTTGCAGGTTTGGCGCAACCTCTATTCGCTCAATCTCTTTTAAGGTATATAGGTCGATTACCGACACCGTGCTCTCATATCGTTCGGGTGTATATCCTCCGCTATTGGCCACGTAGATAAGGTCGTCTACAATCTCGATGCCATCGGGTTGTCGTCCCACGTAGCAGGTGTCGACCACGTTGAGCGACACTGTGTCGACCTTGAGCACGGCACCGTTCTGGAAGCGTCGGTCGTCGGTGAGCGAGACCGGTCCCACATAGCTCGTGACGTAGGCATATCCGCCCTTGAAGGCGATGTAGCGGCAGTTGGGAATGTTGATTTGACCGAGTTTGACAGCTGTGCGCTTGTCGAGCACGTCAATCTTGTTGGAGCAGTTGATGACGGCGTAGAGTTTGTCGCCGTATATGCCGATGTCGTTGCCCACATCGCCCATCTCTTGTGTGACGTGGGGGTTGGCTTCGGGGAAGATGTTGCGTCGGTAGGTTCCGGAGGAGTAATCGTAGAAGTCAAGGCTCGCCTTGTTGTCGTTCATGTTGCCCTCGTTGAGCACGTAGAGCCCCGTTACGCCCGTGTACTCCGGCCTTGCCACCTCCACCTGCTCGGGGATGTAGATGATGTCCTCGTCGCGGCAGGCGACGAGCAACAGAGTCATTATAGGCAGTATGTAAAGCAGGTGTCTCATTG
>JAFVDY010000037.1 GCA_017478265.1 Muribaculaceae bacterium | reverse complement strand
TTAAAAAAGTTGTGGAATGAGAAAAAAGTGTTACATTTGCAGCGTCAAAATTGATAAATTAATGTTGAAAACGTATTTTGCATATTACTATTTTTACTTTTATTTTGCTGAATAAGAGGCGGTAGTTAGTGCATTACAGTTTGATATACAATACAATAAGATGCCCGCCTCCGATAAATCACTTCGGTAGCGGGTGTTTGATTTAAGAAAGGTAAAAATAGAAAATGAATAAGGTAAGAGTGGCGATACAAGGCGTGCAAGGATGCTTCCACGATGCGGCGGCGCATGAATATTTTGCCGGCCGCGAGGTGGAGATAATTGAATGTGACACGTTTCATGAGCTGTTCGACGCGATGCGCTACGACGCGTCGCTGTTGGGCATAGTGGCGATAGAGAATACTATAGCCGGCAGCCTACTTGAGAATCACGAGCTATTACGGCAGAGCAATCTGACAATAATAGGTGAACATAAAAAGTATATCTCTCACTGTATTTGCACCCTTCCCGGCCAAACTCTGAGCGACATAGTAGAGGTTCATTCCCACCCGATAGCGTTGCGACAGTGCGAGCAATACTTGCGTCGTCATCCGTCGATAAAAGTGGTGGAGTCGAGCGACACGGCCGGCAGTGCGAGGACTATAGCCGAAGGACAGCTTCAGTGTCAAGCGGCGATATGCGGGCGCTTTGCCGCCGAACTGTACGGCATGGAAGTGCTTGAGGACGATATCCAGACCAATAAGCGCAATTTCACACGATTTCTGATTGTAGCCGACCCGTCGACGGCACCCGACTATAGCTCGCATACCGCGCCCAATAAGGCGTCGCTCGCGTTCACGTTGCCTCACAATCAGGGCAGCCTCTCGGCCGTGCTGACCATCTTCTCGTTCTACGGAATGAATCTGACGAAGATCCAGTCGCTGCCGATAATAGGCCGCGAGTGGGAATACCGGTTCTATATCGACTTGGCGTTTGCCGACGAGACCCGCTATCGACAGTCGGTGGCGGCAGTGCGTCCGTTGATCAACGACTTTAAAATCTTAGGAGAATATGAGCAATGCACCGAGTAAAATAGTTCCCGCCAACAGGGTAGGGCAGATAAAAGAGTATTATTTCTCGATAAAGCTAAAAGAAATAGCGCGGCTGAATAAGGCCGGAGCCGACATTGTGTCGCTAGGCGTAGGCGGCCCCGACCGCGCCCCGCATGCGAGCGTGATTGACGAACTTGTGGAACAATCACGCCGCGCCGACACACACGGCTATCAACCATATATCGGCATAGCCGAGTTGCGCGAGGCTTATGCGGCATGGTACAAGAAATATTACGGAGTAGAACTCGATGCCGGCGTGGAGATACAACCGTTGATAGGCTCGAAAGAAGGCATCTTGCACACCACGTTGGCCTTTGTAAACCCCGGCGACGGTGTGCTAGTGCCCAACCCCGGTTATCCCACTTACACGAGCGTTAGCCGCCTTGCCGAAGCCGAGATTTATAACTACGACCTCACCGCCGCCAATGATTGGGAACCCGACTTCGAGGCGCTTGAGCGGTTGCCGCTTGAGCGAATAAAACTGATGTGGGTTAATTATCCTAATATGCCTACGGGCAAGACAGCGTCGCGCGAGCTTTTTGAGCGCTTGGTGGCATTCGGCAGGAAGCACAACATAGTGGTTGTGAACGACAATCCTTACAGTTTCATCCTAAACGATAGCAAGCCACTGTCGATACTGAGCGTAGAAGGCGCGCGTGATGTGGCGATAGAGTTCAACTCGTTGAGCAAGTCGCACAATATGCCCGGCTGGCGCTTGGGGATGGTAGCATCGAACACCACATTCATTAATTGGATACTGAAAGTAAAGAGTAATATCGATAGCGGTCAGTTTCGGCCTATGATGCTTGCGGCGGTGAAGGCGTTGCAGCTTGGCGACGAGTGGTACAGCGAGCTGAACAGAGAATATCGCGAGCGCCGCGTGATAGCCGAGCGGATAATGGTTGCTCTCGGTTGCGCGATAGACGAGAAACAGCGCGGCTTGTTCCTGTGGGGACGCATACCCGAGGCGGCAGACGGGTCGATAGCGTTTGCCGATGCCGTGCTTGAGCGCGCACGGGTTTTTATAGTGCCCGGCGTAATATTCGGCAGTAATGGCGATAGGTACGTAAGGCTATCGCTGTGCGCCACACAAGCGAAATTGCGCGAGGCTTTGGAGCGCATAACCACAGCATTCCGACAATAATCAAAAAGATATATAGATATGGAGACAAAACTATTCAGTGATATTCAGCCCATCAGCTTCGAAGGCGTCGACTTGAAGCGTCCGGTGGTGATTGCCGGCCCTTGCAGCGCCGAGACCGAGCGGCAAGTGCTTGATACCGCTCGAGGCCTGGCAGCAGCGGGAGTGAAAATATTTCGTGCCGGAATATGGAAGCCCCGCACCAAGCCCGGTGGCTTTGAGGGCATAGGCATGAAAGGCTTGCTTTGGCTCAATAAGGTGAAAGAAGAGACCGGTATGCTCGTAGCGACCGAGGTGGCAACACGCGAGCACGTGATAGCGGCGCTCGATGCCGGTATCGACATTTTGTGGATAGGCGCTCGCACGAGTGCAAACCCCTTTGCTATGCAGGAAATCGCTAACGCTCTGGTTGCCAAGCCCGGTGCCACTGTGCTGGTGAAAAATCCCGTGAATCCCGATATCGAGCTATGGATAGGCGCTTTGCAGCGCATTTATAATGCCGGCATCAGGAGATTGGGGGCGATACATCGCGGATTTAGTACCTACGGCAAGCATTTATATAGGAACGTGCCACAGTGGCATATACCTATGGAGCTTCACCGCCGTATACCCAACTTGCCGCTGATAGCCGACCCGTCACACATGGGCGGCAAGCGCGAGTTGATAGGTCCGCTGTCGCAACAGGCGCTCGACATGGGCTTCGACGGATTGATAATCGAATCACATTGCAATCCTGATTGCGCGTTGAGCGATAAGGACCAACAAGTTACACCCGAATCGTTAAACCTTATATTAAACACATTGGTAGTGAGAGAATCAACCGGAACCACCGAGAGCTTGGCGATATTACGCCAAAAGATTGATCGCCTCGACAATGAGTTGCTTGAGGTGCTAAGTAAGCGAATGGCAGTGTGTCGCGACATCGGTCAGTACAAAAAAGAGCACTCGATGCAGGTGGTGCAGACCGGTCGCTACGACGATATTCTGAACAAGCGCAGCAGCCAGGCCGCGGAGATGGGCATGGACGAGGAGTTTATGCACACTATAATGGTGGCTGTGCACGAGGAGAGCGTAAGGCAGCAGGTGGAGATCGTCAATAATTAAAAATTATAAATTAAAGTTGTCCGAAAAATCAGATGAAGATATTGATAATGGGCGCGGGTAAGATGGGGTCGTTCTTTTGCGATGTGCTGAGTTTCGACCATGAGGTGGCTATAATGGATAGCGACCCGCAAAGGATGAGTTTTACATTTAACTGCGCGAGGTTTACGAGCTTTGATGAAGTGCGCGAGTTTGAGCCTCAGTTGCTGATAAACGCTGTGACAGTGAAATACACTATTGACGCGTTTAAGGCGGTGTTGCCATATTTGCCGCCGGCTTGCATTTTGAGCGATATAGCGTCGGTTAAAACCGGATTGAAAGAGTTTTATGCCGGCTGCGGACATCCGTATTGCAGTTCGCACCCTATGTTCGGCCCCACGTTCGCGTCGCTGTCGAATCTGAGCAGTGAGAACGCTATAATCATAGCCGAGGGCGACCACTTGGGCAAGGTGTTTTTCAAGGATTTATACAATAGTCTGCACCTTAATATCAAAGAATACACCTTCGATGAGCATGACGAGACGATAGCTTATTCGCTGTCGATACCATTTGCGAGCACGCTGGTGTTTGCTGGAGTGATGAAGCATCAAGATGCTCCCGGCACCACGTTTAAGCGTCATTTGGCGATAGCCCGCGGTTTGATGTCGGAGGACGACTATCTGCTGCAAGAGATATTGTTCAATCCCCACACGGGGGGGCAGCTCGACAAGATAAAGCAGCGGCTGACGGTGTTGCAAGAGATAATCGAGCGCCACGACGGGGAGGCAATGAAGCGTTATCTGGACGAGGTGAGGGAGAATATAAAGTAATTAGTAAAATAGAAATTAGGGGTGCTGAATAAAAACGATCCCCCGCGGGCTTTGGGCCGGCGGGGGATTGTTAGTTGGATGTGGCTCGGCTTATGCCTGGGCTACGGCCTTGATGATGGCTACGGTGAAGTCCCAGAACTTCTGCACAGCGGGGATGTGTACGCGCTCCTTGGGCGAGTGTACATCGCGCAAAGTGGGTCCGTAGGAGATCATCTCCATGTGTGGGGCCACCTTGAGGAAGAGACCGCACTCGAGTCCGGCGTGGATAGCCTCAATCTTGGGCTTTACGCCATAGAGCTTATCCCATTGGTCGACAGCGATTTTAAGCAGAGCGCTCTCGGGGTTGGGCGTCCATCCCTGGTAACCGTCGGTGTGCCAAACACGGTCGGCGCCGGCTATTTTGAATACTGTTTCGACACGGTGAGCAACGTCAAACTTTCGGCTTTCGACATCGCTGCGTTGCGAGGTGACGATTTCGAGGCGGTTGCCGTCGTGCACTTTGATGCTGGCGAGGTTGGTAGACGACTCAACGAGGCCTTCAACGGCGAGGCTCATCGACTGAACTCCGTGAGGCGCTACGAAAGCGGCGTTAATTACGTTGAGAGCCACGCGTTTTTCGATCACGCACTCAGGCACGTCGACACTCTCGCACTCGATGAGCATATCCTTCTCGTTGTGCTTGTACTCGTCCTTGACATTTGCCGCGAAGGTGTTGAAGATAACGGCGAGCTTCTCCTTGTCGGCCTCGGCAATACCGATAGTTGCCTCGGCGGTGTGGGCGAGCGCGTTGCGCAGGTTACCGGCGTTGATGTCGGCCACTTCGAAGTCGATTTGTTGAGCAGCTTCCCACAGGAGGCGTGCAATCAGGCGAGTGGCGTTGGCGCGTTCGGCGTTGATGTCGGTGCCACTGTGTCCGCCGAGCAGTTTTGAGATCTTGATGTGGAAGTAGAGCAAATTCTTGGGAGCGGGTTGCGGCTTGAAGTCGAACGAAGCGAGCGTGTCGACACCCCCTGAGCAACCTATGGTGATTACGCCGTCGTCCTCGCTGTCGAGGTTGAGCAGATAGTCACCGGTGAGCATTCCTTCGCCCACATTGCTGGCTCCTGTGAGGCCTGTTTCCTCGTCGACGGTGAAGAACGCTTCGAGCGGTCCGGCTTTAAGCTCCGGGTCGATCATCGCGGCGAGCGCTCCAGCCATACCCATACCGTCGTCGGCACCGAGAGTGGTACCGTCGGCGCGAAGCCATTCACCCTCGACGATGGTCTTGATGGGGTCAGTGTCGAAGTTGTGGTTGCTTCCGGCGGCCTTTTCGGCTACCATATCCATGTGGGCTTGCAGCACCACGCGCTTGGCTTTTTCAAAACCCGGGGCCGCGGGACGCCACATGGCCACGTTGCCGATAGCGTCGACCTTGTGCTCGAGATTATGCTTTACTGCAAAAGCCACGAGGTACTCACGGATTTTCGCCTCTTTTTTGGAGGGGCGGGGCACTTGATTGATTTCGTCGAAAATCGACCAAACGAGAGCCGGTTTTAAGTCTTTAATCGTCATAATAAGTTTTATTTGAATTGTACTAAAATGGTTGTTTTTAAGCGCGGAGGAGTTGAAAAATTGTTAAAACTCGCCCAAATCGGTCGCTAAATTACAAAATATTTTGAATTTGGTGGCAAAATTGCCAAAACATTTTTAAATTTGCGCATTATTTTAACGCAAATGATACAAATTTTATTATTGACAGTGGCATTAATTGGCGTGGCTGTGGTCCTTTTGGGAGTGAAAATCTTCTTTGTAAAGGGCAGCAAATTTCCCAACACCCACATTCACGCCAATCCGGAGATGAAGCGCCGCGGTATCACTTGCGCCCGAGACGAGGAATTTTATAAATAACAGAATAAAAGATTATATTATTAATTTTTAAAATGAACTATCGCAACTATTGGGCAAAGATTGCCCTCGCCTGCGTTGTGGTGCTGGCAATAGCCGCTTGCAACAACGAGAAGACTCCGAAAGCCGCCGCTCCGTCGAGCGCGTCGAGCAACGCAAAGCCCGGACTTGTAATTCGCTACATTGATGAGGATTCGGTGATTGAGAAGTATAACTTGGCTAAGGATTTCCAGGAGTCGATGTTGCGTCGTCAAAATGAACTTGACCAGACGACGAAAAAGAAGAGCGATCAAATCACCAACTTCGGCGCCTCGATGGAGCAGAAGTATAAGAACAACCAGTATCTGAGTCAGGACGCGTTTAATGCCGACCAGAACAAGTTGCAGCAGATGCAAGCCAACGCGCAGAATGAGCTTGGGCAGATGCAGCAGAGCCTGCAGAAGGAGTTTGAGCAAAACTCGAAGGAGTTGCAGGACAGCATCACCACGTTCCTCAACAGCTATGCCAAGGAAATGGGCTTCGATGTGATCCTGCGCAAGAGCTCCACGCTGTATATCGATCCTCAATACGATATTACCGATGATGTGATAGAGCAACTCAACAAGCGTTATACCAAGGTTGCTCCCAAGAAGAAATAGTAGTTTTTCAATTTTTCATTTTTTGTTTGGGTTGTAGCTTGTAGGTTCATGTTGCAACCCATTTCAGGTTATATATGGGACTAATCGACGATAAGAAACGTGCGATTTCGGAGCTTGAGGAAGAGCGCGCTGTGCTGGTGGGGCTTATCACACCGGAGCAGAGCGAGAGCCGAGCGCAGGAGTATCTCGACGAGCTGGCTTTTCTTGCCACCACCGCCGGCGCTACTACGGTGAAGACTTTTACGCAAAAGACCGATGCGCCGAATCGCACCACCTTTGTGGGAAAAGGCAAGCTC
>JAFVDY010000036.1 GCA_017478265.1 Muribaculaceae bacterium | reverse complement strand
GACGCTGCAAAATTACAACCGTTTTCGTAACCGACCAAAAAAAACAGCGTGACAAGGCGATTTTATTTGATTGATTATCAGTGCATTAAAAACGACGAGGTGTGACACGGCTAAACACCTACTGAAATTAATAGGAAAAAGGGGTGATTTAACACGATTGTTCACAATTTGCGACAACGAATTTGCAACAACGAATTACACGAATTCTCACGAATTACTTTTGGGTGGGACACTGGTTGCGGTATTTTGGGGACAACGAATTACACGAATTTTCACGAATTACTTTTGGTTTTTAACTACAAATTATACAAATTAGACGAATTTGACAAATTAATATTTGTTTGGGTGGGGCGAGGTCAAGAGTCACGAATGGGGGTCGCCCGTCGGGCGACAGTTACATCTGCTATCGCTAGCCCCACCCTGCGTCGCTGTCGCTCCTTAGGGAGGGGTTAATAAAAGGATCCGCCGTTCCGGCGGCATTGGCGGACGTGGGGAAGAGGGGTCGGATAGCTATGGCCGACTTGACACACGCCATGGCGCGTCCCTACATTTCGTGGTGGTTTTCAATTGGTTGCGGCACGCGGGCGACGCATGCGTCGCCCCTACATTCGCATTGTTGGACTTTGGTCGCATACATCTTACATTTTCCATCTTACATCTTACATAGAGGGCGGCTCAAAAAATGAAGGGAGGGTTAGGCGGTGGCGGCCCGGTGGGCGTTGGAGAGGAAGGTGACGATGCGGTCGACGTCGAGTTCGTAGTCGTCGGCGGGCAGCAGGTAAGGTGTGCCTGGATGCTGGCGGGCGTGGTCGACGAATTCGGGCGAGGAGAGGTATGTGGGGCGGTTGTCCTTGATGTAGAATGCGATTACGGTGAGGCCGTTGTCGGTACGTCCGGCGCGCAGGAAGTCAATATCATCGTAATATAGAAGCAGTTGCGAGTTGCCATTGTTCACTTCAAGGCGTTTTTTGCCGATAACGAGCGCCGGTGCGCCTCGGCGGCTGTTGAGCGCGGTTACAAGGCGTGCGAGGGCGAGCAGCCCCGACAGCACGGCCACAAGGAGTCCCGCCATTCTCAACTTGTAGTTAGCGTACAGAACGATGGCGAGAGCAGTGCCAAAAATGGTAATTATCAGAAAAAAGACTATTGCCCGCAACGGACGCTTGAAGTCGTGGCGGATGTTGATTGGATATTGGCTCATAGTTAGATCAATTATTCAGTTCCTTTTTGGTTAGTGTTCGAGTCAGGTTAATTATATATCAGAAGGCGTTCCATCCTTGCGCCCGGATTTCGATTTCGGCGTTGTCGCGAGTGACGAGGAAGTTGCCGAGCTCCGGTTTTGTCACGCGTCCGATCAGTCGCGCTGTTTTCATTTGTTCCACGAGTTCGTGCTGGTGTAGCGGCACGGTGAAGAGGAGTTCATAGTCCTCGCCGCCGTTCATCGCCGCCGTCACGAGGTTCATGTTCAGTTCCTCGGCCATTATAGCCGTTTGGTAGTCGATAGGAATGCGGTCCTCATAGATGCGGCAGCCGATGTTGCTTTGCTTGGCGATGTGTAGTAGTTCGCTCGAGAGACCGTCGCTGATGTCGATCATCGCCGTAGGTTTGATACCCAGCAGCCGTATTTCGGCAATGACGTCGCGCCGCGCCTCCGGCTTGAGCTGTCGCTCGAGAATGTACTCACGTCCGGCGAAATCGGGCTGGAAGTCCTTTTGTCCGGCGCCCGCTTCGCGCTCTCGCTCAAGCAGTTGCAATCCCATGTAAGCCGCACCGAGGTCTCCGCTGACACAGATGAGATCGGTGTCGCGCGCACCGGAGCGATAGACGATGTCGTCTTTTTCAGCCTCGCCGAGGCATGTGATGCTGATGATGAGTCCGGTGACCGAAGCTGAGGTGTCGCCTCCAACGAGGTCGACACCATACTCGTCGCACGCGGCACGGATGCCTTGATAAAGTTGTGCGATGTGCTCGACGGTGAACCGCTTGGAAATGCCGAGTGAGACGGTGATTTGGCGCGGGGTGCCGTTCATGGCGTAGACGTCGCTCAGGTTGACCACTACCGCCTTGTAGCCCAGATGCTTAAGCGGCACATAGGTAAGGTCGAAGTGTATGCCCTCGAGCAGGAGGTCGGTGGTGATGAGTGTGCGTAGGTCGCCGGTGTCGACCACGGCACAGTCGTCGCCAACGCCACGCAGTGTTGACGCGTTGCGGCACTCAAAGCCCTCGGTGAGTTTGTCGATCAGTCCAAATTCTCCTAATGTTGCGATCTCGGTTTCTTGCATCTAATGTGTCAATTAATTATTTTAAAGGTGACGAGTAAAAGAACGCCGGCAGCCGAGCGGCAGGCGTGGCTGCCGGCGTTGATAAGGTAGAATGCCTACATCAGAGGCGGTTGAGCACCTCCTTGATAATGCAAGTCATGATCGGCTCGGCCTTTTGGGCTGCCTGTTGCACCTCCTCGTGCGAGACATCTACGAAGATGCCCTCGCCGCCGAGGTCGGTGATAACGCTGAGTCCGAACACCTCCATGCCACCGTGGCGGGCCACGATCACCTCAGGCACGGTGCTCATGCCTACGGCGTCGCCGCCGATACGCCAGAAGTAGCGATACTCCGAAGGCGTCTCGAAGGTGGGGCCTTGTGTGCCTACATAGACACCCTCCATAAGGCGGATGTTGTTCTCCTTGGCGATTTGGCGCGCCATGTCGAGCAGGCGGTGGCTGTAGGCCTCGTTCATAGCCGGGAAACGCGGGCCGAGCTCGTTGTAGTTCTTGCCGCGCAAGGGGTGGTCGGGGAAGAGGTTGATGTGGTCGGTGATAAGCATTACGTCGCCCACCTTGAATTCCGGGTTCATGCCACCGGCGGCGTTGCTTACGAAGAGCGTCTCGACGCCGATCGCCTTCATGACGCGCACGGGGAAAGTAGCCTCCTTCATCGAGTAACCCTCGTAATAGTGGAAGCGTCCTTGCATAGCCATGACGTACTTGTCGCCCAGGTTACCAAAGATCAGCTGGCCTTTGTGGCCCTCGACGGTAGAAATGGGGAAGTTGGGAATTTCGCTGTAGGGCAGAGCGAGCTTGATGTCGATTTTGTTGGCGAGGTCGCCCAGTCCCGAGCCCAGTATGATAGCCA
The DNA here is from genome assembly GCA_017478265.1 of Muribaculaceae bacterium. Taxonomy (GTDB): domain Bacteria; phylum Bacteroidota; class Bacteroidia; order Bacteroidales; family Muribaculaceae; genus Sodaliphilus. The sequence goes on along the minus strand of JAFVDY010000036.1, from coordinate 12,354 downwards.
CCTTGGGCATCTCACCGCCCACTTTCTGCTTGATGAAAGTCGCGGTCTCTTGGATTTTTTCTAACCAGTTGATTTCTTGTAGCATAATTAAAATAGTTGTTTTAAAAAGTTTATATTGACGTAATTTAAACAGTCGGTCTATTGGTTGAAAGGTTGGTCGATTTTATGCCGTAGTTCGGTGATAAAGTCGCGGTCCTCGTAGTTGAGAAATCCCACGCGGATGGGAATATAATAGATATGTTCGCGCATGGTGGGCGGGAAATACGGGTTGTTGAGGATACGCACGGCGTCCTTCTCGGTGGTGATGAGATACTTCTTCTTGCCTTCGAGTGCGTTGAAGATACGGAAGATGTCCTTGAAGTCGTCGCGGGTGTAGTTGTGGTGGTCGTCGTAGTGAATGACCTTCATTCGTGTGCCGAACTGCTTGAGGTATAGCAGGAATGGCCGATGGTTGGCGATACCGGTGAGGCCGAGGAGTAGGTCGTCCTTGTCGACCCAGTTGAACGATGTAAGCTGCGGATTGTTGATGGGGAAGACCGGCATGGGGCGCGCGTACTTGATATTGGAGAAGAAGAGTTGCGTGGCCGGGAACAGCTCAAGGTTCTCCTTCATCATTCTTATGTCAACGGGCTTAATATCGCTGGGGCACTTGGTGACCACCACCATATCGGCCTTTAGGATGTGGTGGTAAGGCTCGCGTAATGAGCCGAGCGGCAGCAGCTTGTCGTCAAAAGGCGGGCGATTGAAATCGACCAGGACGATGTTTACCTTTGGCTTGACGTAACGATGCTGGAAGGCATCGTCGAGGATGATAAGGTTGATGTCGGGATTGATGCGCAGCAGCTCGTGTATACCCTTCGACCGCTTTTCGCACACGGCGAGCGTAATCATACCGTTGAACTTGCGATATATTTGGTACGGCTCATCGCCGAGGTCGCTGACGCTGAGGTTGCCGCTGGCGAGGATAAAGCCTTTGGTGGCACGCTTGTAGCCGCGGCTCAGGACCGCGATATTATAGTCGCGACATAGCGCCTCGACAATATACTCGACGTGCGGCGTCTTGCCCGTGCCGCCCACGGTGATGTTGCCCACACTGACTACCGGGACGTCGAATTCCTCTTGCGGCAGGATTTTGAGCTTGAAGCAAAGGTCGCGCAGACCTACGGCGGCACCGTAGGCCCACGCGAAAGGCGTGAGGATACCGTTGACGATAGCCTCGCGCTGGCTGCGATTCAATATCTTATTGAAATCAAACTTCTTCACTACCGCTTAGAGTTAAGAAATAATCAGAACTCGAGATTGACCGGTTCCATCAGGCAGAGCACGTGGCGGCGGCCCATAATGGCTTGCAATTCGGCATAGGTGGAATAGAAGATGCCCATCTTCTGCCGCATTTCACTTTGGACGCGCATTTGCTGCATTTGGCTCATCATCTCGAAGAACGACACATCGCTACTGGGATAAGCCACGGCGCTATATTTGCCGGCCTTAAGTCCGGCCTTCTTCGCTACCCAAGCCACAGCCTCGTCGATACCGCCAAACTCGTCGACGAGCCCGATTTTCTTGGCTGTTATACCTTCCCACACGCGACCTTGACCTATGGCCTTGATGCTATCCTGAGGGATATTTCGTCCGTCGGCACAGCGCTTGGTAAAGAGGTCGTAAGTGCTGTTGACCATAACCTGCAGGCGTTGGCGCTGGAAGGGGGTGAGCGGCTTATAGATTGCCCCGAAGTCGGAGTTCTCGTTGGTGTTGACAGCGTCGAAGTGGACGGCGAGTTTGTTCTCCGCCAGCTCTTGATAGTTGGGTATCAGCCCGAATACACCGATGCTACCCGTGATAGTGGTGGGCTGAGCGAAGATGCGTTGCGCGCCGCTGGAGATGTAGTAGCCACCCGAAGCGGCGTATTCGCCCATTGACACGGCGAAAGGCTTGCCGGACTTCTTGAAGTCGTCGAGCGCTTTCCATATCACCTCGCTGCCGAAGGCGCTGCCACCGGGCGAGTTGACGCGCAGAACGAGTCCTTTGACGTCGTCGTCGAGCATGAGCTCGCGAATGTCGTCGGCGAGTTGCTCGCTGTCGATTCCGTCGCCGCCGGGCATCGCTCCGCCGTTGCCGTCGATTTCGCCGGTGGCGTAGAGCACGGCAATCTTCTTGCCGCCCTTGTCGATGATGAGGTCTTCGTCCTCAACGATGTCGGATGGCGTGACGAGTTTCAGTTTATCTTTTGGCTCCAGCTTAGTGATTTTGCGGAGTTTGTTCTCAAAGTCAACGCGATAGCAAAGGTTGTCGACCACCTTGATGGTTGGGAGCGTGTCGGTGGGCATAAGCGCCATGATGCTATCGGCGTAGGCGTTAAACTTGTCGGCGGGAATGTTGCGTGCTTTAGCCATCGAGTCACTCATACACTTCCAGACGCCGCCTATGTAGTGGCTGATTTGCAGGCGGTTGGCATCGCTCATGTGCTCAAGCACGTAAGGCTCGACGGCACTCTTGAACTCACCCACGCGCACAACCTGCATCTCTACTCCCACCTTGTCGAGCAAGCCCTTGAAGAAAGGCATCGACGAGGCGAAACCGTGGACGTCGACAGCGCCTATGGGGTTGAGGAAGATACTGTCGGCAGCGGTAGCCAGATAGTAGTCGGCTTGGCTATAGCCTTCGTCGGCATAGGCGTAAATAGGTTTGCCGCTCTTCTTGAACTTCACGAGGGCGTTACGCATCTCAAAGAGCGAGGCGGGCGCGGCCGCTATGCCACGGCAGTCGAGATAGACGAGCTTGATGTCGTCGTTGTCGGCAGCGAGCTCGAGCGCACGCACAAACGAGGCCAAGCTGATGGAGGAAGCGTTGCCGCTGGTGAAGGGTGTAGCCGGCACCATCGACTTGAACGGATTGTCGATAACGGATCGATCGGTTACCTCACCATCGAGATTGAGATAGAGGATGGAGTTTTTCTCGACAGATGTCGAACTCGAGTTGCCAATACTTGCCATAATGGCGAAACTGGTGATGATGGAGGCGAGAATCACGAAAACCATCGCCAAGAACGCGCCAACAAATGAGCCGCAGACAATCAAGAAAAATTTCTTAAGCATATCTTTTTACAAAATTTTAAGTTTTTGCCGCACAACATTTTATCGCACGACAAAAAGTTGGTTTTGAATTCAAAATCGCTCATTAAGAGCAAAAACATTACTCTTAAATCTCACAAAATTATAAAAAATATTTCAATTTCCAACCAAAACGCCCTGTTTTTTTCGAAAAAATATCGCTTCAAACGTGCTTTATTGAATCAACAAGCAGTTGAATAATTGATGCGTAAAACACAAAAAATTGCGAAAATCCAAGGTAAGAACTTGCAAAAAATTGCGAAAATCCAAGGCAAACCTCAAAGTTCGGAGGTTATTGTCGGCGGTATAAAAAAACGACTAAAACAACTAATATACAACTATAACAAGTTTATTATTCAGTGAGCCGTAATTTTCATAATAATTACAGAATGAAAGCGGTATAATTATCAAGAATTCTCCTGTAAAATCTCCTCAACTATATATCTGTCGCTCATAGCTTGAAGTTTCAAGGTCAAAAAAAGTATGATTATTTAGAGGAGACGAGGGAGTCGTAGTCGAGGGTGTCGTAGATGATACGAGGGTGAGGCTTGAAGTCGGGCGAGAAGAGGTCTCGCTCAGGGCGATAAAGTTGCGAGCGTATACGCGCCAAGCCCAGCAGCAGGTGCGGCAGGTCGTAGTTGACAAAAGGTCGCGAGGCGACATCGCGGGGGAGAGCGTCGATAAGATGTCGCGCTTGCGGCGAGAACCATACCACCATAGGAATATCATTCTCGTACTTCACCATTTGCGGTGTTTTCTCGGGAGCCCGGTCGCGCATCATGAAGTCGCGATAGTCGTACACCTCCTCGCCATGGTCGGAGAGGTAGACAACCAACGAATAAGTATCTCTCAGAGAGTCGAATAGTCGGTGTAGCACAAAGTCGTTGTAACGCGTAGCGTTATCGTAGTCGGCAATGATTTGCCGCTTCCGGCTGTCGAGATATGATGCTTTTTGTCGAATATCTTTTACGTTAAAGACTTTATGTTTAGCATCGTTGGGAAACCGCCGGTTGTAATCAATATGTTGGCCCACCAGGTGAATAATGGCCAAATTGCCGCCATCGTTCAGCCGAGTGGTATTGTTGCTGATGAAGTCGTCGACCAATTCAAGGTCGTCGTCGTAGATTTTACTGTTGGTGGCGGAATAAGACTTTTCAACCACCGCGGGACTATAGAGCGCGGCGTTGAGCGTGAAAGCGAAGTCGGAGATAAGTCGCTTTTGCAAGGCCGTGTTTTGGTTGTCCCAAAACAGCACGTTGTAGCCGGCCTGCTTGAATACGGTGGGAAACAGCGGACGGTCGCACCAGCGCTCGCCACGGTCGATGGCGTTGAGGCTGAACATCGACTTCATGGAGGGGCTTGTGGCATTGTAGGCAGCCACGGCGTTGTCGAGGCGCACAAGACAGCCATCGCGCAGTTCCTGCTCGAGATAGGGCGTGGTGGACAGGTAATAACCATAGAGCGAGGCGTGATATTTGTTGTAGCTCTCGCCTATGACGAGGATGATATTGAGGCGACGGTCGCCGTCGACGATCGGCTGCTCACTGTAGGCTTCAGTGGTCGCGTTGAGGAGGTCGTTCTCATGCTTGACGGCGCTAATACTTCGCATTTGAGTGACGACTGTTGAGAGAAAATCGCGATTGGAGAGCAGTGTTTGGTTGTGGTGCACAGTGCCGTCGGCGCTCGACGTGAGCGCCACGTCGGGCAGATAGCACACTACAAAAGCTATTGCGCCGGCTAAGAAAGGCAACAACAATAGTTTTCCGAACAGAGACCCACGAAACCGCTCGCGCCTCTTAGCCCATTGCCACTCGGCAAGAATATACACAAGCAAGAGAAGAAGAGTTATGGCAATCGCATTAAGCGCCGAGGGTTGGAGAAAAAACGTGGAGAAGAAGCCTGAGGCCTCGGCAGGCGTCGTTTCGGCAATTATAGTAAGGATAGAAGCCTGCAAGCCGATATGGAACTGGAAATAGATAAAAAGTTGCGCCACAAACAAGATGCTCATCACGGCAATCACGAGCCATTTGAGCCATCGCATTCGCGGTAGGCGATAGAGCGCCGCAAAAGCTGTGGCAATAAAGAAATTCTCGACGGCCGGCAAGAGCAGGAAGGCGGCAAGCTGTAGCGGCGAAGAGGAGAAATAATGGGCGTTCATCTTTAGGATGACGGTTGTGTTCAAGATTATGAACATAGCGATGAACACCCACTCGTCGAGCAGGAGCTTAGTCAACTTCGATATTACATTGCGAATCATAAGTGGCCTTTGGTGGCGTAGTCGAACGATTTCCTCATCGCACGATCGACACTTGCCTTGTCGTTAGGATCAATGCCGTATTTCTCGCGCGGCGGAATCACAATCACAGTGCCCGGCGGGATGTTGTTGGGGTTCGCGATTTTGTCTATATTTTCCTGATAGATGTAAATCCAGAATTCCTGACGTCCATAGTGTTCGGTAGAGATTTTTGTCAGGTAGCGCGTAGCGCTTGTGGTGTCGGTAACTACAGCCGGTTTTTGTTCTACGTCAGGCGCGCTACTCTCGACCGAGGCAATAGCGCCGTCAGCTTTCTCAGAGCTATCGCCACCGAAAGCCCACCAAGCGACGAGCGCGATAAGCGCCATAGCGGCCGCTCCGGCGAGTACACCTTTGACGAACGAGGCCGGACGCTGTTTTACCTCGGGCGTGCGCTGTTGCAGCGGCTCGACAGGGGTCACCACAGGCTCGGGCTCCGGTTCGGGCTCAGGCTCGGGTTCAGGTTCAGTCTCAGACTCGGGTTCAGGTTCAGTCTCAGGCTCGGGTTCCGGTTCAGGTTCGGACTCGGGTTCCGGTTCAGGTTCAGGAGCCACTTCCTGTTCAGACTCGGGTTTCTCGTCGGTTAGAGCGAGAGTGGCGAGCAATTCGTCGCTTATGTCATCGTCGAGGTCGACAGCCTCAAACTGTCCAAAAGGCGTATTCACCGCTTGGGCGAGCGACGAGTCGGGCGAGAACAGCACTTGCCGCGTGCCGTCTACCGTCTCAAGTGAGAAAACGCCTAAGTTTTTTATATTTACCTTTTCTCCGTCGATTAGCGCCTGAGTGACTGTAGCGAAGAGTTCCTTGAGGAACACCTCGCTCACCCTTACGCTTGTGCTTGAAGCCTCTGCGACAAGTGCTATCAATTCAGGGAATGTCAGTTTCTTATTCATCAGTTTCTCCCCTCCCCTATTTTATTTTGTTCTTCAGCACATTACTCATAGTGAATGTCACCTCGACTCGTGGCGGCTCGAGGCGGCGTTTGCCCGTGGCGCTATCGGTTACAACAGCCTCGTTGCGCTTGCGACCCTCAAAGGTGCCAAATCCCGGCACGGCTATTAAGTCGAGGTTTGTGCAGCGTTCCTCCACCACACCTATAAAGGCGCCGAGCAGATTACCCACGTCCTTCTTGCTGCGCTTGAGATTTCGCGCCAGCGTATCAACTAACGTCTTGTGTTCCATAAAATAAGTTCGGTTGTCGACTATTTTTGTTTAGGCGGTCTGCCGGAGCAGTAGTAGTGTTTAACCCAGTACTTCTGATTAAGGTTGCTCACCATCACTCCCTTCGACGAAGAAGTATGGACAAAGTTGTCGTCCTTAAGATAAATGCCCACATGGGTGATGCCCGGCCGGCGCTTGCTGGTGTTGAAGAACACGAGGTCGCCCTCGGTGAGTTGGTCTTTGTCGATAGGCGTACAGTTGTTCTCCATCATCTTTGCCGAGCGTCGCTCAAGCGGCACTCCATAGACGGTGAGGAACACCTGTTGCACCATGCCCGAGCAATCCACGCCAATCCCCTTGTCGTTGCCTCCGTAGACGTATGGCGTTCCGAGCCATGTTTTGAGTTCGGCGTAGAGGGCGGGATTGTCGTTGTCGGTAAGTTCGACATCGAGCGTGGCCCAGTTGCCGGCGGCCGACTCTGGCGAGTCGGGCTTGCCATGGTGCCGCCCCCGGTCGTGCTTGCCGCGAGTGGTGTGATGAGCCGAGCGTGAATTGCCTTGCGTGGTTTTACACGAATTGAAAGTCGCTGTTGAGAACAACAGCGACATTATCAATATCCAATATCTCACGCTACGTGAATTCATTATTACTTTTTAGCCTCTGTTTTGGGAGCTTTTTCTTCCTTCGGTTCCTCCTCTTTAGACTCTTCGGCGGGTTTCTCCTCCTCATTCTTGAACGAGGTAAAGCCTGCGCCTACGAGGATGTTGTACCACGAAATCAGCTTCTTGATGTCGCTGTTGTGAACGCGGTCGGCATCAAAGGTAGGCAGAACGTCAGCCATGAAACCGCGCAGTTGATCGCCGGTCTTGAGATTAGCAGCGTCCACCGCCTTGCACTCATATTTCTTGAACACTTCCTCGAACACCTCGCCCAGAGGTTTATCGCCCTCGGTGGTGTAAATGGAGATGTCGCCGAGCGCCACAATACGATCGCGAGCGTGTGCGGGCGTACGTTTGCCATCGGCAACCCCCTCGACAACCACCACATTTTTACCGTAAGAGATGAGTTTATATAGTCCGGGACGTCCCGAAATCGAAAGAATTTTCTTAAGCATTTTTCTGTTGTTTCGTTTTGTTTAAAAAAGTGTTATAAGTCTCTCAATCGTGGAAAGAGCGGCGCAAAGTTACACATTTTAGTTGAAACGGCAAACCTTAACGCTCAAAAAAATCATAAAGCCGACAAAAAGCGCTCCACGTCGAGAGCGGCGCGACATCCCAAGCCTGCCGCGGCAATGGCCTGACGATAAGAGGGGTCGGCCACATCGCCGGCGGCGAATACGCCGGTTACAGAGGTGGCGGTGGTACCATCGCCCTTGAGGCGAATGTAGCCGTTGTCGTCGAGGTCGATTTGTCCGTCGAGGAAACGCGTATTGGGTTGGTGACCTATGGCAAGAAAGAAGCCGTCGATGGCGATGTCGAAACGCTCCTCATGGTCGGTGCCGAGGTGCCGCACGAGGTGCGCTCCCTCCACGCCCTGCTCGCCGAAGAGTCCCTCGGTGTTGCAGTTGAAGAGAATTTCGATGTTATTCTTCTCCATCACGCGCTTCTGCATGGCCGCAGAGGCGCGCAGATAGTCCTTACGCACAATCATGTAGACCTTTGCGGCGAGGTTGCTGAGGTAGTGCGCCTCTTCGCACGCGGTGTCGCCACCGCCCACTACAGCCACCACTTTCTTGCGATAGAAGAAACCGTCGCAGGTGGCGCAAGCCGACACTCCCCGTCCGGCGTACGCTTTCTCGTCGCGCAGTCCCAGATACTTCGCGCTGGCACCGGTGGCAATGATAGCCGTTTGCGCCTCGATGGTGTCGCCTCCGTCGAGCGTAGCCACAAAAGGTTGCTTCGAGAGGTCGATTGATTTGACTGTGCCCGAGCGAACGTCGGCGCCCACATTGAGCGCCTGTTGCCGCATCTGCTGCATAAGTGTGAAGCCGTCGATGCCGTCGGGGAACCCCGGGAAGTTCTCGATAGTGGTTGTGGTGGTGAGTTGTCCACCCGGTTGGAGTCCCTCAAGCAGGACAGCGTCGACTCCTGCACGTGCGAGATAGATTGCCGCGGTGTAGCCTGCGGGTCCGGAGCCTATGATTAAGCATTTTGTCATATAGTTCAATTGATTTTATAAATGATTCAAAAAAGGGAGAATTAGCTGTTATCGCAGGTCGACCACCGGCGTGCCTTTAGGCACCTGACTTTTGCTGAACTTGAAGGTAGCGGCATCGGCCTTGACGCCGCTCTTGTAATTGCTTACGGTGATGGTCGATTTGGTGTTGTTGGTCATCACAAACTGTACCTTAGTGATATAGTAAGTCTTGGTGTTGATGGTAAGCATCACCTCCTTGATGTTGCTTTTTTTCTTGGGCGTGAACTTGATGGTATAGCTGCCTGCGGCGGCAGTTCCCCGGCTCATATTGTAGGCCGTTTTATAGTTTTGGGCGATAGCGTAAGGGTTTGCCATGGCGAGGTCGGCGGCAGTGGGCGTGGTGATGTTCACCTCACCAACGGCCTTGCTGTAGCTCCACATGGTAGAGCCGTCGTACCACGACTTAAGGTCGGATGACAGCACGCGGAACTTCTTTCCGCTCAGCACTATTGAGCCGCTGGATGCGCCATGGGAGTTGCTAAAGGTGTAGACGGCACTTACCGCGCCCTTTTTGAAACCGGCGAGACATTTGTCGAGCACCGACTGCGGTGTCTGCGCCGACATGGCGAGCGAGCCCAGCAACATCACGAGAGATAGAAATATAGCACTACGTTTCATAATTTCATTGTCGTTAATAATTATTTTAACATTTATAACGCAAATCGCTGCTGATTTATTGTAAAGAGCGACGTCGCGCTGTGGCAACGTCGCTCACTACGGAAGCTATACACATATCAAAACCAAATCGGTGTCATTAGAAGTTCACGCCCAGATTGAAAGTCAGGCAACCGGTATGGGTATTGTCGAACGAGTCGCGTCCGATATTGGCAAGTCCGATGTCGTAAGTGATGTCGGCGTAACCGATGCCGAACCCCACACCGAGTCCGAGCTTGATACCTCCGTCCATACGGTTAAAGTAGCCGTTCTCGTAACTGCTGAACGCCTGTCGATTGCCATAATCCTTGATTTGCCCCGCTACTCCCACAGCCACAAATCCGCCGGCGTAAGGCTCGATGGTGACGTTGCGTGTGCTCGGTATCCAGTACTTATACTTAAGCACCAGCGGCACCTCAAGATAGCCGAGGTCGTAAGTAAACTTACTCTTGCCTGAGAGCGTCTCCACATTGTCGCTCTTGCCGCCCTTTTGGGTGTAGTAGAGCCCTGTCTCGAGATAGATGGGAGTAACGCGGCTCAGGCCAAATCCCGCCGCGAGCCCCACGTTGACGCCGGTCTTCATGCTCGAGCCATTGAGGGCATTGGCGTCGGAGCGCACGTTGGCGAGATTGAGACCGAGGCGCAGACCGAAGTAGTTGTTTCGTCCACAACGTCCGTAGCCATAAGGATTGTAGCGATCGTAGCCCACATCGCGCGGCGGCTGATAGGGATTATGCCGCGATTGCACCACCACTATGCCCGGACGGCCGTACTGCGCGCTTGCGGCGCCCATGCCGAGGGTCAACACTGCCAATATCATCATTAACTTCTTCATAGCCGTTACTGTTTTTAAAAATGTTTATCGCTTTGCACTTTATGACCGCCAAAGGCACGAAACGTTTAATCGCGCGGCAACGAAATCGACCAACGGGCATTTTGTGCTGATGAAACCAAATCGGTCATTAGGTTTGGGATAAAGGTGAATTAACAAAAAATTGCACCATTTATATATCCGGTTTAAAGAATTATGAGTAATTTTGCGGTTTGAAAGAGTTAAATCTCGCGACAATTAGCGAAAACGAAAAACTTTAACGATATGAACTTTAACAACATCAAGGTTGACATTTACGGGCAGTTTAATGATGTTACTGCCCACGGTTACACTTATCCCGAGCCCAAACGCGACGATGAGGAGAGTCTCTTCGCCGACGACAACGAATGGCTTGTACCGCTGGAGGATATACTCTCACAGCGCAACAACTTGGGCAGCGAGGCCCCGCAGGTGTATATGCTTTATAGCGACACCAACGGCATTTACTACTCACTCATTTTGCCTGACGGCAGCGACAACAGTCGCCAGCACTTGGCGCTGACGCTCTTTGTGGCGGCGGGCAGCGAGAAATTGTCGGGCAAGACGGTAGTAAAGGTGCTCGAGGGATTGAAGAACGCGTTGAGTGCCGACAACAAGCTCAACAGCGAGGCCGTAGAGCTGGTACTGACCGAGGCCGACGTGCCGCAGAACAGCGGCGCGAAGCCTATCATTTCGCCGCTTACCACATCCACATCGCGTCCCTATGCCTATCGCGAGTACACAAGCGAGGACGAATTGGAGCTCATTTTCGACAATCCACATCAGCCTTTATACACGTCGTATCACGGCATCTTCATGGTAGCGTCGCAGTTTGCTCCCGAGGAGACGATGCTCGACCACCTTACCCAGCCTATCGCCCGCGAATATCGTGTGGAGATGAAAGCCGACAACTGCACACTGCGCGACAAGACGGTGCGCGACGGACAGTTGCTGACGTTGCTCTTCACCCGCGAGGGCTTCAAGCCGGCCCGCTTGCGCTTTGTGGTGGGTCAGACCACGCCGCAAGGCATCAGCTTTGAGGGCGATGTGATGACGGTGACCGAGCCGTTGGGCATCCAGTGGCGCGCTGTGGACAGCAAGCCCAAGCCCGCGCACACTGCCCCGGCGTTTGAGGACAAGTCGCATAATATCGACACCAGCGGCGACGAGATTGCACCCCACAAGCCCAATAGCGGCAACGGTCGCGGTTGGCTAACGTTGATTATAATCCTGGCGATGGCCGGCGTCTTCTGGTGGTGGCTCAGCGGCGACGATAATAAGCACAGCCCGAGTCTGGCCGATGTGGTGAACACTAAGGTGGACGAGAGCAGCGCCGACGCGAGCAAGGCAAGCAGCGCCGAACAAGCGCCCGCTCCTATCGCCAACACACCGCAGGAGCAAGCCCTCTACGAGAAGGATGTGAAATATATGAAGGACAACAAGACTTGGAAGAAAGAGGAAATCAAGTCGCAAAAGGGTAAGCAAGTGATCGCCGCCATGGAGAAGGGCGACGTCAAGGGGCTTATCAACTGCGAGTACTATCGCGACAACAGCGACAACGACAACATCAACAAGGACTTCAAGCAGATAGTGGAGTTGCTCGCCAAGATGGACGAGAAGAAGACCACGGAGGCCACAAAGTGGATTGCCGAGCGCGGCAAGGGCGAGAAGGTTCCCGTGTTCCAAATGCTTTACAACATCGACGACATCAGCAAGGGCAAGAACCCCGACCATTAAGAAATAATTTCAAATCCACAACGATATATATTATGACCACTCTGGAACTGAATAGTGAATTGTTTTATCAGCTTAGTCTTATCGCTGACAATTATGCTCAGTATGCTCGTGGCGAATATACCACTCAATTACTCGGCTAATTACTATCTGAAATGTTGAATCGTTGTGGCTATGTATGATTAAAGAAAGTAATTGATAAGCCCCGCCGGCGATGTGAAGTGACCCCAAAAAGTTGGACGGGTTAAACATTATTGGCTTAGAGAAAGAGTTCGGTATTGCACCGGGCTCTTTCCTTTTAACCTGGATTTGATTCTTTTATTGTTGTAATAGTCAATATATTCATCCAAAGCCTT
>JAFVDY010000035.1 GCA_017478265.1 Muribaculaceae bacterium | reverse complement strand
TAGCCGTAGCCCGTCTCCGGGCGGTTAGGCTTGATGCCGAACGTCACGAGCGCGTCGTGGCTCTCGACAAAGCGGAAGGCCTTGCGCACGCTCTCGGCAAACTCGCGTTGCTTGAGAATAAGGTGGTCGCTGGGCGCCACCATTATCTGCGCCTGTGGGTTGAGGGCGCGGATGTGCCATGCCGCCCATGCGATGCACGGCGCCGTGTTGCGCCGCGAGGGCTCGAGCAGAATCTGGTTGTCGTTCAGTTCGGGTAGCTGTTCCTTAATCAATGTGGCGTACTGCGCGTTGGTCATCATCAGTATGTTCTCGCGCGGAACAATGTCGGTCAAGCGATCCACCGTCATCTGCAATAGCGAGCGTCCGGTGCCTAAAAAGTCGATAAACTGCTTCGGTTTGCTCTGGCGCGAGCGGGGCCAAAAGCGGCTGCCTACGCCGCCGCACATGATTACGCAATATCTGTTTTCCTTGTTGTAGTCCATATCTTATAATGTGTATCTTACTTTATTAACGTTATAGAGGTACCTTTTGTTTTTGCAAAGATACACCAATTTCGCCGTTCCGCCAACTTTTTAAGTTTTTTTACCAATATCGCCACCTTAGGCAATTATTTAATAGTTAAATAAACTTAACACGAAATAAAGTTGTTATAAATCAAGCTATTACGAGATGATAATCCGAGTGTTTCCGCTTTAAATAACTATTAAATTCAGTAGAAATTTAACATCCGTTCACTAAATTCCGGGAGGTTTTGTCAATTCTCATTCGTATATTATATGTAGAGTAACCAAGTTGGGGTTCTATAAAAAACGAAATTATGGATAACATTTTAATTAAAAATCAGACGCAAATGCGCCGCGTCGAAATGGCGGCGGGACTTGAGAAACAAATCATGCGTCACGCATGGATAGAAGTGTCGCGCAAGAGACCTTTGACCGCCGAAATTCTCAATCGTTACGAGAACGAGTTGGTATGGGACGAAGTGTCGCGAAACACCGTGATGGAATGGACCTCTGAGATGGCTCTGCGATGGAAAGACAAACTGAACTGGATGCTGTTCTCGAAATGTGCCCGAGGCCAAGTGGTAACGACCCAAGGAATAGTTTCTTATCCCTAAACTAATCCGAAAAATTAGACCAAGTCGAAAATTATTTGCCTCAACTTGAAATGGCAAAGCGGCACGCCCGGGCATTGTTATAGCCAGGCGTGCCGCTCTATAGGTTGGCTCTTATCAATTATGCTCCTCGTTGTCGAGGTCGAGATCGTTGTTGCGCTCGAGGTTGTCGAGCAGCGAGTCGTTGAAGTCGGAGTCGTCAAACATTCCGTCCTCGTACATTTGGCGATTGGCGAGGCAGCCGGTGAGCATGGTTGTTGCCGCCAGGCTCAGCGCCGAAGCCACGAGCAGCGTAGAAAGTCGGTATCTGAATTTTATTTTCATCGTCTAATCAGTTTTTGAGGGTTTTGTCTAAATTTTCAACGGCAAAGTTACGCAATTAATTTGAAACAAAAGCTAAAAGCGATAGTTTTTCGCCTCAAAGTGGCGATTTTTACCCATTTTTGTAGAGTTTATTCGGATATTTGTATAAATTTGCAGCTCGTTAATTGAAAAAATCACTTTTAACATAAACTAATTTATTGTAAAACAAATGAGAAAAATTCTACTAACCATGATGCTCGCCGTGGCCGCTGTGCTGACAGCGAGCGCAATCGACGTCACGCCCGACAATAATCGCGTGACCCAGAATTTCGACTCGATGTACGACGGCACGTCCGCCACGCTCGCCATGCCCGAGGGGTGGCGCGTTGAGCGCAACCTGTCGGCGCCCCGCAACGTGGGCGCTTGGAGTGCCGCATCGGCCGAGGTGATGTACTCCGGTGGCGTATCGCTCGCCAGCAACGCCAAGAACGGCACTTACAACTTCGGCAACAACACCACGCCGGCCGACCGCGCCGTGGGCGGGCTCACAACCAGTGTTGACGGCGGCACGCGCGGCGTGAACGTGATGACGCGTATTGTCAACGCCGGTGACGCCGACATCGAGACCATCACCTTCAACTACGACATCGAGAAGTATCGCAACGGCGACAACAGCGCCGGTTTCGACGTGCAGGTGTACTACTCCACCGACGGCACCAACTGGGCCACCGCCGGCGACGACCTTAAGACGCACTTCGCGCCCGATGCCGCCACCGCCGGAGCCGCCGAGGTGCCCATCTCGGTAACGGCTGTCAGCAACAAGACCATTCGCCTGAAAGTGGCCGCCGGGAAGGAACTCTACCTCGCTTGGAACATCAGCGTGGCAACCGGTGCCACCTGCAACAAGGCCCCGGGCCTCTCGGTCGACAACATCGACCTCGCCTTCGGCTACGCGAGCGGCGAAAGCGGCTTCTCGCTATATGCCGAGGACGTGACCGGTTGGAACAACCTCTACCTCGACCTGGGCAACGGCACCACCCTCAGCCCTGCCGGTAGCGCCAACGTCAACGGCGTGGCCTACAAATATTTCGAGCTGCCCGCCGGCGCCGCTACCTACAACATCGCCTTCAACAACGGCGGCAGCAAGAGCGTGGCCGGTCCCGCCATCACCGCCAACCGCGACTATTACCTGTGCGTCACCGCCAAAGAGGTGACCGAAATAGCCGACCCCGACACTTACACCGGCTGGGTTGACCCTGACCGCAAGCCATTCGTCGCGTCGGGCATCTATCTGCGCGGCGAGGTTAACAGCTGGGGAGCTCAGGCCGACTGGGAGTTCAGCGACGAGGGCGACGGCATCTACGTGCTCTACGACAAGACGCTCAACGGCGCCTTTAAGGTGGCAGACGCCAGCTGGAGCAGTGCCTGCAACTACGGCAGCAACGGCTCGGCTATCGCTATGGACGCCCCCTACGCACTGGTGAGCGGCACCAACGACAATATCTCGTGCGGCGTCAACACCTACGCCTGCAAGCGCATCGTCCTCACTCTTGCCGACGGCAACGCAACGCTCCTGCTCGAGAGCAATACCGACGACACCAACCTCAACGCCGTCTACATCATCGGCGACTTCAACGGCTGGGACTACATGGACGAAAGCGGTAAGCTCGAAGTGGGCGATACCGAGGAGGAATTCGCCGGACAAGTGACCTTCACCGCCGGTGCCGACGGACTCTGCCACTGGCGACTCTATCAGCGACTTGGCATGAGCGGCGTCTGGGGCAACCCTGGCGGCGACGACGCCACAGGCGACAACACCTCCGGCACGCTCGAGAAGGGTAGCAACGGTCGCATGACTACCGCCGCAGGCACCTATAAGGTGACCTTCAACATCACCACCGGACAATTCGCTATGGAGAAACTCGGCTCAGTGCCCACCACCATGGCACTCGAACCGGCCAACGTAGTGCTCGTGCCGCAACTGCCCGAGCAGGTGAAGGTGCTATCGCTCAACAATAGCCTCATACACTACAACAACCAGGACTTCATGTTCAACGACATCGCAGCCGCCATGGGTAAGAACGCCACTTGGAAGAAGCACTCGTTGCTCGGCAAGAGCCTCGCCACACACTGGAACGAGGGCGACGGACTCGCCGGCGACGGACTGCCCGGAGCGAAGATGCTCGTGCGCACCGAGGCTTGGAGCCACATCATCCTGCAGGAGCAAAGCTCGCTTCCGCGCACCGATGTGGCAACTTTCCGCGCCAACGTTAAGCGCTGGGTGGACTACATCCGCGAATATTGCCCCAACCCCAACGCCGTAATCATCCTGCCCGTCAACTGGGCCTACAGCGGCGACTGGGATAACTTCACCAACTTCAACAACATCTTCCTCGACAACTATAAGGCTGTGGCACGCGAACTGGGCGTAACGCTCTGCCCCGTGGGCGTTGCCTACCAGAACTGCTACGACGCCGAGGGTGCCGAGGGTCTCGCCTCGTGGTTCCAGGACGACCGTCACCCCACCGACAAGTCGACCTACCTCGCGGCTTGTATGGAATATCAACTCATCTTCGGCGAGGACGCCACCTCCATCACTTGGGCTCCCGCGGCAGTAAGCGCCGCCGATGCCGAGGCTATGCGCGGCTACGCCGCCGCGACGATGAACAGCTTCGTCAACTATGTCGACCACACTGCCGGCAAAGTGCGCTTCGCCCTTAACGTCTACGACCAGTTCGGTATGCCTATCGAGCCCGCCGAAGAGATCGTCACCTCGCTTAGCGGCGGCGGTACTATCGACGACAACGCCGTGTTCACCACCGACGGCACCGAGGGCGAATTCACCCTCAACGCCACTTGCGGTAATTTTGCCGAGAGCGCTACCATCAAGGTGGCTCACGCCGAGACCGAGGTGGTCGTTCTTCCCTCTATCAAGATGAACAACACCGCTCTGTCGGTTGCCGAGGACTTCAACAGCATCGGAGCCGATGCCACCGCCACGCTGCCCGAGGGATGGCGCATCGACCGCCAAACCACCGCGCCGCGCACCGTGGGACGCTTCGACCAAGCCGATGAGCACACCATGTACAGCGGCGGCACCTCGCTCGCCAGCAACGCCAAGAACGGCACTTGGAACCTAGGCGCTACCGCCGACGCCACCGACCGCGCGCTCGGAGGCATCACCACCGGCGTGGCGGGCGGAACGAGGGCTGTCAACGTGTATGCCCACCTGCTCAACGACGGCTCAAAAAACATCGAGAACGTAACGCTTACCTACGACATCGAGAAATACCGCCAAGGCAACAACGCGGCCGGCTTCGCCGTGCAACTCTACTACTCGATTGACGGCCGAAACTGGACCAGCGCCGGCAGTGACTTCTACACTAAGTTTGACGCCGACAGCCAAACCGCCGGATATGCCGACGCGCCAGGCGACTCGCGCAACGTGAGCGCCAAGCTCCCCGTCAACCTCGAGCCCATGGTCGACCTCTTCCTGGCATGGAACATCAGCGTCGACTCGGGCGACAACGCAGCCGGAGCGCAAGTGCTCGCCATTGACAATGTGACCCTCTCGGGCTCACTGCCCACCATCCCCGCCGCCAAACATTACATCTTCGCCGAGGATAAAACGGGCTGGGACGCGCTCGGACTCTACGCCTGGGGCGACAGCGAGCTCTTCGGAGCATGGCCCGGCGAGGCCGTTGTAGGCGACTCGATAGTGGGCGGTGTCAACTACAAAGTGTTCCTGCTCGACACCGAGGGCGGTAACTACCACCTTATCTTCAACAACTGGAACAACGGCAGCCAGCTGCCCGACTACGACATCGTGGCCAACCGCGACTACTACTTCCGTCTCGAGAACGGCGTAGCAACCGAGGTGGTGCCTCTGATTTATTCTGAGTTCGACATCAACATGGACGGCAACGTCAATGTGGGCGACGTGGCGGCAATATACGCCGTGATATTGGGCGGTACCGACAATGCCGACCGCGCCGACGTCAACGGCGACGGCACCGTCAACGCCGGCGACGTCAGCTCACTCTACGAAGCCATCCTCGCTCAATAGCACATTCATTCCCCCAATACAAAACGTGCCGCGGACAACCTCCGCGGCACGTTTCCTCGTGTCAAGATTTACGACTCGTCGGGAATTATTATCTACATAGGCAAGCCCGCTTCTATTTATTTGCCGCATCGTGGCATTTACATTCTGAAAGTAAACTGAGCAACTGCGAAATCAAAGATATAATATTCAGCATAACCGCAAAATCCCCCACATTATCTTTCGCGTTAAAAAATTTGCAAAATTCAATATAAATTGCGTACTTTGCGTTGCGGGACTTCCGCAACGCAAAGTACGCAATAGTATAAATCATTATTTTTCAGTGCGATATGGTAAAGATTAACAATCCATTTGTAATTGTCGGATACAAGGGCGAACGCTACTTTTGCGACAGAAAGAACGAAACAGCGAAAATAGTTGAAGCTCTTCACAACGAGCGCAACGTAACGCTGGTCGCGCCCCGGCGCATGGGCAAAACCGGACTTATTCATCATGTGTTTGAGCAGGTGAAACGGGCAGAAAATGACGTAAAGTGCTTTTATATCGACATTTACCCCACCATGTCGCTCGCCGAACTTTCAAAACTGATGGCAAGCGGCATTATCGGCAACCTCGACAGTCCTTCCGAAGCCATTTGGCATAAAATCCAATCGTTTTTCGGCGCTTTCCGTCCGGCAATCAGCTACGACCCGCTCACGGGAATGCCTCAACTGATGCTCGACGTAAAGCCGGAGAATGAACAATTATCGCTAAAACAGATTTTTGAATATATCGCTCAAAGCGGTCGCCGATGCTATATCGCTATTGATGAGTTTCAGCAGATTATGGAGTACGGCAACGCCAATGTAGAGGCGCTTTTGCGCTCATTTATCCAACGGGTGCCCAATGTGTCGTTCATCTTTGCAGGCAGTCGCCAACACATTCTACAGCAGATGTTCGCACTCGCCAATCGCCCGTTCTTCCATAGCGCACAGATGCTTTCGCTCGGTCCTATCGACCAAAGAGAATACTTTGCCTTTGCCGCCGGATATTTCGCTAAACGCAATCAAGAACTCGCACCTGCTGAGTTCGACGCTATCTACACCGAGATGCGCGGCATCACTTGGCACATCAACGTAGTACTTAATCGCCTGTACGCCAAACCCGTGCAAAACATAACCTCAAATCTTGTCAGCGATACGATTGACGAGATAGTAGACGAGCAACACGACTTCTATCAAGGCCTTTACCACTCGCTAACGTACAACGAGGCGACACTGCTGCGAGCTTTGGCGAGAGAGAGAACGGTTAAATCGCCGCTGGCTGTAGCGTTTTCCAATCGATACAACTTACCGGCTACGAGCAGCATCCGCACCGCATTGCGCAAGCTCGAACGCTTACAGCTCATAGAACATGAGCTCGATAGTGGCTTCCGCGTCTACGACCCGCTTCTCGCCCGCTGGCTACTCCGCCTCCGGTGGTAACATCCATCTCACAACTTACATCTTACATTGAGACAGGGGTTGGCGTAGATGCCGAGGAAGATTTCGTTGAGCAGCTCGGGGTGAGCCACGTCGTAGTCGGCGAGTAGCGCCAGACGGGCCTTGAACGCCTCGGCTTGCGCGGGCGTGTAGCGATCGGCATAGCGCGTCTCGCCGTATAGCAGGTCGTGGGCGATATAATTGTTGGGGTATAGCCGATAGTTGGCGCCGATACGCTCATCGAGCAAATGCGCCACTTGCTTGTGATACTCGGCGCGCGTGCAGCCGGCGAACGCCTCAAGGTCACAGCGGGTAATCTCCTCGCCCAGCGCGATATGTACGCGTCCCTTGGGCTGCAGCAGACCCGTGATGATGCTGTTGAGGTCCTCTCCCGGTTTCTTCACGTAGCGCTCGTTGCGACTCTCGTACAGCTCAATCGCTTTAAGTATGTCGCAGCTCTCCCACTCGTAGCTTACCGTCATCGGCACGATGCGAAGTTCGGCGAGCGCGGCAAGCTTGTCGCCCGGAAGCGACATCGCGAACATATTGATCAGTCCGGCGTCGGTGCGGTCGATGCCGTCCTTGGTGCGGCCGTTGCGCTGCGCTATCCACACGCTCTCGCCACGCTCCGTCACCACATGGCGCAGATAGCGGCTCAGCTGCAGCGACGACAGATACAAATCGCGCATCTTGCCACCGCGCTCCACCTTGAACATCTTGTTGCTTTTGCCGATGTCGGTCACCAAGCCGGGCGACATCAGGTTGGAACCGAACGTGATTTGCGACGTGCGATGCCCGTTGCGCCACAGCAGGTAGTTGAACAGGCAAGCGTCGAGCATAATATCGCGATGATTGCTCACAAACAGGTAGGCTCCCGCAGGGTCGAGCCGTTCAAAGCCCTCGCCGCTCAGTTCGGTTATCGACCGCGCTATCACCTGCTCGTTGACGGCGCGCATCACGTTGAGCTGGAAGTCGTCGATGGTCTTAAATCCGAGCATCATCGCCTTCACCTCGTCGATGGGCCGCCCGGGATACACCCACGATGCTATCAGCGGAAAGGCTTCGGCTGCGACAATGCGTCGCATCGCGGCCGGTATCTCGCTGTCGGTGTACGGCCGCATATTCTCAAATTCCTGTGTCATATCTCCGTCGTTGTTATGTATTTGCAATGCTACGGTCACTTCTTACGGTTGTCGATGAATTTCACCGGTTTGCGCGACTTGGGCGGGAACGCGATGCGCGAAAGCACGTCGGCGGGCAAAATCTCGACGCGCGGCGCCACGCGCAGGTGGGCGCGAAAGCGGTTCTTCAGCTCGGCAATCACCGCCTCGTCGGTCGCCAGGGTCGTCCGTGCCGCCCGCCGTTCCTCGTTGAGCGAGACGCGCACCGTCACGTCGTCGGTGCCGGCTTCGCTGTTGTCGACCACCACCACGTAGTTCAGCACGTAGTCGGTGTTGTCGAGCACATCGTTGATTGCGGGCGGATAGAGTGTGGTGCCCTTGAGCTTGAGCATATTGTTCTTGCGCCCCACCAGCGGCGTCAGCCTATAGCTGTTACGCCCGCAGCGGCATTGCTCCACCACCTTGGCGCACATATCGCCGGTGCGGAAGCGCAGCAGCGGCATCGCCTCCACACCGAGAGTGGTCACCACCACTTCACCCACCTCGCCGTCGGGCACAGGCAGGTCGTCGTCGCCTATAATCTCGACTATAATCAGCTCGGGATGCACGTGCCCGCCACAGCCGTAGGGACACTCCGAAAAGGTGGCTCCCATCTCGGTCGAGCTGTAAGTGGCAAACAGCTCCACGTCCCATTGCTCTTTAATCTTACGCCCGAGCAGGTTGAGCGAGAAGTCCTGCTCGCGCAAGCCCTCGCCTATGCTGATGATGCGCCGCACGCTGCTGCCGCGATAGTCGATGCCATGCTCGCGAGCGTAGTCGATCAGCCGCAGGATGAACGACGGCACGCACATCAATGTGTCGGGCTTTATGCGATTGATGGTGTCCCATTGCAGCTCGGGAATACCGTTGCCCACGCGGACGATGCTCGCACCCATCTCGCGGATGCCGAGGAAGTAAGCCAGCCCGGCCATGAAGCGCTTGTCCATCGTTGTCATCAGCTGCAAGATGTCGCCGGGCTTCATGCCCGCGCACTCAAACGACTTCTTCTCGTTGTAAGCCAACCGCTGCAAGTCGCGCTCGCTGCAACCGAACGTAACCGGATCGCCCAGCGTGCCCGACGTGGTGATATAGTCCACTATCTTCGACTTCTCGCAGCACAGGAAGTCGTCGTTAAACAGTTGCAGGTCTTTCTTCTCGGGGAAAGGGATCTTCACCAAGTCGTCGAGGCCGGCAATGCGGTCGATGTCGATGTGATAGGTGTCGAACATTCGCTTGTAATAGCGCGAATGTGCGCCCAGATAGTGCAGCGCCTCATGCAGCCGCCGCTCCTGATACGCCCTGATTTCTTCTACAGGGCGAAATTCTATGTCGTTGCTCTTGTCTATCATAAACATCTCAAAAATATGCGATTAAGAAAGAATTTCACGTATTTCCTCGGCCGCGAGGCGCCGGTAACGCTCGGCGGGCGAGGCGGCCGCGAAATCGACAGCGAAGTACTCCTCGTCGTAGAACGACAGCTTGCTGTTGGTGTCGGGCGCACACTCGATATACACTATCTCGTCAATCTTCAGCCCCTTGGCGGCGCATATCTGCTCAGCGAGCTGACGGCCGGCATAGGTGACGCTTGTGCCGGGGTTGTCCTGATACAGCTCGGTCACTATCACATAGCACTTGCCGCCGTGCCGCCGTATCTTCAGCCCGCATGCCGAGGGCATATCCCACTGCCCGCGGAACTCAAAAATCTCGTCGTAATACTCTTTCGATACCTTCATCGTTACTTATTTTTATCCGTTATTCACATTGCGGCGGGCGCGGTCTACCGGCCGCCCGAACGAGCGCGTGGCGAGCTTGCGGTCGCGCGGACGATACGTGCCCTCGTTCATCTCGCGCAGCGCCACCTTGCAGAACAGATTGAACATCTTCTGCTCCTGGCTCTCGTCGGCGTAGAACGAGCGCCAGGCGTAGTCGTACACGTCTTGCAGCTGCTCGGCCGTCATCAGCTTGGGAGTGAACACCACCTGACCGGCATTGTAGTGATCCCAATCGAAGTCGAAGATGCGACCCTGGCGCAGCAAGTCGTCGTACACCTTGGTGTGAGGAAACGGCGTCAACACGGTAAACTCGGCCAGGTCGAGGTCAATCTCTCCCAGGAAGTCGATCAGCCGCCGGCAGTCGTCCACACTCTGATTGTCGAGTCCGAGCAGGATTGTGCCTTCGACACCTATCCCGTGGTCGTGATAGCGTTTCACACGCTCCTTGATGTAGTCGCTTGTGTCGTAAATAGCTTGATACACATACCACGCGCCGGCGTCGTAGGCGAGCTGAAGCACCTCGTCGTCGTCCTCAATCGTGTGGGAAATCCACTTCTTTTTCAGCGGAGCGATGGCGCGGAAGAGCTCTTTCTCCCACTCCTTGTTCTGTGCCAGCGAGTTGTCGACTATAAACAGGCGATTGTTGTCGATTGCCGCCATATCCTCAACCACAGCGTCGATGGGTCGCGGACGGAAGCGGCGACCGCCCAGATAGCTTACCGCGCACGGATAGCAACTGAAGCGGCAACCGCGCGAGGCATGGAACAAATCTACCATCTGCACACCCTTGTGGTTATAAAGCTCGCGCTTGTAGAGGTCGCGCCTGCAGGGACCCACATTCTCAATCGGAGGCATCTGCCCCATGTAATTATACACTTTCTTTAGCCGGCCCTGCACGAAGTCGTTCATTACGCTTTCCATCCGGCCCTCGCTTTCGCCCAGAAACAGGCTGTCGACGTGCTCCACCATCTCCTCGGCGTGAAGCATGGCCGAGATGCCGCCGGCCATCACGGGCTTGCCGCGGCGCCGATACTCCGCCGCTATAGCCCAGCCGCGCTTAACCTGAGTCGACAGCATCATCGACAGCGCCACGATGTCGCATTCCTCGTCGAAGTCGATCGCCTCAACGTTCTCGTC
This sequence comes from Muribaculaceae bacterium, assembly GCA_017478265.1. Taxonomy (GTDB): domain Bacteria; phylum Bacteroidota; class Bacteroidia; order Bacteroidales; family Muribaculaceae; genus Sodaliphilus. The sequence continues at coordinate 27,597 of JAFVDY010000035.1, read as the reverse complement.
GGTAAACGTCACTTCCACCCATTCGGGCAACGTGGCGGCAAAAGCCACCGGGCCGTGCGGCGGCAGGTTGAACGTGGTCTGTCCAGGCAACTTTTTCCAGCGCGGGTATATGAGTTTCATCTTTATCTTATCCATAACTCTCGTGATAGTGGTTTATCTTTTCAGTTAGGCTGTTATCGCCTATTATCGCCTGCGATGTGAGCATAGCCGTGAGCGGCACTCCGCATATTCCGTGCAGGTTGATGTTCTGCCCCGTCAGGTAAAGATTCGGCACTTTGGTCCACACCGGAATTTGCGATGCCATCAGGTTGTTGCAGTCCTTGCTGATGCCGTACAGTGAGCCTTCGGGCTGATTGTAATAGTCGCGTATTGTGAGCGGCGACGCTGTCCACACGCGCTCCACGCAGTCGCCAAAGCCGCTGTACAGCCGCTCCATGCTGTTCAACACGCGGGCGGCACGGCGCTCTTTCCAGCGTTCATACTCCCGACCGCGATGCCCGAGCGTGGTGTCGCGCCATTGTGCCACAGCGCTGTAAGGGAGCAGGCAGTTTATAATCATCTTTGTGGCGTAAGGGCCTTGTGCGCGCTCGGCGGGCGTCATATACATGAAGCCGCGCGGCCAGCGGTCGTCGTCCTCGCTCAGATGCCACACGCTGCCGAAGCGGTCCTGGCAGTAGCACGTGTGGTTGATATAGGGGAAACTATCGGGCTTTAGCGCCACAAACACGATGAACGCCGAGTAGGTGTTGGGCAGACTGTGCATGCGCCGCGTGTAGGCGCGCATGAACGCACCCTCGTCGGCAAGGTCGACCAGCCGCGACGGGTGGATGGCGCTCACATATATGTCGCCGCTAAAATGCCCGCCCGAGGCGGTAAACACGCCGCAAGCCCTTCGCTCACTGTCTATGGCGAGACGCGTCACTTCTTGCCCGGTAAGCACCTCGCCGCCACTGGCCGCGATTACGTCGCAAAGCGCCGCGGCCAGCTGACTGCTGCCGCCGGCAAACCGGCTCGCGCCGTCGATATACAGCACGTTGATCAGCGCGTTGACGTAGGCCGGCGTAACGCCCCGCACGCCGCCATACATCGGATTCATATATGCCAACAGTTCGCGCAAGCGCGCGTCGCCTATGTATTTCTCTATCAGCCGGTCGGCCGCCATCGTGAATTCCTCGCTATAGGTCTTGAAGCCGCCGGAGCTCGGGCGCAGGTAGAAGAAGTCCACCTCGTCGGCAATGCGATAGATGGCGTCGAGATAGTCGCTTATGCCTTGCCGCTCATCGGGGAAACGCTCTGCAAGATAGCGGCCGAATGCTTCACGACCCTCGGGTAGCCTGTAAGTGAGCCCCTCGTCAAGATAGTCGATTTGGTCCATGCAGTCGTGGTCGGCATCTACGATGTCAATCTTATCCATGATGCCCAGATAGTTGCATATCTTGTACACCGAGCCGCCGTGCCGCAGTCCGCCCAGGATGTGCATCCCGGTCTCGAACGTCAGGCCACCGCGCGTGAAGGTCTGCAAGCCGCCGCCGGCTGTCGCGTTCTTCTCGAGCACGGTCACTCGATAGCCTTCGCGGCTCAGCAGCGCGCCCGTGAACAGGCCGCCTATGCCTCCGCCTATTATGACTACTCTCTTACCGCTCATTTCTCAGTCTCCATTATTTGGTTGAATATCGTTTCGGACGTCAGCAACTCGGAGCACGTGACTATGGTGCCCACGAGCACACCTAATATGCCGTGCGAGTTGACGTTCTGGCCGGCCAGCAGCAGGTTGGGCACGCGCGTACGGTGATGTATCCTTGCCGCGGGTCCCAAGTTGATGTCGCGGGCGATGCCGTACATCGAGCCGCCCTCGCTGCCGGTATAGTCGCGATAGGTGAGCGGCGTCGAGGTCCAATATCGCTCAATGCTCGCCACAAACCCAGGGTGCTCGCGCTCCACCTCGGCTATAAGCCGCTCGGCATGGGCGCGCTTGAAATCCTCGTAATCATTGCCGCGACGCCCCACACGGCTGCCGCTCCAGCGAGCCACGTCGGCATAGTTCATATACGACAGCACCTGCCCCGACGTTGCGTAGCCGCTCGCCTCGCCGTCGCAATAGTGCATATACAGGTAGCCCTTGGGCCACTCCTCGAGAGTGTAGAGTTCGCAGCCCCACGGCGACCGTCCGCGATAGCCGTAGAAATTCCGGTTCATATATGGCATCGCGCCTGGCTTGAACTTGATATACACGGTGAAGCAACCGGTGGTCATGGGCATCGACGCCACTCGCCGCCGATAGACGGGGCGCAACAGTGGCGAGTCGCACAACTCCAGCATCCGCGCCGGGTGGATGGCGGCTATCACGATGTCGGCCTCGTAGCGCGTGTCACCGGCAAGCACCGCCGTGGCGCGGTGGGCGTCACATTCTATCTTGGTGGCGCGACGGTTGCACTCCACGCGGCCGCCTGCGCTCTCAATCTCGGCCACCAGCGCGCGGGCGATACTGTCGCTGCCGCCGGCCACGCGAAACGCGCTGCGGTTGTAGAAGTTGGTGATAAAGGCGTGGGTAGCGAACGGAGTCTTGCCGCGCTCGGCGGCATACAGCGGCATGCTGCCCACCAGCACGTTGCGCAGCAGTTCGTCGGCTATCACCCGGTCGAGCACATCGTCGATCGAGCGTAGCTGATATTCGGTGGCGAGCGTGGCGGTGTCGCGGTCGGCATGGCGCAGGTTGTGAAGCGACGACGCGCCGGCCACTTTCTCCACCAGCTCGAAATAGCGGCGAAGATTGTCGCGCTCGCCGGGGAATCGCTCGGCAAGGCCGGCGATAAAGGACTCGCGGCCGTTGGCCATCGCGAAGCGCTCGCCGCCAAGCGAAATCACGTCGTAGCCCCGCGGGTCGAGGCGCGAAAGCGTTATGCGGTCGAGCACGCCCAGGTAGCGCAGCAGGCGGTGCAGCACTTGGCCGCGGTCGCAACTGCCCAAAAAGTGCATCCCGGTCTCAAACCGTGCGCCGGCGCGACTGAACGCCTGCAGGCAGCCTCCGGGCTGCGCGCCCTGCTCGAGCACGGTCACATCGTAACCGTTGCGCGACAGTATCACGCCACAGCTCAGCCCGCCCAGGCCGCTACCTATTATCACACATCGCTTTGACATTGTCTCAACTTTTGCTCTTGTTGCTCAAACTCATCGATAAACCTATGGCGACGCTCACGGGTGACAGCGCCCAAGTCGCCTCGCATCGCGGCGCGCGCCACGCGCTCGCCCACCACCACGTCAATCCGCCCGCGGCGCAGCATGAAGTCGTGACGCGGAAGCACATCGTAGCAGCCGTGCAGGTAGATAGGCAGCACGGGGGCGCCAAGCTCGCGCGACAGGTAGAACGCCCCCTTGTGGAAACGCCCCACTTTGCCGTCGCGGCTGCGGGTGCCCTCGGGAAACACGGCGATGCTGTAGCCGCGCCCGTACAATTCGCGCAACTTCGCTATGTTGGCCTCGATGCCGTCGCTCACGGGCACAAACTCGGCGCGGCGTATCACATAGCCGTAGAACGGATTGTGCCACACCCAGTCGTTGGTCAGGAACACGAGCCGCGGAGTGAGCATCATCAGGCACATAAGGTCGAGGTGCGACTGGTGATTGCTAATCACTATCGAGGGGGTGCCGAACCGCTCGCCGATACTATTGTCGAGCCGGAACTTGACACCGGGAACACGGTAAATCACATATCGCGACAGCCCCTGCAACCATCGCCGGTAGCGCAGCCGCCGTTCCTCGGTCGCTTTGCCGAAGGTGAAATACGCCCAGGTATAAGGTATGACAAAGAGATACATCATCGTCACGAAGAAGGTGATGGCAAACAGCGAGCGCAACAGCCTTCCGGGTGTCAATGGAGCCTTGCGAGGCTCGCGCGATGCTTTGTTGCTGTCGTCCTTTGTCATTTCTTTAGCAGTTTTACCACTTTATTGTAAATCATGCGCGGATAGCCGTACACCACGGCCAACCCGCACAGCACGGTGTTGAGCAGCGAGATGCGCGCGAAGTCGTACACGGGTCGGAAGTGCGACACGCGCTCCTCGGCCGGAGGATAGTACACCCTCACTGCAACCGGCACGAGTTCTATACCTCGCCAGGCGGCCAGTACAAGCAGTTCCAGCTCGGCCTCGTAGCGAGAGGTCAGCCAACGCTGGCGAGCCGCGAACCGCAGCGGATACAAGCGAAAACCGGTCTGGGTGTCGGGCAGACGGCGCCAAGTGTGAACAGCGAACCAGAAGTTGCTGAATCGGTTGGCGAAACTGTTGCCGCCGGGCATATTGTCGTGACGCATACCGCGCGAGCCCACCACGAGCGCTCCGGGATTAGCCTCAACCGCTGCCACCAGCCGCGGAATATCGGACGGATAATGCTGGCCGTCGCTGTCGATGGTGACAGCATAGCGGAAACCGCGCTCGGCCGCGCGCCTGAATCCGGCCTTCAACGCCTCGCCTTTGCCTTGGTTTGTAGCGAAATAGATAACGTCGAGCGAAAGCGACAGCGCCTGCAATCGCTCGCGGGTGTCGTCGGTGCTGCCGTCCACAACCACTATCACGTCGGCACACTCAGCGGCGATGCCCTCAAGCACCTCCACAAGCGTAGCGCCGTTGTTGTAGCTCGGCACAACCACGCACGCCTTCAGCCGTTTCATCGTCTCTTTCGACATCAATCGCGCAAATCAATCGGCAAAGTTACAACTTTTTCACGACAAACCCGCAATTCCCTCCCCAAAAATCTAAGCAAAAATCTCACCTCACGACTTGCAAAAGCAACCAAAATATTCAAAATTATCGCTTCTCTCCGGAACATTTTTCCGTTTATAGCGTGCTAAAAGGCGAAAAAATCGCCCTCCGAGCACGCTATAAACGAAATTAAACACTATTTAGCACTTGCAGTCAAGCCTTACAAAGCCACATTATCTCCTTGTAAACAACAAATTACACCACAAAATTACAACTTTTCACAACACCACACAAATCCATACGCAAATATTCTTGCCCCACTCCTCTCCCACACCATACCTTTGTCCCAATTAAAATTATAAATTATAAATGAAAAAATGTACCCACTGTCCCACGCTCTTGCGCCCCTCGGGGCGCGGTGGATGGGGGAGCGTTCGCCCCGACACAGGGGCTGCGCGCTATGCGCTTGCCTCCTGCCTGAACTCCTAAGCGCCTCCGGCGCTTTGCAGCACCCCCCACACCACTGTCCCACCCTGAAAAAATTCTACCTCGCAAGAGGTAGATACTATAAGTTAGCCCCACATTAAGGAGCTTGCGACGTATGTGTGGGGTTTGTTGTTTTATAACGTCCGCAAATCCGACCGCTACGCCGGACGCCTCACCTATCTGAAGCAGCGTTTTTGTGACGAATTGAAACTTTTTTCAAACAAAAACGTTAATTTTATCAACAAAAATTAGGCTATTTGAAAAAAAGTTAATAATTTTGCGCAATCTTTGCGCCATTTTACAGGGATTTTTGCGCCTCAAAGGCACGAATTCTTGCTGATAGTCAGCGCAATAGGGTTACTTTCGCTTTGCGACGCATACGCTGTCGCGAGCATGGGTTGTTTTAGGTTTTATTGCGAAGTTCAATGGACAAATGTGCTTTTTAACATTTTGAAATCACACCTGGCCTTCGCTTTTATTAAATAGGTAAAAATAATTATTGTATAAACAAAAGATTTATTAGTGCTTATGAGTTTGAAAAAGATGTTATTACTCCTGGCAGTAGCGATGCTTGCCTTTACCGCGGGAGCGCAGGTGAAGGTGAAGGGCGTCGTTATCGAGAAGGAGGGTAATCAGCCCGCCATCGGTGCTACCGTCATCGAGAAGGGCAAACCCGGAAACGGCACGTCGACCGACTTTGACGGCAACTTTGAGCTCACCGTTGCGAGCGCGAAGAGCCACATCGTAATCTCGGCAGTAGGTTTTAAACCTGTCGACGTGCAAGTGCAGTCGGGAACGATGACCATTACCATCGAGAGCGACAGTGAGATGCTCTATGTGGTTGTCGTTACCGGTTATCAAAAAGTGGACAAACGACTCTTTACCGGTGCCGCCACCAGCATCAACGCCGACAAGACAAAGCTCGACGGTGTGAGCGACGTAAGCCGCTCGCTAGAGGGACGCGCGGCCGGTGTGAGTGTGCAAAACGTGTCGGGTACCTTCGGTACCGCACCCAAGATCCGCGTACGCGGTGCGACTTCAATCTACGGCAACAGCAAGCCGCTGTGGGTGGTCGACGGTGTGATTCTTGAGGACAACGTCGAGCTTGACGCCGACGCCCTCTCGAGCGGTGATGCCGAGACCCTGATCGCGAGCGCCATCGCAGGTATCAACGCCGACGACATCGAGTCGTTCCAAATCCTTAAGGACGGTTCCGCAACATCGATCTATGGCGCGCGCGCCATGGCCGGTGTGATTGTCGTAACCACCAAGCAAGGACGCTCGGGACACACCGCCATCAACTACACCGGTGAGTTCACCATGCGCCTCAAGCCGCGCTACAGCGAGTTCAACATCAGCAACTCGCAGGAGCAGATGGGTATCTACAAGGAGATGGAGCAAAAGGGATGGCTCAACTTCGCCGCCCTCGCCAACAGCTCGAGCTCGGGTATCTACGGTACCATGTACAAGCTCATGGACCGCTACGATCCCGCAACGGGCTACGGCCTGCCCAACACCCTCGCCGCACGCAACAGCTATCTGCGTGAGGCTGAGTTCCGTAACACCGACTGGTTCGACCTCCTCTTCAACACCAACGTGATGATGAACCACGCCGTGAGCATCAGCGGCGGTACCGACCGCGGACGCTTCTACACCTCGGCATCGGTAATGTACGACCCGGGATGGACCAAGCAGAGCGAGGTGACGCGTTACACCTTCAACGCCAACGCCAGCTACGACCTCTCGAAGACGCTGCGTGTCAAGATCTTGAACCAAGACAGCTACCGCAAGCAGCGCGCGCCGGGCACACTGAGCCAGGACGTCGACCCCGTGAACGGTGCAGTGAGTCGCGGCTTCGATATCAACCCCTACAGCTACGCCCTCAACACGTCGCGTACCATGGACCCCAACGCGACCTACACGCGTAACTATGCCGACTTCAACATCTTCCACGAGTTGGAGAACAACTATATCGACCTGAGCGTGACCGACCTCAAGTTCCAGGGCGAAATCAACTGGCGTCCCATTCAGGGACTCGAGTTCAACGTAATCGGTAGCTATCGCTACAACAAGAGCGAGAACAACCACTACGTGAAGGACAACAGCAACCAGGCAAACGCTTATCGCGCAGGTATCATCCCCGAGAACGCCACCATACGCGACAGCAACCCCTACCTCTACACCGATCCCAACGAAGAGGGCGCGCTGCCCGAAACAGTGCTGCCTAAGGGCGGCTTCCTGTTCCACCGCGTCAACTCGATGTCGCAATACGACTTCCGCGCCATGGGACAGTACAACAAGAGCTTCGGCGACCACATCATGAGCGTCATGGCTGGTATGGAGGCCGGTAAGATCGACCGCCACGTCGAGGTGTTCGACGGTGTGGGCATCGTCTACGAGAACGGTAACCTCCCGTTCACCGATTGGCACTACTTCAAGCAGCAAAGCGAGGAGAACGCCAACTACTTCAGCGACAGCTGGACCTATCGCCGCTCGCAAGCCTACTTCGCCACCGGCAGCTACTCCTTCGCCGGACGCTATATCATCAACGGCACATTCCGCTACGAAGGCTCCAACAAGCTGGGTAAGAGCACCAAGTCGCGCTGGCTGCCCACATGGAACATCTCCGGAGCATGGAACGCAAGCGAAGAGCCCTTCTTCCAGCGCGCGCGCTTCTACAAGAGCGGCGCGTGGAGCTACGCCAAGCTGCGCCTGAGCTACTCGCTTACCGCCGACGCCGGCCCCGCAAGCGTGTCGAACGCTCTCCCCATCTACTACCCCTACCAGCCCTGGCGTCCCGAGACCTACGATAAGGAGCTTACCCTCTATCTCGAGGATATCGCCAACGAGGAGCTTACCTACGAGAAGAAGCACGAGTTTGACGTGGGTGTCGACCTCGGTTTCTATCACAACCGCATCAACCTCACCTTCGACTGGTACAAGCGTAACAACTACGACCTGATCGGACGCGTCTTCACCCAGGGTGTGGGTGGTGTCACCAGCAAGTATGCCAACGTGGCCGAGATGAAGTCGCACGGTGTCGAGTTCACCATCTCCACCAAGAACTTCGAGGCAGTGAAGGAAGGCGACTTCTCATGGACAACCGACTGGACTTTCTCTTACGCGAAGAACAAAATCACCAAACTTGTGTCCCGCTCGCGCGTGATCGACCTCGTGCAAGGCACCGGCTTCCCCCTCCAGGGCTATCCCGTGCGCGCCATCTTCTCGATTCCCTTCGTGGGCCTCACCAGCGACGGTCTGCCCCAACACATCAACGAGAACGGCGAGGTTACTATCACCGACATCTACTTCCAGGAGTTCGACAAGCTCGGACACCTCAAGTATGAGGGTCCCGTCGATCCCACCATCACCGGCGGCTTCGGCAACAACTTCTCGTGGAAGGGCTTCCACCTCAACGTATTCCTCACCTACTCCTTCGGCAACAAGCTCCGCCTGAGCCCCGACTTCTCGGCAAGCTACAGCGACATGACAGCTCACCCCAAGGAGTTCAAGAACCGCTGGGTAATGCCGGGCGACGAGGCTTATACCACTGTCCCGACCATCGCGTCGCGCCGTCAGTACGCCAACATCAGCCAGCTCAGCATCGCCTACAACGCTTACAACTACTCTACCGAGCGCATCGCCAACGGCGGCTTCATCCGACTCAAGGAGATATCGCTTTCCTACGACCTTCCCAAGCGCGCGCTCAAGGCTCTGCGCCTCCAAAGCGCCAGCGTCAAGCTCTCGACCACCAACCTCTGTCTGCTCTATGCCGACAAGAAGCTCAACGGTCAAGACCCCGAGTTCTTCAACAGCGGCGGTGTGGCTACGCCTACTCCCAAGCAGTTTACTCTCACACTGCGCATCGGTCTCTAATGCGCCGGATCATGGAGATTTAGTGAATCGTTTTTTATTGAACTATCAACACAAGTACAATATATGAAACTGAAATATATAGCATTAATGGCAGTTGCACTAACGGTGTCGCTCAGCTCGTGCAAGGACTTCCTCGATAAGGAAACCGACACACGCGTCACGCTCACCAACGTCGAGCAACTGCGACTGCTGCTCGGCACCAGCTACATGCGGGCCAACTACGCCAACATCTGCGAGATTGGTACCGACAACCTCATCGACGAGAACTCGCCCAGCGACGCCGGAGTACGCTACAACCTCAACTCCTACACCCGCAACGACGACGAAGGCTTCGCCTGGGAAGACATCCGCGCCGAAAGCGGCAGCGACTCGCCAAGCGAGGTTTGGGAAGAGGCCTACCACGCAATCGCCGGCGCCAACGCCGTGCTCGAAGAGGTGGCCGAAATGGAAGCCGCAGGCAACACAAGCGACGAGCTGAAAGCTGTCAAGGGCGAGGCCCTCGTAATACGCGCCTACCACCACTGGCTGCTCGCCAACGTGTTCTGTATGCCCTGGCGAGGTGAGCAACTGAGCCAAAGCTACCCCGGCATCCCCTACATCACCGCACCCGAGACTAAGGTGCAAGTGAGCTATCAGCGAGGCACGCTCACCGAAACCTACAGCAAAATCGAGCGCGACCTGCTCGAGGGTCTGCCTCTGATCAACGATAGCTACTACGAGGTGCCCAAATACCACTTCAACAAGGCTGCCGCCAACGCCTTCGCCGCTCGTTTCTACCTCTACAAGCGCGAATATGAGAAGGTGGTACAATACGCCGACGCCGCCTTCGGCGGAGCAGGCGTCGACCCCGCTCCCTACATGAGCAAGCTATGGTCGAACGCCAGCCTGCGCTACCTCAGCGACTTCGGACGATACTATTGCAACACTCAGGACCAGTCCAACTTCATGGTGCTCGCGACCTACAGCACCTGGTGGCGCCACTTCCGGGGCTATCGCTACCTGCCCGGACGCGAGGCCAAGCGCGCCACTATCCAAGGCCCCGGCCCCACTTGGGCCAACTGCCACTACTCCAGCCAAGCCACCGGCGAGAAATTCTCCATGCACCCCTGCTTCTTAAACTGCTCGTTCACCCCGGGTAGCCAAGAGTACGGTGCCTATTTCGGTGCCAACGTGGCCGAGCAATTCGAGTACACCGACAAGATCGCCGGCATCGGCTACTGCCACATCGTGCGCCGCGAGTTCTACGGCGAGGAGACGCTCCTCTGCCGCGCCGAGGCTAAGCTCTTCCTGGGCGACGTCGACGGCTGTCTGGCCGACCTCAAGGTGTGGGACGAGGCACGTCGCCACTACACCGCCACCGACGACCGTATGACCGAGTTCACCAAGGCCTCGATCGTCAACTTCTACACCACCGCGGCCGAGAAGTACGCGCGAAACCTCAGCCGTAAGGCTGACCTCGGCGAGCGCTATCAGGACTCGCTCTACTACGGCATCGCCAAGCCTATCGCAATCGACGAGGTATGCCCCAGCGACAAATATCACGTCACAGCCGACATCCTCCCGATCCTGCAATGCATCCAGCACTTCCGCCGTATCGAGACCGTCCACACCGGACTCCGCTGGTTCGACATCAAGCGATTCGGACTCTCGCTCGACCACTACATCGGCCGATACGACAAAGTCACGCTCGAAAAGCTCGACCTCCGTTACGCGCTGCAAATCCCCAACGAGATTATCGCCGCCGGACTTGAAGACAACAACCGCTATCACGAGAAGAAACCTAAGGAGTCGGATCCCGCGGCTTCCACCAGTGTTCAACCCTATTATGGCAAATGATGAATTATGAAACGTAACAGATTTTTCCACATATTGGCCGCAATAGCGCTCGTGGCCGGCATTGGCCTCACAGCGGCCTCTTGTAGCGAGGATAAGCTCGGGGAGACCATCTTCCCCGATCCCAAAAGCGAGCTCGACCCCAACTCCTACTCCTATCAGCTCGACAAATGGCTGAAAACCAACTTCCTCGACGTCTACAACCTCGACTATCAGTACAAGATGGAGGACGTGGGCACCAACATGAACTACAACCTCGTGCCCGCAAGCTACAGCCAGTCGCTCGACGTGGCCGTGCTCACAAAGTATCTATGGTTCGACGCCTACAAGGAAGTGACGGGCAGCGAGGAGTTCCTCAAGACCTACGGTCCGCGCATCATCATGCTCATCGGCTCGCCCGCCTACAACCCCACCTCGGGCACCATGATCCTCGGTCTCGCCGAGGGCGGCATCAAGGTGAGCATCTTCCGCGTCAACGAGATGAACACCGAGGACTTCGCGTCGCTCAACGAGTACATGTTCAAAACCATGCACCACGAGTTCTCGCACATCCTGCACCAGACCAAGACCATCCCACGCGAGTTCCAGCTCATCTCGCTCGGACACTACGACTCGAGCAACTGGCAGGACCGCGACGAGGGCGTGGTGGCATCGCTGGGCTTCATCTCCACCTACGGCTCGAGCGAGATGCGTGAAGACTTCGCCGAGATTATCGCCAACTACATCACCAAGACCCAAGAGGACTGGGACCACTGGATGGACATGGCAAGCCGCGGTTGGGCCACCGACGCCGAGGATGAACTCGCCGACAACGTGACCTACTACTGCTACTACTATTACAAGAACAACGACGCCTCCAACGGCCCAACCTACTGCAAAGAGAGCCAAGTGGTGCACGAGGGCGACAACAAGTACTTCGGCACCGGCAAGGACAGCAGCGGCAACCGCATCATCGTCTACGATGTTGAGGACACCGACGGCGTCGACGGCGTGGCAGTGCTCAACCAGAAGGTGCAAATCGCCCGCACTTGGTTCGCCGAGGAATGGGGCATCGACCTCGATAAGCTGCGCCAAATAGTGCAGTATCGCCAGCTCAACTTCAACCTCGAGGAACTGCGCAAGCAGGTTACCGACATTAAGTAATTCTTGTCACAACACGAAAAATTCAGACAACTATGAAGAAATTTCTTTGCAACATATCAGCTTTGATGACGCTCCTGCTCGGGTTCACGGCTTGCGCCCCCACCGAGGTTGACGACGTATTCGACGAGAGCGCCGCCGTCAGGCTCGACAAGGCGATCGTAACCTACCGCTCCTATTTCGCCGACAAAGGCGGAAAATGGGTAATGCAGTACTTCTGCAACGAGAACGAACCGGGCTACGCATTCGTCGTCACGTTCTCCGACAACGGCTCAGTGACCGTAGCCGGCGACAACAAATACATCGGCGGATACCGATCCGACGTCTCGCTCTGGGACATCGTGGCCGACAACGGACCCGTGCTCACCTTCAACACCTACAACCGCGTGCTGCACACTTTCAGCGACCCCGCCGACATCCCCGACACCTCCGACACTCGTGAGACCGGACGCGGACACGAGGGCGACTACGAGTTCATGGTGATGGCAACAACCGACAATTCCTGCGTACTGCGCGGCAAGAAGACGGGCTACACCATAATCATGAACCGACTCGACTCCGGCATCGACGACAAGGAATACATGACCGCCGTCACCAACCGTATCAACTCCAACTTCAGCTCGGAAATCGACAGCCTCTACCTCGAGACGGGGGCCGGCGTGAGATTCGTGGTCAAGAACGCCGCCTCGCAGGTGATGAGCTTCTACCCCTACGGGAAAGACGCCGTCACTCTCACCGAGAAGCAAAACTGCGTGGTGACACCGGGTGGCATCCGCTTCCTGCACCCGCTCGACTTCGTGCAAGACCACGACCGCCAGCAGGAAATAGCGATCCAGAACTTCGCCTTCCAGCCCGACGGCACTCTACTCTGCACCGACGACGGCAAGACGCGTATCGTAGCCGACCCGCTCGCAACCATCTTCACCAACGGCGTCACTTGGAATACCGCCAAGGAGACGCTCGGCGGTAACTTCCTCACGCTCTACGAGCAAATAGAACAGGAGATTCCCGTTGTGTTCAAGAACTCGAGCTTCGGTGGTTTCTCGCTCACGTTCAACAAGAAAACCGGGAAAATGACAATGCGATTCCTGAGCGGACGTAACGCCAAAACGGCCGGAAACATCTACTTCGACCTCAACCGAGTGGACGACAACACCTTCCGTCTCAGCATCGACACCTCCAACAACGACTATGGCGACAACAACGGACGACAACACTACACCCGAGTAGAGAGTTTCAAAAAACTCGTCGACCTCTTAACGAGCGCCGACTTCACTCTCAGCGCCGACAACGTGATGTGTCCCAACCCAATGAAGGCCACCTCGAAGGCTAACGCCGACGACGTGATGACGCTCACTTTCTAAACCCAACAACTTACGACTGATCCATATCGCGGGGCGCGCTAAGCTTAAGCGGCGACCGCCAAGCCAACGAGGCACCCCGCGATTATTCTTCAATAATAGGTTTAATAATTGAGAGAATTTAAATTTTTGTTTTAGTGTTTAATTTAAAGTAACGTTTATGAAAAAATTAGTACTTCTTTCGATGGCAACTGTTCTCGCCCTCGGCGTAACCGCCAAGGTCATGAACGTCGAGAAGGCTTACCAAAAGCCCATTGCCAACATGCCCGCCCCGGTGATGATTGATCACAGCATCACACCCGACAAAAACAAAGTCGTTATCCCCATGAAGATGGAAGCAAGCAAGGCAGGCCAACTCATATCGCTTAAAGCCGACGCTGCCGCTACCACCCCCGCATGGTACAGCCGCACTCTGGGCCAGTTCTATTGCGGTTACTCCATCGATTTCCATGGCTATGGCGGTAACTTCATGCAATACTGCCCGGCTTTCTCTGAAGCCACTTTCACAGCGTATACCCAAGAAGGAGCCACAATTAATTGGACTTACTACACCGGTATGGCCGATAGCACAGCAGTTGATGGCGGTAGCGCTACCACGCTCGTTCAGCAGCTTCAAAACGAATACATCTTCGCTCCCGAACTAACCGCTAACGACTCAACTTACTCTTGGTCCTACATGAAACCCGGCGGTGCTTGCTTCACCAGCTCTTCGACGGGCCGCACTTACTTGGCCTGCCAAAGCGACCACTCTTGGGATGGCGCCTACTACACCTCTCAGTTCGAGACCAACGTCACCGACATGAGCGAGATTTACGACGATGTTCCCGAAGGCGAGGCCACCCTTAAGGGATATGCCGAGTTCGTAGGTTTCCAAAAGCCCTATGTGCTCAATGCGGTTCACTTCATCGCTTCTTGCGAAGAGGCCGGAGGCACCGTCAACCTGAAAATCGTAAGAGCTAAGACCGACGACAAAGGTATGTACACCGGTTTTACCGACGACGTTCTGACCACCGCCGAATCAACCGTTGATCCCGTATCAGGCGAATATACATTCATCTCTTTTGAGAATCTTACAATGCCCGACCCCGTCTCCGGTCTCGATGTACCCCTCGTTATCGACGGCCCGATCATGGTAATCGTCACCTCCGAGGAAGCACAAATAAATCCCACTTTCTTACTTAGCAATGAGAACATAGCTACCGAGAAGAACGCTTTCATCACTTTCAATTGGAACGACGAGGAGTATATGGGCAACGCCAACTATCGCTGGGGCTCGAAAGAGCCTTACAGCTACAACTCGGCATGGAACTTCCAATACGACATCGAGTTCAACTACATCCATGGTGAGGACGAAGAGGTTGTAATCGCACCTGAAGGTGGAGAGGCTGTTATTGAGGTGCAATCGCAATACGGCTACGGCGCTTGGACTGTCGAGACTGTCGACGGCGAGGATGTGCCCGAGTGGCTCACCATCAGCATGGAGAACCAATACGATGAGGTAACCGACGAGACTACCGGCGAGACCTCTCGCGCCTTCAACGGTGGCGTAACCATCACCTTCGCAGCCGAGGCGCTGCCCGAAGGCACCACCAGCCGCGAGGCCGACATCAAGTTCTACTACGATGGCGCTGAGTACATCGTCCACGTTAAGCAAGGCGAAAGCGGTCCCGACCCCGATCCCTACGCACCGGGCGACGTCAACATGGACGGAAACGTCAACGCGGGCGACGTATCGGCGGTTTACGGCGTAATCCTGGGCACTGAGACCAACGAGGAGATCATCAAGCGTGCCGACCTCAACAACGACGGCAACGTCAACGCGGGCGACATCAGCGACCTCTACGCTATCATCCTCAGCGCCAGCAGCAACTAATAGACCCTATCCCCTATTAGTGTCGACAGTGAACGATTACTCACTAAAGCACTAAATATCCATCCCCTCGGTGGGGCGAGAAGCAACCGCTTCCCGCCCCACTCCTTTACCCAAAACGATTGAAACCAACAATTACTGTAGGGGCGACGCCCCCCCGCGCCCCCCGCAAACCGACAAAAAATAAAAAAATCGTCATTTTCTATTGTCGTTTCAAGAAAATGTATTACTTTTGCAGCAATTTAGGTAATAATTGTTAAACACTAACCCTGTTTTTTTATGAAAAAAAGAACTACTTTATTGCTCAGTGCGGTCGCGGTAGTGGCAGGTGCATTCGCTGTTAATGCGGGCATTCAGTCGCTTACCACGACCTCGAAGACCAATAGCCGCCTCTCCCAGCAGGCGACTACAGTAATCAACACCGAAAAGGTGGCCGCGACTCGTCTTTCCGACAACATCAAGCCCGCCACCAAGGCCAAAGCCAAAGCGCTTAAGGCAGTAAGCTCGATGGAAGACGTAGTGGGCACTTACCGCATGACCGGTACCACCCTGCTCAGCATCGACTTCTACGACTCCTATCCCACCATCAGCATCAACGAGAAGGGCGACAGCCTCCACATCGACGGCTTCACCGCCTACGGCTACAACACGCTGAATGCCGAGCTCGACGTCGCCAACAGCCAAATCATCATCACTCCGGGACAGGTGGCGTACCACAACACCTACTATGATGCCGACATCTACTACGGCACCTATGGCTCCGCCTTCGACACCACCACTCCCATCGTAGGCACCATCAACGAGGACGGCTCAATCTCGTTCGACCAAAGGGTGGGCATCGGCTTCAGCCAAGGCTTCTTCCAGTTTGCACAGAACGTGGTGATGAAACCCTCCAACGGCGCTATGGAGATGGTGACCGGCGAAACCACCAGCACCATCCCCGTGTGGATCGAGCAGGCAGCGCCCAAGACCGTCACCGTCTACCACTTCGCCGGATATGAGGACAACCCCATCGCAATCAACCTGGCTAAGGGCGGCGACGCCACCATCACCAGCCAAGTGCTCACCGACTACACCCCCGACAGTGGCAAAAACTACTACGACGTGTTCACCAGCGGACTCGACGAGAGCGGTGCCCCCACCGAGGACAACAGCATCAGCGGCACAGCCGACGAGAACGAAATCGTCTGGGGAGCTTGGAACACTCTGCTCATTATGCCGGAGACCGACACTGAGACAGGCGAAACAGCCGATAAAATCTACAACTTCTACAACACCTGGTATCCCGCCGGAGCCAAAGCAAGCGGTAAAATCTATTACACCGACGGCTCTACATTCAAAATCCCGACAGTCGACGCGCTGCAAGGCAGCGGCACCGAGAAAGACCCCTTCCTGATCAGTAACCTCGAGGAACTCGCCTTCTTCGCCTCTACCATCAACGAAGACGGTAAGGACTATACCGATCAGTTCGTCCTCGTCACCGACGACATCGACGCCACAGGCTACGCTTGGGTGCCCATCGGCGACAACAGCCACAAGTGGACCGGCACCTTCGACGGCGGCAACCACACCATCAACGGCATCAGCTACGCCAACACCGACGCAAGCTACGTCGGCTTCTTCTCCTACAACCAGGGCGTAATCAAGAACCTCAACCTCACCAACGCCAACTTCGCCGGTAAAAACTACGTGGGCGCTATCGCAGGTTACAACTACACTTCGTCCAACACCATGACGGCCAACACCGTAATCGAAAACTGCACCGTCGACAACGGCGAAGAAGGATGGGTTTACGGCACCAACTACGTTGGTGGCATCACCGGCTTGAACAACGGTACAATCAAAGGCTGCGTAGGCCTCGAAGGCGCTTACGTGCAGGGACAAGGATGGACCGGAGGTCTCGTGGGTAAGGCCACTCGCGGTGTACAAGAGGGCTGTGAATACTACGGCTATGTGATTGGCACAGGCACTTCCGCTCCCAACAAGGGCTTCGGCGGCATCGCAGGTAGCTCTACAGCCAATGCCACGTTCAACGAGTGTGTATTCGCGGGCGTTATCAACGGCTCGCGTTGCATCAAGGGCGCTTTCGGCGGCATCCTCGGAGCAAGCGAAGGCAATACCACCATTTACAGCTCTGTCAGCGCCGGCACCATCCAGGGCGACTCTATCGCCGGAGGTATCGCCGGACAAGCCACCAACCTTACCATCAACGACTCCTACAACTTGAGTCTCGTACGCGGTATTATTTCCATCAGCGGATATCAGGCAGGCGCGTCGGGCATCGCCGGCGGTCTGATCGGTAAGTCAATCAGCTCTACCGTCAACAACTGCTACAACAAGGGTAACGTTTACGGCACACTTTACTACAACAACTCTTACTACACCAACAACGGCCTCGCAGGCGGTCTCATCGGTGTCGCCAATGCCAACGCCAACACCAAGGTGAGCAACTGCGCTAACTTCGGCTCCGTCTTTGGAGCGTTCCACGCAGGCGGCATCCTGGGTAATGGCGGCGGTGTATACACCAACGTCTACAACGCGGCCGACATCACCGCTACTTCGAGCGCTTCGGGCGGACTCGTCGGTACCGCGCTCAGCAACCTCACCATCGACGGAGGTTACAACATCGGTAAGGGCTGCAACAACGCCCTCGTGGGCGCTACCGCCGACGACGCTACTGAGGTAACCGTCAACGCTTCTTACGTTACCGACTTCGGCGCTGCCGACACTTACGGCACAGGAATCTCTGTTAAGGACCTCGCAGCCTACTCGGCCGAAGAGGCTCCCACCACAGGCGCACGCCGTCTGCGCTCGCTCGAGGATGCCGACGCTTGGGAATATGGCGACCAATACACTCTGCCTACTCTCAAGGGTATCGACTCCGACGCGGCCAAAGCTAACGCCGCCGCTGTCGTGCTCAAAGGCGCTAACGACACCTACGACAACGTTACCAACATCATGTACGTAGGTCTCCCCGACGGAGCTACCTGGACGTTCTCCAACCCCGTTCTCGCATTCGCCGGTAACAACCCCGCTCAGGTCAACATCCTCGACGCAAGCACCGAGGAGGTCACTCTCACCGTAACAGTGGGCGAAGAGACCAAGGCATGGACCGTCAAGCTTAACACCACGAAACCGCAAACGGCTATCGAAAACATCGACGCCGCCGCTCAGGGCGTGAAGAGCGTACGCTACTTCAACCTCCAGGGCGTTGAGAGCGCCGAGCCCGTCGACGGTGTCAACATCGTGGTTAAGACCATGGACGACGGCACCATCCAAGTGCAGAAAGCTGTAAAGTAACAATCCCCCGATAACCCTCTAACCGAAAGGCGCCGCCCCCCCGGGCAGCGCCTTTCTTCGTCTCACTTGAAACCAACGCCAACTGTAGGGGCGACGCATGCGTCGCCCGCGTGACACAACCCATAGAATACCGATAGCAAATGTAGGGACGCGCCATGGCGCGTGTAGTGTACCACCCTTCAATTTATCCCCCGAGGGGGGTAACAGTACATAGGCCGGGGTAAGCGCAATGCGCGCAACCCCGGTGAAGCAACCCCGGTGCCGTCAGTATTCCCCTTGGCATCGCACGCCGAAGGTGTGCGAGTAAAAAAAGTGCCAACTACTGTCCCACCCGTCCCACAGTCTTGCGCCCCGCCGGGGCGCGGTGGATGGGGAAGCGTTCGCCCCGACACAGGGGCTGCGCGCTACGCGCTTGCCTCCTGCCTGAACTCCTAAGCGCCCCCAGCGCTTTGCAGCACCCCACACCACTGTCCCACAAAAAATTATTCGTGAAAATTCGTGTTAATTCGTTGTCGCAAATTCGTCTAATTCGTTAAATTTGCAGTAAAAAAGAACGAGTAACAAGAAACGGGAAAAACTTTTTCCAAAGAAAATTTTGTAATTCCAAATATTGTGCGTACATTTGCAGGCGATTTTGACGAAAAAACAGCGATTTTTCCGTCCGTTTCACTTGCGGACACCAATCTAAGCTGTTAATAGTCAACGCGTCGAGGGGCCCATTCGTCTATCGGCTAGGACGCAAGATTTTCATTCTTGAAAGAGCAGTTCGATTCTGCTATGGGCTACAAAATTAAAAACAAACTATAAAATATTAAACAGAAATTATGGCAAACCATAAATCATCATTAAAGAGAATTCGTCAGACTAAGACCCGCAACCTGCGCACCCGCTACTATGGCAAGACCATGCGCAACGCCGTTCGCAAGGTTCGCAAAATGGAGGATAAGGCAGCTGCCGCTGAGGCGTTTAAGAAGGTTTCGTCGATGCTCGATAAGCTCGGACGCAAGGGCATTATCAGCAAGAACAAAGCCGGCAACCTCAAGTCGAAGCTCGCACGCCACATCAACAAGCTCTAATCCTTTACTGCTTGTCGTCACCTTTTGTGGCGCCATGGCCCATTCGTCTATCGGCTAGGACGCAAGATTTTCATTCTTGAAAGAGCAGTTCGATTCTGCTATGGGCTACTACACCACCTTCCCCGCGACCCCTCACGGCCGCGGGATTTTCGTCAAATAGCATCAACTCATTCATAACCGGGTGCTTTTTACTACAAGATTAAATGCAGGAGAAGTTCAACGCCATAGTACTCAACGTCATAAAGTATAACGACCGGCACAACATAGCCCACGTCTACTCCGACACGCGCGGCGTGCTGCCGCTGCTCGTGCGACAAGGCTCCACCGCCGGCTCACGGGCACGCAACGCTATGTTCATGCCGCTATCGCTGCTCGAAGTGGTGGCGTCGTTCCGCGCGGGCAACGAACTCGGACGCATCGTCGAGGTGCGACGCCGAGAGCTGCTGCTCGACCTGCACAGCCACCCAGCCAAGGTCACCATCGCCCTCTTCATTGCCGAGGTGCTGCAGCGAGCCATTGTCGAGCAGGAACGCAACGACCAGCTCTTCGCCTTTATCGACCACAGCGTGCTACGTCTCGACAGCGCGCAGCGAGGCATCGCCAACTTCCACATCACCTTCCTCTATCAGCTCGGACGATACGTAGGCATTCAGCCCGACATCGACACCTACGCCCCCGGACGATGGTTCGACCTGCAAGAGGGCGTCTTCACCGTGGGCGTTCCGCGCTCGGGACACGCGCTGCCGCCCGACCAGGCGCGCGCGATACGCCTGCTCTCGCACATGAACTACGACAATATGCACCTCTTCCGCTTCACACGCCGGCAACGCGCACTACTGCTCGACACCACACTCGCCTATTACCGCCTCCACCAGTCCACCCTCGGCACACGACGCTCGCTCGACATCCTCAAGCAAGTGTTCGACTGACACTCATCGCGCGTCGCTCGTCGCACCCTGAACTCAAAGTCATTCTGTAGGGACGCGCCATGGCGCATGTTGGGTCAGCTACCGTCCGCAAACCGAACAATTCAGTTCTTAAAAAGTTTTACAATTTGTCCTTTTATCACCGACAAATTGTAAAAAAAGGTGAAACCTTATTAATCATAGTCAATAATTTGGCTCTTAGCACTTGACAATTAAAAAAACTGACTTATATTTGCAGTGCTAAAATTGAAGAGAAGGAGAGTTATTCACTATGATGAAAAAGGTAATTAACACTTGCATACTTTCGCTTTGCTGCCTGATGTCGCTGCCGGCATTGGCGCAGGTGCATCGTGTTACCACCGTCAATCCGCTCTCGCCCGGCAAAACACAGTACATCGACGTATACGAGTACGACTACGTCGACGTACGACCACAGTTCCCCGGTGGCGAGCGGGGACTCATCAACTTCATCAATCAAACGCGGGAATACCCCTACGACGCCTACGTCAACCGCGTCGAGGGGCGAGTGCTTTGCAGCTTTATCGTACACACCGACGGCTCGCTAAGCCACATCGAGGTGCTGCGAGGAGCAGGCGACGAGACGCTCAACCGCGAGGCGCTGCGCGTCATAGGCGAGATGCCGCGCTGGCAGCCCGGCAAGATAGGCAACAGCCGCGTGGCAGTGCGTTGCGTGCTACCAATTCCTTTCCGTCTCTAACTCCCTCATTCATTACCTGAAAAAGTATGCCCGAACTACAACTACCATCGCTATATCTGCTCGTCGATGCCCACGGCATCGACTATTTCGTCTATAACCGGGACGCCGACTCTCGAGTGGGACACCTCAACATCGACACCGACGCGGCGCCATCGACGCTAAAGGCTATCGAGGACACCGTCTACGACAACCCCTTCCTGCTCGACGACTACCGCCAATGCCGCATCGTGGTGCGGGCGCCTCACTTCTCATTGCTTCCGCCCGAATACGCCCACCGCGACGATGACGCGCGACGAGCTCACCGGGCCACAGCCACCGGAGCCGACCGCGACATCATCGTGGCCGCTTGCCGCGACGGACAGCCCGTAGTGGCTTGGGAAATGGAGAAGGACGTTTACCACTTCCTGCAACGCAGCTTCAACTCGCCGCCGGTGGTACACCACCTCATTCCGCTCATCGACCGTTGCCGAAGCCTGAGCGAAATCGCCTCGTGCCGCCGACTTTACCTCAACCTGCACGACGACCATACCACCGACATCATAGCGCTCGACAGCGAAGCGAGACTCACGCTCGCCAACTCCGTCGACACGCCGTCGGCACCCGACGCCGCCTACTTCGCGCTCAACACCTGGCGACTGCTCGGATACGACGCTCAAGCCGACCAAATGGTAATCAGCGGCGACAGCAAGCACAAGAGCGAACTGACCGAACTGCTGCGGAAGTACATAGCCCACGTCGACATCGCCATGCCGCCCGCCGACGTGCTCAAACTGGGCGTAGCGGCGGCTCAGGCTCCACTCGAACTGACACTAACCGCCATCGAAGCCGAGAAACTGACATGAGAATAATAAGCGGAAAATACGGACGACGACGTTTCGACGTACCCACAAACATCACCGCGCGACCCACTACCGACATGGCGCGCGAGAACCTCTTCAACGTGCTCAACAACCTCGTCGACTACGACGCGTGCTCCGCGCTCGACCTCTTCGCCGGAACAGGCGCCATCAGCTTTGAGTTCCTCTCGCGAGGTTGCACAGCTGTAACTGCCATCGAACGGGCCGCCACACAGTATCGCTTCATACTCAAGGTGAAAGAACTGTTGCACGACTCCGCTCTCACCGCAATTCGGGCCGACGTGTTCAAGTTTATAGCATCGTGCAGGCAAAGCTTCGACATCGTCTTCGCCGACCCGCCCTACGACCTGCCGCGACTGCCTGAACTTCCCGAACTCATCCTCGGCTCCAATCTCGTCAAGCCGGGAACACTCGTCATAGTCGAGCACTCTGCCGCCAACGACTTCGCCCACCTGCCACAATTCACCGAGCGACGCATCTACGGCAAAGTCAACTTCTCACTCTTCACCGTCCCAATGGAAGATGTAATATGGAAGATGTAAGATGTGCCACCTAGTGTCCCACCTAGTGTCCCACCTAGTGTCCCACCTAGTGTCCCACTCGCCACCTGTAGGGGCGACGCATGCGTCGCCCGCGTCCCACACCAAGCGCGATTTCGCCTCATTCGCCAACAAAACAGCCATGCAACTCACCTAATTTTCATGAAATTTGCAGTTTTTTCGCTCATTATTTGGCAGATAAGATACAAAACTCTACCTTTGCGTGCTTTTTGCAAAAGAATTTTTAAAATTGTAATAAATTAAAACAAAAAAATAATGGCAGTTTTAGAGAAAATTCGACAAAGAAACATTCTGTTGTCCATCATTATCCTGCTCCCGTTGGCGATTTTCATCATCACCATGGCCGGAGGTAATACCGGACAAGAGATCTGGAACCAGATCAAGAACTTCACCGGCGGTAACGCCGCACTCAAGGTAGGCGACCAAAGCCTTAACATTCAGGAGTTTGACCGCGAGTATGCCGACTTCAACACCCTTATGGGCGAACAAAACCAGCAGAAGGACGGAGCAGCGGTGCGCGCTCAGTTCGTTCAACAGAAAACCATGGAGATGATCCTCATGGATGAGTGCGAACAGCTCGGCATCACCACCAGCAAGGCCGAGATGACCAAGTACACCGTGGGCGACACCCCACTGCAGCCCGTAGTCGACTTCGCCAACCAGCTTGGCGTCGACCCGCAAACGCTCAACAAGACTTTCAAGAACCCGCCCGCAGAGCTTAAGAACTCGCAAGAGTTCGCCGAGCTACGCCACAAGTGGGAACTCATACAAGACCAGCTCGACAAGGGCATACGCCAGCAAAAGGTGGCTATGCTCGCACAGGGCATGATACAGCCCAGCGCTCTTGAGCTCGCACAACTCGCCGAGGACAACGGCACCATCTTCGACGTCGAACTCGCCCGCAAGGACTACTCCAGCGAGGACGACAAGAACTACAAGGTTACCGACAAGGAAATCAACGACGCTTACGCGCAGTATAAGTCACTCTTCAAAATCACTGAGCCACAACGCCTTATCCACTACGTCGTGGTCGATGTTGTGCCCAGCGGCAAGGACATCGCGGCAGCCGACAAGCGCGTAGCGAAAGCATTCAGGAACCTCGCCGACACCACCGGACTGATGGGCGTTCGAGGCTTCAGCGACCTCGTGGTCGAGGAAATCACCGTCACCAATGCCGACGTGCGCAACGACTCGGCTCTCGCAAAGGTTATCGCCGGCGGAGTGGGAACAGCTATGCAAGCACCCAAGAGCGGCTTCACATATAAGATGTACAAGCAACTTGGTTCGTACACCGCACCCGACTCCATCACATTCGACGTGCTCTCAGTACGTGGCGACAAGGTGCTCCGCGACAGCGTGCTCGCCAAACTCAACGGCGGAGTGGCGCCGGCTACCGTAGCTCAGACCTACAAAGACAACGTACAATACGGCGGCGCTCAAGGCCCACTGCGCCCACAACAGCTCGACGACAGCACACGGGTCAAGATGCTCGGCGCTATCGATAAGTACATCGTTATCAACGAGCAAGGCGAAAACGCCGTAATCGCTAAAATCACCGACAAGAAGGCCGACAAGACGTTCTTCAAGGTTGGACGCGTTTCATACACTTGCGACCCCAGCGAACTTACCGCCGACAGCTTGCGCATGAACCTCCAAAAGTATATCGGCACCAACAAGACCCTCAAGGCCTTTGAGAACGAAGACGCAGCCAAGAAGATGGGACTCACAGTGCAAGAGAACGTAGTGGCGGTAAGTCAGGCTCAACTGGGCAACGGCTACATGGGCATCGAGAACAGCTTCAGCGCCATCAAATGGGCGTTCGACAATAAGCCCGGCACAATCTCGCCTATCATGGACATCGACAACAACAAGAAGATGATTGTTGTGGCTGTCGACGAGGTGTACGACGGCGAATTCCTGCCCGCTACCAACCCCAACGTTAAGCAATTCCTTACCGACCGCGTCATGGCCGACAAGAAGGGCGACGCTCTCATCAAGCGATACGACAAAAAGGCAAGCGACATCGCAGGCTACGCGAAACTCATGGACGTTCAAGTCGACACCGTACAGGTTTCGTTCGGCGGCAGCAACATGGGCGTTGAGCCGGGGCTCGTAGGTCGTATCTGCGGCAGCAAGGCTACCGGACTCCAGCCGCTCTTCAAGGGCGAGCAAGCTGTCTACGCCTACGTTGTAAAGGGCAGCCACAAGAGTGAGCGCACACTCAGCAACGACGAGCTCAAGCAAATGTACAACCAGCAACGCAACATCGACCTCCAACAGGCATTCCTCACCAGCCGTAAGGTGAAGAACAACACGCTGGAGTACTATCAGTAAAGCCAACCCTATCCCAACCCTATAGAAACCGCTCAATGGCGACTCCCGCCACGGGCGGTTTCTTCTCCTTTAAGCTATTAGAAATAAGAACTGTGGAATAGAATAACCACATCTTACATCTTACATCTTACATCAAAGTAAGCATCTCACATCATCGACATGACTATCAACGACAAACAAGACCAACTCATTGAACAGTTTGAGCCCTTCGACGACTGGATGGACCGCTACAGCCTCATCATCGACATGGGCAACGCTCTCGAAGCGCTTTCGCCCGACGAGCATACCGCCGACAACCTGATTGAAGGCTGCCAAAGCCGACTCTGGCTTGAAGCTACACGCAACCCCGACGGCACCATCCACTTCCGTGCCGACAGCGACGCCATCATCGTCAAAGGTATTGTGGCTATGCTTATCGAAGTGCTCGACGGCGAAACGCCGCAAGCCGTGCTCGACGCCGACCTCTACTTTATCGACCGCATCGGCCTACACGAGCACCTCTCCCCCACCCGTGCCAACGGCCTGCTGGCCATGCTCAAGCAAATGCGAGCCTACGCCCTCGCCTTCTCCACCCTCCAATAGTGGACGAGTGGACAAGTAGACAAGTGGACGAGTAGACAAGTGTACGAGTGGACAAGAGCCGTAAGCCCCCACATCTTACATCTTACATCTTACATCAAAGTAAGCATCTTAAATTACATCAGTTCAATCCCCATACCCTCCCGGGCGAGGATTGTATCTGGAAAAATCTCTTGAGCCTGCCGCAACAGCAGGCTCTCGTCGTTGTACCGCTGACTGTAATGCCCGATTATCAAATGCTTAGCGCCGGCATCGCGCGCTACGGCGGCAGCCTCGCCGGCAGTGCTGTGATAGCGCTTTTTCGCCATCACGTGCAAGGCATTGTCGTAAGTGGCCTCATGATACAGCCAGTCGACGCCCTCCACCGCGCTCACCACGCGCTCCGAGAAGCGGGTATCGCTGCAATAGGCGTACGACACCGAACGGTCGGCATCGCGCGTCAGCAGCTCGTTGGCCACCACAGTGCCGTCGGGCAGAACCAGATCATCGCCGTCGCGCAACGCGTTCATCAGGTAGTGCGGCACGCCGTAATGCGCGGTCATTTCGGGAATGATATGCCTACGCTTGGGCTTCTCGTCGAAGCGGAATCCAACCGCCGGCACACGGTGCCGCAGCGGTATAGTGGTCACGCTTATGGCGTCGGTGTCGACTATCACCTCGCCGCCGCGTGGCGAAATCTCATGGTAATGCAAGTTGAACGGCAAGTCGCGGCAGAAAAAGTCGGTCCACGCGCTGAACAGCCTTATGCCCTCGGCAAAGGTGTGGACGGTAATATCACGCGTCGTGCCGTGCAACGCCATCGACGACAGCAGACCCGGCAGGCCGAAACAATGGTCGCCGTGAAGGTGACTGATAAAAATATCTGTCAGACGTTGCCACTTCAGCCTCATGCGCCGCACTTGCAGCTGCGCGCCCTCGCCGCAGTCTATCATCATCAAGTTGCCGCGCACATCCAGCACTTGGCACGACGGCAAATGGCGCGTCGACGGTGTGGCGCTGCCGCAACCCAATATCGATAGTCGCAAGCCCGTCATTTCTCGTCGCCGCTATTGTCATGGGGCATATAAGCCGAGTAATCGCTCTCGGCCTTCGTCTCAGGGGGCATATACGCTGAGCGGTCGACATCGACCTTAACAGCTTCTTGAGGTGCAGCCTCAGCAGGCGCCCCAGGCGCGGTAGCGGCCTTCGAGGCCCGCTCATGACGGCCTAATTGCAACAAATGGCGACGGCTCTCCTCGAGCTTGGAGTCGATCGACTGCTCAATAAGCTCGTTGAACTTAAACGGCAACATCGACACTATCGCGCTAACAAGCGCAACCGACAGCAGAACCACCGACGTCGTATAGCCAACGCCCAAGCCGCTCAATGGGATGCCCTGCGTAAGCTCCGTGTCGCTCACCGCGGCGGGGTCGTGAACCAGCGCGAACTCCTTTATGCTTCCCACAGTGGCGAAGAAATACAACCCCAGCGAGATAAACAGCACCACCAGCACGCCCCAATAGCGATTGCGCAAGCTGTTAAACACAATGGCGAAAAACGCGCTGATAAATGGCAACAGGGCGTATATCGAGTGACGGGAAAACATCGCGCTCGTATAACTCAAGCCGCTCACGCTACCCTCAACGAGCGTTATAATGAACAGCGGCAAAAAGCAATAGCAAATGATTGCCGCTACCAGCAGTATACTTGTTATCGGTTTCATAATCAGTATTCAAATTTACTTTTTCAACTCGAAAAATCATGCGAAAATACTGCTTTTTTCTCCAACCACCCTCATTTTCTCATGATATTTAAGGTAATTTAATCTTTCACACGACTTTCATCCGACACAATCCAACCGTCAAAAAGAGGCTCTATTACAATGCAGATTGAGTTTGGTTAATCGAGGCGTTGATAGGCGAGCCTGGGGCTGCCGTCGGCGAGATAGATTACTCCGCAGTAAGTGAAGCCGTGGCGCTCGATGTTGTGTCGCATGATGCTATTG
>JAFVDY010000034.1 GCA_017478265.1 Muribaculaceae bacterium | reverse complement strand
TGAATACGCCGTTGTTGTCAGTAAACTTGTAGTCGTCGCTCTCGCTCCATCCGGGCACTTCACCCACGAGGTAGTAGGCTGGATCTACCGTAACAGCGCCTGATACGGTTACTCGCAGCTTTTTATTCGCAGCATCGTACTCAAATTTGTAGTTGCCAGCCACATCTATCTTCCAGGAATTGCTACCTCCTGTACTTGTGCTCTCCCAATCACCGGTTGGAGCCGCTCCATTAGAAGACGGACGGCGAACATTATCCCAACTCTCACTACCATCGAGGATTGCAAAGTAAATGCCTGCACTGAGGTTGTCCACGCTTAAGGTATATATGCCATCGACAAGTGTCATATCAGTACCATTACTGAGACTCCATTCGCCAAATGGATTATTACCTACAACGCGTACAGCTGCTTGCGATTGCAAGCCTACAAGGGCGAGAATCGCAATCAGAAATAAAGAATAGAATTTCTTCATACTTCGTTAGGTTTTAGTTAATAATATAGTTTTAATTTTTCTCGTTTGCTGCAAAAATATAAATCGGTTTTATCACGGTTTTAGCATTTACAGCCCCCAAAATTACACATTAATAATTATACAAGCAACAAAAAACACAAAATTTAACATTGGAAAAATCACGAATACCCGAAACCGCTAAGCCAACGCACCTGATGGCGTACGACATCGCAAACGCGGAGGCATCGCAATCGCGCAGGCATCGCAATCGCGCAGGCATCGCAATCGCGCAGGCATCGCAATCGCGCAGGCATCGCAATCGCGCAGGCATCGGCGGATGATGTAGGTGCGACGCATGCGTCGCCCGCGGTGTAGCAGGGTGAGCGTCAGGCGTTTGCGACGGCCCTACAGTCGAGCGCACATCTTACATCTTCCATCCTACATCTTACATCAAAGAAGCATCTTACATCGAAGATGCTTCTTACATCAAAGAAACATCTTACATCAAAAAAAGTCTTGCCACGAGGGCAAGACTTTTTTTGATAGAGATCAGCAACGAGGCTTATGCGCCTGCGAGGATGATGCTGTAGAGCTCACTCACGTCGCCGGCGTTCACCTGACCGTCGTTGTTGAGGTCGGCCTTCTGGTCGTAAGCGCCGTTGAGGATGAGCGTGTAAAGCTCACTCACGTCACCGGCGTTCACTTGGTCGTCGCCGTTCAGGTCACCCTTCTTGGGTTGCGGACCGGGTTCGTCGCCGGGCTTAAGCACCTTAAGGATGCCACCATCATTACCGATGAAGTAAACACCACCATTCACAAACTCAAGGTCGGCGGTTTGGGGGCTACCGGCATTGCTGAAGATGATGTTAACGGGATCAGCGAGGTCGTCGGCCTTTACCCAACGATAAATCTCGAAACCGTGGCCGTCGTCGCAATACTTTTCAAGGGCGAGTCCGGGCCATGCCGCGAAGAGGTTGCCTTCAGTATTCCAAGCCCAAACGTTGACGCTACCGCCCTTGGTGTCGTTCACGCAGTAAGCGAATGTCTTGCCATCGAGATACTCAAGCTCGGGCAGCCACTCGGGATCGTATTCAACGGGCTCCTCAATGTCGGGACGGTTGGGATAGTAGGTTGCGGTTACGTCCTCGTAGCCGGCCTCTGGGTCTGCCCAGTCGGTAACGATATACCAGCCTTCACCCACCATGTTCACTTTGTAGTCAGGACTCTGCTGGCCACCGCCATCGTTGATGACGAGACCACCAATCTTACCTACTGTAGCACCGGTTTTATCGGTTTCGGTAGCATCGGTTTGAATTTCGTACACAAACCAAGTGCGACGCGAACGGGTGATGGTATTGTTCTCATCAAGAGCGATACCGGGCCACTCGGTGTTGTAACCTTCAGAGGCGCCCCAAATGTGAACAAAGGGGATGTCGCCGTCGGGGCAGCTGATGTACAGCTTAAAGGTTGCGGCATCTGAGCTGAATGTGTAAGCCAACAGTGCCAAGGCAATTAAAGTAATCTTTTTGATCATAAGTACTTTAATATTATTAGTTTAACAATTAGGTTTATTATAAAAAAGAAAGAAAAGGAACAATCGGCAGGCAGCGATAGCCTTCGCGCTCAAATCAAACCAATAAATTTATTTCCAATTAAAAGATTTTAAATAAATTAATTATCTCAAAATTTTTAAATTGTTAATAAAACTCTGCTCAGGCCTTCACCACGAGCGATTGTTCATTTCTTTCGTTTTTTCTCTCTATTTTAACTACAAATTTAACAAATCACACAAATTGAACGCGTTGTTTTTGAAACCAAATAATCCAGAAAGATTAAGCCACATAATTTAATTTGTTGAATTCGTATAATTCGTTAAATTTGTAGTTCCGTACTCGTCTCGAAATTTCTAATTTTTAATTAGTTTCCCGCCAAGATGATGGCGTACAGCGCCGAGATGTCGCCGGCGTTGACGCTACCGTCACCGTTGAGGTCGAACTGCTTATCGCTATTGCCGTTCAGTATCGCCTCGTAGAGCGTCGAGATGTCGCCCGCGTTCACTTGGCCGTCGCCGTTGAGGTCGCCATCAACCTTATCCGGCTCTATCACATAGTCGGTCAGCCCGTTCTCATCGTAAACGCCTCCGTTCACGAATACGAGGTCGGGAGTTTGCGGACTCTTGTTGTTGCTGAAGATGATGTGGGTGGGAATATCGTCGCCCACTTCACCGCCGTCCCACTCCCAGATGGAGCGACCGTCCTCGTGCTTGCCGTACACAGTGCATGCGGCGCCGGGCCATGTACCGCCGGTGTAGTTCTTGTTGCTGAGGTTGGAGTTCCATGCCCAGCAGTAGATGGTGTTGGTCCAGTTGCTGGGTGCGATGAAGTAAGCGTGGAGCTTCTCGGCCACACTCGAGCGGATGGTGTACTTGCGCGAGATTGCATTCTTCACAGCGCCGTCAACGAGCACTGCCGCGCGCAGTGTGGTGGTGGCGGTGAACGTCAGTCGAAGCGTGCCGGTAGTGCTCTTGCTGTTGGCGGTGGGCGCTGTGCCGTCGGTGGTATAGACGATGGTGGCGCTGCCGCTCGAGGCGGTCACGGTCACGGTCACGCGGTCGGTATACGTGCCGGCCTCGGGAGTGACGCTGAGCGTGGGAGCCGAGCTGTCGCCATCGGTGGCGGTGATGGTGCGGCTGTAAACGCCGTCGATATAGTAGCCGTGGTTCACATAGTCGAGGTCGGCCGTTTGTCCTTCACCGTTGCTGCTGAAAATCAGCCCGGTGGGCATATTGTTGGGATCGGCAACCTCGTCGGCGGTCCACTTGTAGATCTTGCGGGTGCCGTCGGCGGTTTTACCCATCAGCTTGGCGTTGACGCCGGGCCATGAGCCGCCGGTGAAGTTGTTGCTGCTGTTCCATACCCAAAGGGTGACATCGCCACGCGAGGCGTCAGCCTCGTAGAAGATGCTCAGCTCGTTAGCGTCCACGGTGGGAGTGTAGACCTCAAGGTCATCAACGGGAGTATCGTCGCCTGTACTGCCGCCGGTGATGTACTTGGTGTTGGGGTCGCCGGCTTCCTCGTTGCCGTCGTAGGCGAGCTCAGTGGGCGACACCTTGCTGCTGTTGTACAGGAATGGGCCGTCCTCTCCTATCTTGCCCGGGCCGTTGAGCACGTAGATGCGCATATTGCCCTTGCCGCTGAAGCTGCCGGTGTTCAGCGTGCCGTTGGTCACGGTGATCTGGTTGCCGGTGATGCAGTCGGTGTAGGTGCCGTTGAGAACGTTGCTGAACGTGGCGCCGGCGTTGAGCGCGATCAGGGCGTAGCTGTCGACGTTGCCGCTGGTGTAGCGACGCTTGAACGCGTAACCGCCCGACGACGAGCAGTCGCTCTTAGTGTATTGACCCTTACGCAACGCGGGCACAGCGGCGCGTATCTTGTTCAAGCGCTGAAGGTGCTTCACAAGAGGACGGCTCAGCGTGGCCGCAACGTTGCCGCTGGCGCTCGACACCTCGCCGAAGTCGCCCGCGGTCACGTTGCCCGTCAGGTAGCCTCCATAGTACGCGCGGCCGCTGTTCTTAAGGGCGAGGTTAGTGCCATCGTCGATGCGCACACCCTTGCGGAACTCAATCTCGCCGCCCTGGAACAGACAGGGAATACCGCGCATGGTGAACATGAGCGAGAGGTTCTCGGCCCACTGGTCGGTACCGCCGTCGAAGCGGTTGAAACTGTCGGGGCCGTAGTCGTGACTCTCCACATACATTACATTATAGGTGGCGTCGTTATAGAGTTCGTCCTTGTCGAACACCCACCACACGTTGCCGGCGCTCTGGAAGTTCCAGTGGGCTGTGAAGTCGATCACGTTCAAGCCGCTGGCGTTGCTATAGTCGGGGGTGTGATAGGTGTTGCCGTTGAGCTTCGCGTTCTGGCTCTTGGGCTGCGAGCTCTCGCTGGAGTTGTTTTTATGCTCGGTCAGGCACAGCTGCTGGTTGGCGAGAGTGGCGGGGTCGGTCGATTCGAATATCTGCTGTCCCTGCCAGTAGCTGGCGTCGGTGTTCCACTGGCTGCGCAGCGAGGCGTCGCTCTGCCAAGTGTAGAAGTAGGGCGAGAGCGAGGGTTGGCCGCGATAGGTCACCTCACGCACACGGGCGCACACCTCGGCAAACATATAGAACGGACACTGGTTCAAGCGTTTGTGCTTATATTTCTCGCCAAGTGCCTGAAAGGCGGGCACGAACGCCGAGTTGAACGTCAGGCGAGAGATGTGGCCGCCGGTGTCAATACGGAAACCGTCCACGCCCATCTCGATAAACTTGCCGTAGCAGTCTATCAGATATTGATACGTCTCGGGGTTCTCGGTGTTGAGATCGACACAGTCACCCGCGATTTGCGCCCACCAGCGGTTGGGCTCGTCCCAGTTGAAGTTGCCGTAGTGGTGCCACAGGTTGTGGGTGTCGTGGTTCACGCCGTCAGTATTCTTCATCTTGGTCAAGCGGTCGCTGTATTGCTGTCCCGCTGGCAGTTTGAGGTAGTTGTCCTTAAGCTTTCCGCCCTGCGAGATGGTGAACGGAATCATACATTGGTTGATGTCGCTCTGCGGCTTGGTGTAGTCGCGAGTGAACAGTTTGCACAGGTTCTCCTCGCCGAAGTTGCCGGTGTGATTAATCACAATGTCGAGGATAATTTTCATGCCTTTGGCATGAGCTGCATCAATAAGGTCTTGAAACTTACAGTCGTCGCTCTCGAAACGCTCATCCACCTTGCTGAAGTTCATGGCGTGATAGCCGTGATAGTCGAAGCCGGAGGCGTTCTGGACCACCGGGGTCACCCAGATGGCTGTGAAACCGAGCGACTTAATGTAGTCGAGTCGCGAGATAAGGCCCTTGAAGTCGCCTCGCCACTCGGGGTCCTGATTCGCCACGTCTTTGGTGCCGTCCCAGCAATAGGTGTTGTTGGACTGGTCGCCATCGTAGAAGCGGGTGGTCATGACGAAGTAGATCGTCTCGTCACGGAAGTCGGTACGACCTCCGTTCCACACAGTAGCGGCAAATGCTGTGCTGCCGGTTATCGTAAGCAGCAAGCACAGTAGTAGAAGTTTGCAAGAATGTTTCATGCGTCAGTCGTTAAAGTGTTTATAATAATGATAATTGAAAAAAGTTCATTTTTTCCGCATTGCAAAGTTACGTTTTTTTATCAAATGTCAACTCGTGTTTAATTACCTCTAACAGTGAAATTTTATGCAAACGTTTGCAAAATCTATCGGATAAGCCGCCGACACAAAAAACCTTTCTCCCAAATCACAAAACTCATCCCACAAATGAATAACCATACGCATATTTATCAAAAAACCACTCCAAAACCCACTGTCCCACCCATCACCTGTAGGGGCGACGCATGCGTCGCCCGTGTGCCTCAAAACATTGAGAACCAACAACAAATACAAACACACGCCATGGCGCGTGTCACGGGCGGGTAAGCGCCGGAGGCGCGTAGGAATTCAGGCAGGAGGCAAGCGCGAAGCCCCGGAGGCGCGGAGGAATTCAGGCAGGAGGCAAGCGCGAAGCGCGCAGCCCCTGTGTCGACGCGTCCCCCCTCCTCATCCGCGCCCCGGAGGGGCGCAACAAACGCACCCCGACGCCCGGGCGACCCCTATTTGTGCCCACCACTGTCCCACCCTTCAAAGATAAGCCGCCAATTGTTTGGCAATATGGCGCTTTTGCGCTAATTTTGCGGTCAGAAAACGCGTCAATCGCGGCCAATCGGCTTAGAGACGCCTGTTTATCAACACTTTATGAGCAACAACGATAGCACATATCTTTTCACAGTGGTAACGGTGACGTGGAACGCCGCCCGCGTGCTGCCGCCAACGCTCGAGAGCGTCAAGGCACAGCGATACACCGACTTTGAGTATCTGGTGGTGGATGGCGCCTCGAGCGACCACACGCTACAGCTGGTACGCGACGCGGACATTGCCGGCACACGCATCGTGAGCGAGCACGACCGAGGACTCTACGACGCCATGAACAAGGCGATAGGCCTCGCCCGCGGCGAATATATCGTGTGGCTCAACGCCGGCGACAGCTTTGCCGACGACCAAGCGCTCACGAGGCTGGCGTACGCCGCCGAGCGCGAGCCGAACGCCGATGTGCTCTACGGACAGACCTTGCTCGTCGACAGCCATCGGCGCGTGATAGGCCCGCGACACCTCACAGCCCCCACCCCACTTTGCGCCGCGAGCTTCAAGCGAGGCATGGTGGTGTGCCATCAGGCCTTCGTGGCACGGCGCGACATTATGCCGCAATACGATATGAGCTACCGCTACAGCGCCGATTACGACTGGTGTATAAAAATCCTGAAACGATCGCGAGCCAACGCCTATTGCGGCGACGCGCCACTAATACACTTCCTGAGCGACGAGGGCACAACGGTAAGCCACCGGCGAGCGTCGCTCGTGGAGCGATACCGCATCATGTGCCGGCACTACGGCGCTCTCGCCGCCACGCTCCACCACCTGTCGTTCATCCCGCGCTACCTCCGGCGCAAGCTGAGCCGATAACGCTCCACCACGCCTCAGCGTATAATCACTTTCCCGACACGGCTCCTGCCGCCCTGCCGCGTGACCACTATGTTGACACCCTCGAAGGGCGACAACGAGGCGCGCCCGGCAAGGTTGTAATACGTCACCGACGCAGGCGCGGACGCATCGACCGCGACGATAGCGGTTATCACCTTCTTCTCGTCGAGCAGCCAGGCCTCAAACTTGCCCGACGCCTCGTAGGCTCTCAGCAGTCCCTGCGGCACATGCACGCGGGTGCCAGTGGCGGGGTTGCGGTCGGGTTTCCGCGAGCCGTTGAACTCCATGCCGCCGTGCTCCTCTTCGCCATCGAGGGCGTACACGCCGTCCCACCACGTGAAGTCGGCGAGTTGTTCCTCTGTCATTAAAAAGAACACGTCGGTCACGCCGCTACACTGAGCAAATGCTTGAGCACGAATATCTTTCACTGTCGAGGGGATGGTGACCGTGGTAATCGACGTACAGAAGGCGAAAGCGTACTCGTCGATCACGCGCAACCCCTCAGGCAAATCGACGCTCGCCAAATTCTTGCACCGCAAAAACGCCTCATAGCCTATATACTCGACTCCAGCGTCGATTTTCAGCGAGCGAACGTCGCTGTTGTTGGCAAAAGCGCCATCGGCCACGCCCAGCACGCGATAGTCGTCGAGCGTGCCCACGATGTGCACCTCGCCATTGGGCAGGCTGCCGTCGGTGCCCGTTGCCACGTAGCCGAAGCTATTGTTGCGAGCCTGCCACTCGTAGGTCACGCCATCCACGGTGATGACCTCAGCGGCATAACCCACAGTCGCGGCAATCATTGCGATTATCGATATTAACAATTTGGTCCTCATTTCTTTACAATTTAAGTCTTGCGAGTTATACACTTGCTCAATGGTCAATCCAACCTCCAACCATAACCTCTAACCTCTAACCTCCAACCTCTAACCATAACCTCTAACCTCTAACCTCTAACCTTCAAGTTTCTAAAGTGGTCGACCACTTTAGAAACTTGATTTCACAATACGCTTTGTGGCGCGAACGCCCGAGTGTGTAACTGCTTCAACAAAGTAGACGCCGGCAGGCAGATGGCTCAGGTTGAGCGCGACGTGGTTGTCGTCGGGCGTAAGACGCTCAAGCAGAGAGCCGCTCACGGCGTACACGTTCACCGTTTTAAGCAGGTCGCCGGCCTCGACGTTGACCACATCAGTCACGATCGCGGGAGAGATGGTGATGCCGGCTCGAGCGCCGGTGTCGTCGATACCGGAAGCCGTGAGATGGAACACCTGCGGCGTGTCGAGGTCGCCGTATATCACATCGCTGCCCCATGGCAAGCGCTCGTCGAAGCGCACTTCCTCGCCGTTGTAGACGGTGGCGAACTCAACTTGTTTGCCGGCCTCCTCGGCGTTGCCGGATATCGTGAGCAGGTAGAGCCCCTCGGCGGTGGCGGTGGCCACTCCGCGGCACTCACCGTCGATAAACGCACCTAAGCAGAGCGAAGTAAGCGGCTCCACGCCCTTCACCACCTGAGCCACCACATTCATGTTGTCGCTGAAGCTGTGATGATCTACAGGGGTGAACGGCAACTCACGGGCGGCGCGAGGAGCGAGCGACGGCGCGAGATAGGCCGTGGCGTCTACCGTGGGATAATGGAACGTGACAGCATCGGCGGCTTGGCTCTTGTAGTAGTAACCCATGCCGGGAATGAGCGCCGTGAGGTCGCCCTCCCACTTATAGCCGTCGTAGATTGCCACTTGGCTCTTGTTCTTGACAATGTCGCCGCGCGTGGGATTAAGGTCGGCAAAGGCTTCGGCAACGCTCAGATTGTACAGCGAGATAGGACCGATCCAGTTCCAGCCGGGGTAGATGGTAGCTGCGGCTACGCGAGGATCGACCGCCGCGCCGGTAACGTTGAGCGTCACATCGCTCAGCACCTTCACCTTGTAGAGGTTGCCCACATCGAGCGTCTCCAACCCGGTTGACACCCATTTGGTGCCGCTGTTCATCGCGAATCCTTGCTTGCCTTTCACGGTGTTGAACACCTTGTAGGTGCCGAACACGTCCTCAAGACCATCGCTGCCCTCGTCGGGCTTGACGTGGAGCGAGATCCAGTTCCAGCCAGCCTCGAAGTCGCACTGCTGCTCAATACTCGTGGTCGCGGTCCAAATCGCGGGCGTGTCGAAGTCGCCCACCATCTGGTTCGGACGATAGTTCAGTTGCAGCGGCTTACCGTCGAGGGTGGTGGTCACCTGCGGCAGTACCACGCCGTGCTCGGCGTCGTAGATGCGGAAGATAATCGGCTCTTGGCGAGTGACATTCTCAGCGCCGTATACCGTCAGGTTGACGTAATACGCGTCGCGAGAGGTCACCGCCGCAGGCGAGGCCACGCCGCGGCACTCGTCGCCCACGAAAGCGGCAATCATGCTGTTGCGGTTGGCGCATATACGGCTGTCGAGATAGATTTGACCTACAATGTTCATCGAGCTCTCGAAACGACGCGGATCGACACTCCACTGCGGAATGTTGCCCACCACTGCCACCTCCAGCGACAGCGGAGCGGTGATGCCGTCGTCGTTGACGGCGTATGCGTTAATATGATGTGTGCCCACAGGCGCGTCGTCGCCGATAGTGAACGTAACGTTTATCGCCTCGTCTACGCCAAGCACTCCTCTTTCAACCGACGGCCTCACCCAGCCGGGCAATCCCTCAATGGTAAATCGGGAGCCTGAGCGGCCCTTGTTGCGCAGGCGGGCGCTGGCGCTGAAAGTGCTTAACCGGTCTTTCTCGATGGCTCCACCCTCGTAACTCCACTCAAGGGTGCCGTAGTCTACCTGCGCGCTCCACGTGATAGGCTCCGACAGGTTGTCGCGCAGGTCGCGCACGTTCTTCACCACAAAGGTGAGCAGATTGCCGTGCATTCGCGACGCGGGAGTGTTCAAGTTGATAAAGATCTCGTTGGCCGAGGCTGTATAGTCGAAATCGAGGTTCTGCTTGAGCGGAGCTTTGCGCAACGGAGGCGCTGTCGCAGCCACCGTAACGCCCTCGCCAGAGGCGGCCGTCGAGCCGGACGGATGGAAGCCGGGCGCGTTGTTGGCGAGGCTGAACTCTACCACTATGTTGCCGTTGGCGTCGAGACTGCGGCGCTCCATCGGGTAGTAGGCCATAAGGCCCGCGGTACTGCTCGTGTCTACTTGGTTATACCTGCCCGCCGCAATCGATGTGCCGTCGATGGCAATGTTCCACAAGCGTACTTCATCTATATCGCCGGTGAAATATTCTTTCTCCTCTATCAGCTCTTGAGTGTTACGCTTGAGGATGCCGCCCACGTTCAACTGGTCGCCGGCCGGTGCCGGAAGCAGGCGCTCGGGTAAGGCTTTCACGGCATTACCGTCGATATACAGCGTAGCTCCCGTTCCGCGGCGCACGTTCAGCGCCAAATGGTGCCATTGGCCGTCGTTATGGTCAACGTCGGTAAGCACTGTGGCAATGCCGGAGGTCAGCAGCGACGGCAGCGTGTCGTTATACACCTTCAAGGTCATCGCTCCGGACGCGTCGAAGCCTATCGACAGGCAGTCGGTAATCGACAGCAAGGTGGCTCCCGCGTTCTTATCCTTCTCGCCGCGGAACCATGTTTCAACCACGTAGCTGTCCGTGGGACGTGGAGCCACGTCGCCTATCGGAATTTTAATCATGCGCGCCCCGTCGAGGTGGGCCGCCAGGTTGGAGTTGTCGATAGCCCAACTCTCGGTGGGCAACAGAATATTGCGTGCGCGCGCGTAATCGGTCACCACTTTGCCGTGACCCTCATTCATCTTCCAGTAGCCAACCAGACCGGGCATATACGCGGCCTTAGCCTCGTCCTTCTGGCCGAGAAGGGTGCGAACCGACACATCCTTGTTCCACAGCGTCAGCTCTTGCATCTTACCGGTGAAAGCGCCGCCGAGCGTAAGCCGGCCGCTGCCGGTGTAATGGGGCACTTCGGCGGCGTCGAAGAGCAACGTCTCGCTCGACCCCTCGGCCATAAGCATCGAGAGGCCGATCTTGAACGGATTGCTCGCAGCCTTGAAGCTTAAGGCCAGGAACACCCATTTGTCGAGGGGCAACACCTCTTGCGAGGTCACGGTGGTACCGTTGATGTCGACCACGGCTTGCCCTTGCTCGTTGATTGAGATCTGCAGCTTGTTGCCGTCGGTGCCGTGCTCAAGTATGGTGCCGGCACTTTTCCGCTTGAGCCACAGCGAGGCCGACAACTCGCTGTTGTCGATCGCCATGTAGGCTTCGGTGGATACCGATGCCCCATTGAGTTGCAAGGCCACTTCGCGGTCCACCTTCGAGTCGTTGAGCTGGCCGGTGATGTAGAAGTTGGTTTCCTTGTTGAGGTAACTCTCGCGGATGTCCTCGTTAAACTTGATGCGGATGTCGTCGCCGGGCATCAGCCGTCCCGTGTTGGGGTAAGCCTGTCCGAGCAACTTCGGGCCGCGGGTGTCGCGCAGCACGGTCTGCTCGGCTGTGGTTGACACCACTTCTTTATTACCGTACACACACATACTTTCGGCCACCACAGTATAAGTGCCGTCGATGTCGGGGAGCACAAGATTGTAGTGGATGTCGGGCTCGTCGTTGCTCAGCAGCGTCTGTGTCTCGCTCTCTTTGCCGTCGGCGAGGTATTTCTCGTCTTTGATCCACTCGTGAGCGGTAATCCATTGCGAGTCGCCCGCGAAGCGATACTTCAGGCGCACGCCCTTGAAACCGGTGAACAGACGGTTGATATTGCTGATGGTGGCTTTCACCTGATTGCCACCGCTCACGTCGCTGCCGTTGAGCACATTCTTGTCGACCTTGAGCGTGACTGCGGGTGCTGACGGCACAAAGTGGATGCTGAACGTACTCTTGTCGTACTCGGTACGGCCCATAATCGACGAGGCCGGGTCGAACGCGTAATCGCACGAGCTCAGAAGCTGGATTTTAACATCGTTATAGTCGAGTATCGACGGATCGCTCTGCTTTACTTGTATGGTCTTGACAAGCGGCTTACCGTACTCGAGCCACACCTCGTGAGCTTCGGTCATGGCATCGCCGTCGAGCGTGAGTTGCAAGCCGTTGGGGTTGGACGCGGGACCCACATAGATTACCACCGACGTTAGATGGTCGTGGGTCTCACTGTCGTTGGTGAGCATAATCTGCAGATTTGCGGTCTGGCCCGACGGCACATCCACTATGTTGCGCACCGGCATCTCAATGTGCGGATTGTCGCAACGCATCGTGGCGTAGTCGAGCACTGTGCCGGGGTTGTAATATTTCGTCACGCGCTCTCCCTCGTAGGGGCAACGGGTCTGGCCGCCGCGGGTGCGGAATATCGGGCTCCAGCCGCGCGGTGAATTGAAGATGTCCACCGAGTGGGCGCAGCCGCGCTGGTTATCGTTCAGCGAGTAGGAGAACGACTGCGACGTTGTGGTCTGGTCAACCGAATAATGTGTCCGGTGGTAACCGATGTTGACGTTGCTTATGAAGATTATACCGAATTTGTCGAGCAGGTAGCCGTTTTTACCTTTATACGCCAATTTGGTGGTGAACGCCTCTACCGAGTTCTTCACGTCGTCGGTCTTGCGCGCGGCGCTGTTGGTGACAGTGACTCCTCGCTCAAACGACTCGTTGCCGACCTTCATCTTCGGGTCGTTGAAGGCTTTCAGCTTATCCTCCTCATTGTCGGCAAGGGTCTTCTCCCACAATTTGATTATCTCATTACACCAGCGCACACTGTCGCAGCCCTCGTAGCCGTCGGGGAAGCGGGCGTAATAGCTCGGGCCTTCGAAGCCGGGCTTAGCGTCGTTGCCCCACAGTTCTTTATCGTCGTTGTCGCTGCCGAAACGCGCGTCGCCGGGCGAGAGCGTTGTGTAATAAGTGGCCACCGGCGGATTATCTTGTATCTCGCTCATGTCGGTAATATGAACCAACATGGCGTCGCGCGTGCGGCGCACATTATTAAATAATGTGTTCTCGATATAACTTTGTGTATACTTGAAATGGGTGTTGAACTTCTCGTCCATCGTTATGGTCTCGGTCTTGTTGATAACCCATTCCCCGTCGGGGCCGCGCATCACACCCACCTTGTCGGCCGCTCCTATTATATAATTGGTCGAGTAGCCGATAAACACATCGCCGTCGCGCCCGACCAGCGTGGGCGAAATGCTGGTGGACGTGGCGTGTGTGTTGGTGTAAGTGACAGCCGTGTGATAGTCCCACGTTTTGTTTATATCATACTGACCGGTGAAGCTGTTTTCGTGGATAATATTATTATAGGTGATTTTCTTGAAACACAACGTGCCGGTCACCAGGTCAATCTCCATCGAGGCGTGCCAGTCCACGCCCACTTCGGTGCCCTGGTGTAGGCCGCGGGTGGTATAGGTGTATTCGCTCTTGAGTGTGTCGGTGGTCCATGTGGCGCTCGAGGCGTCGCCGGGGGGGATCGCGAAGCACCATCTGAACGTAGCTCGGACCGGCGGTGATGAAGTTGTTGCCAGTGGGCACTACGCCCACTATTATCGCGTCAAGGCCTTGCTTTTGCCACAGTCGCGTTTGGCCGTTAATCACCATTGTGGCGTTCATGTTGCGTGTATAGGGTGCCGTAAGGCTCGGAACGCCGGCGGTCCATATATATCGGCCCTCGCCATGCTCGTCGAGCAACACCTGCTCGCTCTCGAGCTTTACAAGGTCGCCGCGACGCAACGTCGCGCCTTGCACATCTTGGTCGGCGGCCGAGATATATGCCGCGTCGCCTATCTCGTTGGCGAAAGTCACCACCGAGTCGCGAAGCATATCGTTGTAATGGCGCGGTGTCTCGTTGTCATAGTTTACGTATGGCTCGTAAGCTCTCACCTTGAACTCGTAGTTGCGGCCTTTTTGGAATATCGGATATTTAAAGAAGTAGTCCACTTTCCGCGTTTCTTCATCATAGCTGAAGATGGGCAACTTCACATCGGTTTGCTGATCTTTCACCACTATGGTGTCGGTGCCGAAGGCCCCGATCGGCATCCCGAGCTGAGTGATGTCGAGCACGGGATTGCTGCGATAGGTGAGCATCAGCTTCTTGTTGCACTTGAATAGTGGCATCGGTTTCTTGTCGGCGGTAAAGAGGGTGTCGGGGATTACGCTGTCGCGAGGGTTTGTCAGGTTTACAGCCGGCACGTTCAGGAAAATCTCATCGTTCTCCAGAGCTGAGTTTTTCTCAAACTTCACACTCTCCACCTTGTAGCGCAACGGCGGAAGCAACGCGCTGAACTCGCCCGTAGCGGCATCAGTGGTGATATAGATATAGCGAGCCTCGTCTATGTTGCCGCCGGCGCGGTAGGCGTTGCTCTTGATAGCCGACGATGCGCCTGCGATTTCCACATCCTCGCTGTTAGGCAGCCATTGGGTCGTGGTTCCGTCAACGCTCTTCACCGCGTTCATCATGCGTTGGGGATGGTCGAGGGCCGACAGCTTGATCACGGCCTGGCCTATGGTGTTCTCACTCGAGCCGTAGCCCAAAGGCTTGCCGCCCTCCGTGGCGCCGCCGGTGATGCGGCCGCCCAGCGTCACAAGGGTGTTGTCGTAGAAGTCGATGTGGGTGTCCTCGAGAAATTCATAGGTGTCCTCCTCTATCGACGGATAGCGGCCTTCGCCCTCAAAGGTGTGGCCGGCGCGGCGAGCCTCAATGCAGTGACTGCCGATGGGAACCGATATCTCGTATTCGCCGTTGACGTCGGTCATAATCATTTTGTCGTTCTTGTTGCATGGGGTGCCGTCGATGTAGAAACTTACGCTGTCGACGGGGATGGTGGTGCCGCTATAGCGGATGGTGCCGCGCACTTTGAAGCTCGACACGTCGGTAAAGTCAGCGTTGTTGATGTTGAGCGATGTGCCGCCGATGAAGGCCGAACGGCTGGTGGGGCTGAAGCTGTGAATGTCCTTCGACGGATACACGCTGTAACGCGTGCCGCTGCCTATGAAGGGTATGCCACGTATCTCATATTCGCCCTTGTCGTTGGTGATTCCGTACGACGACAGTTGCTCCACAGTGGGCACTATCTCCGACGGACGCGACGCGTTCCCCACCACGGCGTGATTGCCGTTGGGCACGCCGTTGGTCATCGAACTGTCGAACGCGTACTCCTCAAGACCTTCGTCGAAGGTCCAATAGAGTTTCAACCCGTCCTCGCGGCCGCTCAGAATGCGGTTGTAGTTGCCTGTCACCTCGCTGTCGCTCAGCGAGCGGTTCCAGAAGCGGACTTCGTCGATATAACCTTTATAGTACACATCGGGATAACCCTCAAGGTCCTTATAGTAGCTGCCGGAGGCGAACACTGCCTTCACCTGATTGCCTCCTGACGGCGAGAACTCGAATTGGCCGAACGGTACACTCGCGCTCTGCTTGTGCTCCACATCGCCGTTGATTATCACATCCATCTGGCCTTTGCCGTTGTTGCGAACCGTCACATGGTTGTATTCGCCCGACTTAATGCCCGGAGCCTCGAGATACTGCTCCAACACGTGCTCGCCGCCCGCGGTGGCGTTGATGGTGAGTGAATATCCTTTGGCCGACGAGCGCAAGCGCACACTGTAGCCGTCGGTATGTTTTACGGGATGGCCGTCGTGATCCTCGATTGAGAACAGATACGCGCCGGTAACATTGTCGTCGGGATTAATCCACATCTGCATAGTGAAAGGCTTGTCGAGGCTCAGCAACGTCTTGGCCGTGGCTGTGTCGGTTTGCCACACCAGTCCGCCATCGTCGTCGATGATATAACGGCTGTGGTAGGGCGCACGCATTTGCTCGTCGGTCTCACGCGAGAGCGTCACCCGCACATCGTCCACTGCCGTGCCGGTCTCAAACTGTACGCGACCGCTCACCACGCCGGTCGACTGAGCGTACCCTACGTCGCCTACGGCATTGCTGATCACGCGCGACACTTCGCCGCACGAGGCGCTGTAAGCCACCACTCGATAGTCGTAATAGCGACCGGGCTCCACCGTCTCGTCCACATAGCTGTACGACGTGCCGTTGCCTTCCTGCTCGCTGATCGTCAGCCATTCGCTACCGCCAACAAACCGGCGCTGAACGTCGAACAGCGTAAGCGCGGTTCCCACCTGCTTCGCGCGCCACTTCACCACTACCGAATTGCCCGCTGTACCCTTGCTGGCGTCCACTCGTGTGACGGTGGTGCCTTCTTGAACGTGGGCATACACGGTGTCGCTGTAGAGATGCACCTTGTTGTCGGCAAGGTCGAGTTGCAGGAAATAGCCGTACACCGAGCACGCCGACTCCGGCTTCTCGTCGCTGAACGATGCCTTGCCGCTGCTGCGGGGCACTGTCACCGTCAGGTAGTTTCGGCTGATTCCGCCGTCGGGCTCGATACGATGCACTTTGAAAATCAAATCGTTCTCCGTCTTCGGAATATTGCCGAAGGTCCAATCCATCTTAATTCTATCGGTAGCATCGCTGTCTTGCACAAGATGCAACGGAACTACTGGTACCGTCGAGGTGCGTACCTCTGTGGCGTACACCGCCGTCAGAGGCTCGGGAGATGCGGGTATCGTAATCTCGGACCACGAACTCGCGTGGTGGTAGATTTCGTAACGATAGTATTTGCCCACTGTCAGACCACGGCTACCGTTGTCGGCAAACTCAGTGGCGCTGGTGGTGGCCAACAACTCGCGGTTGCCGTAGTAGTTGCCATGCTCGTCAAGTTCGGTACGGTAGATTTTCCACTCGCCGGTATTGGCGAGTATATCCGTGCTCCACTTGAGCTGCATAGTGTTGTTGACCTGATTGTACTGCGCCGTCAACGCGCTCACCGAGTTGTGGAAATATTCTGTCGTGGTCGCGTTCTCTTTCAGGTTCTGCGTCATGGCGGTGCCGCCGAGCTTAAACGACGTCAAAGTGTTGCGAGTCACGTCTATGCTGAAGTCCTTGTCAAGCGGCACACTCAACGTGGCTGAACCGCTACCGCGATTCTCTACCGCGAATGTCGAGCGCGAGTAAATCTTGCCTTCCACATTCACCACTGCCGCATATTCGCCGGCATACACGAAATCGTCAACATTCTTGCCGATATCCGAAGGGAGCCAACCGTTGTCGGCGCTCACCGTCACCTTGCCGGGCTCTACCCAATTGAGCGAGGCGTTATGCGCCACAGTCAGGTCCATCGTCACTCCGCGCAGGTAGCGAGCGTGAATGGTGAACTCGTAGTCGCTCACAAACACGTTGCTCTGATAGTAACGGCTCTCGGTCTCTATCTGC
This sequence comes from Muribaculaceae bacterium, assembly GCA_017478265.1. Lineage (GTDB taxonomy): Bacteria > Bacteroidota > Bacteroidia > Bacteroidales > Muribaculaceae > Sodaliphilus. The sequence goes on along the minus strand of JAFVDY010000034.1, from coordinate 306 downwards.
AAAGCCGTTACTTCTTTCAGGCCGAGGTCGTTGGGAGCGAAGCGGAATGTGATATGGTCATTTTCTTTCTTTATATCGCTTATCGTGCCATAACTCGCGTCGGTAACTGAACACGCTTCGGCATCCACGGGCCACGACGCTATCTGGTGCAACACGCCACCTTTGTCCACCACATATATGTCGGTGTAGTTACTCTTTAAATTGTAACTCTTGCTCTGCTCATGATGGTAGCGGAACGAGATTTTGACCGTCGGGTTCTCGGTCGAAATCTTACAATCGTTCTCGCTCGTGAATTCGCGAAAGCGA
>JAFVDY010000033.1 GCA_017478265.1 Muribaculaceae bacterium | reverse complement strand
ACGCATGTTACACAAAGACAACTTGACCTCGTACAGTATCAGATAAATGACAGACCAAGAAAAAAATTAAACTTTTCTAAACCAAAAGTTGAGTTTTATAAGAATATTATGTAATTTTGCGCTTGCCACTTGACTCTACACTACAATAAAATAGAGCCTCGGATTTGGTGGTGTGGCGGATTTTTGGTACTTTTGCCGCGATATTAAGTGCTATTAACAGTAAAAGCAATGTACATAATGATGAGAAAATCCCTTTTATTATTGACTCTTATGCTTATGGCAACGGTCGCAGGGGCCGTTACTGTCAACTTCGATTTCACCACCGGTTACGCCAACCAGCAGGAACCGGCAACAGTCACCAATAGCGGCGTGAGCATCACCTTCGGCAAGGGTGGCAGCAACATAGCTCCGGTGTGGCTCGAGTCGGCGTCAAGCCTTCGTGTCTACGCCAAAAACACCATGAGTTTCACCTGCTCGAGCGAAATCGAGAGCATCGAGTTCTCCTTTCGCGACGATAAAACGTTCAACCTCGGCACCGGAGCCGACCCGCAATTGACATCCGGCGAATACGCCGAACAGGGCCTTACCGGCACTTGGACCGGCGAAGCCACAGCTCTCACCATCACCGCCGGTGGCGCTAAGGGGCACGCCCGCATCACCGCCATCGACGTTACCATCAAGGGCGACGCGCCCGAAGGCACCGTGCCCAACCCCGTGATTTCGCCCGCAAGCGCTGCATTCAGCGAGAGCCAATTGGTCGAAATCTCGTGCGCCGACCCAGAGGCGAGCATCTACTACACGCTCGACGCTTCCACGCCCTCGACCGCAAGCACGCTCTACACCGAGCCGTTCACCGTCACGCAGACCGTCACCGTAAAGGCTATCGCCGTCAAGGGAGAGGCTGTAAGCCAGGTGGTGACAGCACAGCTCAACCTCATCGAGGGTGTCGACTGCATCGCCGACTATCTGGCGCTGCCCGAGGGCACTACCATGGTGTTCAACTGCCCCGTAACGGTGGTGGCGCAATACGATAAACACCTCTTCGTTCAGGACGAGTGGGGAATGGGGATGCGCATCTTCGGCTCAACGGGACATGACTACGAATTCGGCGATATTATTCCGGCCGGATTTACCGGCACGAAGTCGCTCTACGGCGGCGAACCGGAGTTGAGCGTATTCTTCACCAACTATTTCCAAGAGCCCACCGAATGGGCCGAACCGATTCCCACCGTGCTCGACGCCGTCGACGTCGACTGGCGCCACCACGCCGAGTATGTGATGGTGCGCAACGTGCAGCTCGCGCCCGGCGACGGCGAGGACGACTTCTTCATGTACAACCTTGAGGAGGACTACGGAATGGGATATGTGGCAACGCTCCATGTGCCGCTACCCGACGACCTCACCCCGCGATACGACGTGTTCGGCGTAGTCAGCTCTCACTATACGCTCAATACCGTCTATCAGCTTTGTCCGATTAAATTCGTAGTCCACGGCGACGTTAACGACGACAAGCAAATCAACGTGGGCGATGTCGCAGCCATCTACAACATAATCCTCGGCGAAATCGACAGCACGCAAGAGGAATTCCTCTGCGACCTCAACGGCGACGGACAAGTGAACGTGGGCGACGTGGCCGCCGCCTACGACCAAATCGTCTCTCAGTAATTTTCGAACATTTTCATACTTATAGCGATGAATAATCAGTTAAGCAAAGCGATAGTTAAGCAACTAATCAAGATTAGCGCAATCAAGCTGCAGCCCGACAGCCCGTTCGTGTGGCGCAACGGATGGACAGCGCCTATCTACACCGACAATCTCATAGCCCTCTCTCTGCCCGATGTGCGCAACTTCGTCAAGATTGAGCTGGCAAGGGTGATTCTCGAGCAATACCCGGCCGTGCAGGTCATTGCCAGCGTCTCGACGCGCTCAATCGCACTCGGGGCCATTGTGGCCGATGTGCTGGGACTGCCCTTCATCTACGTCCGCTCTACGCCTAAGGATCACGGCCTCGAAAATCTCATCGAGGGAAACCTGAAGGCGGGCGAGAACGTGGTGCTGCTCGAGGACATTCTCAGCACCGGTGCCAACTACCTGCGCGCGGCCCAAACGGTGATGCTTGCCGGTGGCAACGTGATGGGTGGCGTGGCTCTGTTCTCCTACGAGTTTGAACAAGCGCGCGAGGCCATCGAAGCCGAGCAGGTGAAGCTGGTGACAATCACCGGTTTCAACGCTATGCTCGAGGTGGCCACCGAGCTGCATTGTCTCGACCAAGACACCATAGCCGCCCTCACCGACTGGCACGCCGACCCCGCAAACTGGACCCCCACCGCCATCGAACCCGATTAAAAACTAAAAGGTAGAAATGTCGCGCTATTGAGCGAGCGAAGAAAACATCTTCCATCTTACATCTTCCATCTTACATCAACGAAATGAGTACTTACAAAAGCGAATTCAACACCATCAACTGCGATATCAACACTGTGTACAGCAAACTCTCGCAACCGGCCACATTCCGCGACCAACTCGAGAAGAACCTCGACAAGATGCCCGACGACGCTCGCGAGCATCTCGAGAAGGTGCACTTCGAAGCCGACGGAATCTCGATCGACTCCCCCATGGGACCGATGAAGCTGAGCGTGGCCGAGAGCGTAGAGCCTTCGCTCGTGCGCTTCGCGGCGCAAAACTCGCCCGTGGCGTTCCACCTCGACGTCGAACTCGAACCCGTAGATGCCGCCACCACGCGCTCCAGAGCGCTAATCGACATCGACCTGCCTTTCTTCATGCGCACCATGGTGGGCAACCACCTGGGCGATGCCGTCAACCGCCTGGGCGAAATGCTCGCCCGGTTGCCCTACAACGACCTCTGATAAATTATTGTCGAAAAAATTTGCGCTTGTGGATTAAAGTATGTACTTTTGCGAGCAAATATAACTACATCCTATGAATATACTTATTGCCGGAACCGGATATGTCGGACTTGTGACCGGGAGTTGCTTTGCCGACTTGGGAGTGAACGTAACGTGTGTCGACGATGACGCACGCACCATCAATCTGCTGCTCTACGGCGGATTGCCTATATATGAGCAAGGGCTCGAGGCTATGGTGAAACGCAATGTGGACGAAGGCCGCCTGCACTTCACCACCGACTTCGACACCACCCTCGCCGAGGGCGATATCGACTATGTGTTCTGCGCCGTCGAGACGCCCCCGCTACAAGACGAGAGCACCGACCTCTCGAGCGTGCTCGACATCGTGCACCGCTTCGCCAAGGGGATAAAGAAATACACCGTGCTGGTGATGAAATCGACCGTGCCCGTCGGCACCGCCGAGGAGATTAAGCACATCATCGCCTCCGACCTCAAGGCGCTCGGAAAAGACGACGTGGAATTCGACGTGGTCACCAACCCCGATTTCCTTACCGAGGGTAACGCCATCAAGGACTTCATCAAGCCCGACCGCATCGTGGTCGGCGTCGACTCGCAGCGCGCCCGCGACGCGATGGACCGCCTCTACCACCCGTTGCACAACATCAACTCGGTGCCCGTGGTGGTGGCAAGCAACACCACCGCCGAGATGATTAAATATGCAGCCACATCCATGCTCGCCACGCGCGTGAGCTTCATGAATGAAATCGCCAAACTCTGCGAGATTGTGGGAGCAGATGTCAACATCGTGCGCCGCGGCGTGGGCACCGATAGCCGTATCGGGCCCAAATACATCTATCCCGGCTGCGGCTACGGCGGTACGCTCTTCCCCAAGGATATTAAGGACTTGATAAAGATAGGCGAGCGCAACCATTATTCGATGGACGTGCTTAAAGCGGTCCACGCCGTCAACAAGCGCCAGAAACGTATCCTCTTCGAGAAACTGCAACGGCACTACGGCGGCGACCTCAAGGGCAAAACCATCGCCGTATGGGGACTCTCGTTTAAGCCGGAAACCAACGACATACGCAAGTCGCCGGCCATCACCACCATCGACCTCCTGATTGAGGCCGGATGCAACGTGCGCGTCTACGACCCCGTAGCCATGAACCAGTTCAAACTGCGCTGGAGCGAAATCTACTGCGCGCTCAACATCTACGACGCCGTCGACGGCGCCGACGCCGTCCTGCTCGTGACCGAGTGGCGACAGTTCCGCGTGCCCGACTGGAAACGCGTCAAGCAAGTGATGCGCGCCCCCGTGGTAATCGACGGACGAAACATCTACGACTACCACGAACTCGAAGCCCTCGGCTTCAACTACTACTGCATAGGCCGATAACGAAAGCGATAATGACACGTTTGCTTAATGTGATAATGGCCATGATGTGCTGTTTGGCCGCTATGGCGCAATCGCTCGAAGCGCAACTCGACTCGTTGCTCCTGCCGCGATACAACGCCTCCGCGCCTGGCTTCGCGCTCGTAATCGCCCGGGGCGACACCATTATCTACGAACGATACCGCGGCATGGCCGACCTCGAGAAGGCAACTCCCATTTCCGCCGCCACGCTGTTCAACATCGCCTCGGTAAGTAAGCAGTTCACCGCCGTGGGTGTTCTTCAGATTTACAACCAAGGTGCCCTAGATATCGATATGCCGATGGCGCTCTATTTTCCCGAGTACCGACACCCGCTATGGCAAACGGTGACTCCACGCCACTTTTTGAGCCACTCGAGCGGTATTCCCGATTTGCGCTCGAGTTATAGTCGTGATGAGAAGATTTATGCCACCGACAGCACAGCGATTGAATATCTCTCGACAGTCGACAGCCTGAAATTCGCCCCTGGCACAGCCTACGATTATATAAATCCCACCTACACCTTGCTCGGCTCTCTGATTGAGCGACGGAGCGGATTGGAGTTTGAGGCGTATCAGCGATCACACGTCTTCGCTCGCGCCGGACTTGCTTATCATACTGATATCGAATATTTCAACCCCGCCTCGCAGCCCTCTCCGGGCGCCCACGGATATATCCCCTTTGAGAATCAAGCCGCCGACGGCAACAACGCATCGCGCTGTTATAAGGATAGTGAAGGACGCTCGTGGATGAAGTTTGACTATGGCGAGGAAACATTCTTCGCCACACGCCCCGACGGCGGCATCTACGCCACGGCACGGGCGATGGCTCGCTGGGATAGCGCTTTGCTCAAGGGCAAAGTGGTACCTCCCGATTTACTGCAAATGGCGCGCTCGCCACACATCACGGTGAGCGGTAGCCCATGGTGCGATTATCAGAACCGACCTAACACCGCCTACGGACTGGGATGGTTTATCGATACTACGCCGGGTCGGGAAACAAAGATTTACCACACCGGCGACAATGGCGGCTTCCAAGCCTACTTGGCATCATATCCCGCCAGCGGGATAACAGTGGTCATGCTCGAAAATCGCAACGACTTGGACCGTTGGACAACGCAACTCGCCATCGAGCGCCTATTGCTCTCTCATGGTCTTATAAAATAAATCCCTCGTTTTACGGGGCGAGGGTGTAGGCCACCACCACGTTGTTGTTCTCGCCGCGCCATGGCAGCATGCCCTTGTAGGCCTCATATTGCAATTCCACTTTGGTGCCGCGCCCGGCGAGCTTGCCGAGTTCGGCGGCAATGCTGTCGTCGCGCACGGTGACCTGGAAGTCGGTGTTATACACGGTGTCGACGTAGGCCTTCTCGGTCATCATCTTCCCCTCGTAGGTCTTGAAGATTGCGCCCTTGTTGGTCATTTCCATCACGCAACCGCGCACGCTCCCGGTCTCGTACACATGGAAGTAGCGGTTGCCCACCCACCACAGGGCGAATATCACCAGCAACGCGCCCGTGGCGGCAAGCGCCAGGCGTTGCTTGTCGTAGCGCCGCTCAATGGTCACCTCGCGCATCTCTCGCTCCTGTCGCTGCTCGGCGGTTTCCACCTCCGGGTCTTTTACTTTCTCCTTCGGGACGTTTTCCTCCTCAAAGTAGTCAGCGAAATTATCATCCATTATTTTCATGTCTGTTGTCTTGTTTTTCGTCGGTTAAAGTGTCATTTCCTCGCCGCTGCTGTTCACGATGGTTTTGCCCGAGGCTATGCGCCGCCGGTCAATCTCCATCGACACAAACGCGTAGATGCCGAGCGCGATGAGCAACATGGTCTGCACGCCCCACACGAGCCACGCGAACGCCGACGCCTGGGCGTTGTAAGGCGTGCTGAGCGGCAGTGAGCCAACGCCATAGATGGCGAGGCCGAAGATAATCGTGAATTGCCATGGTCCTAACCCTCCGTTGCTCGGCACAGCCATGCCCAGGCTGCTGAGCACGAACAGCACTAAGATTGGCACTACTCCCATCTGAGCCGTGAACGTGAAGGCGAACGAGGCGATATACAGTTGCAGATAGTAGCAGGTCCAAATAAGCACGGTGTATAGCAGGAACAGCCATTTGCCCTCCATGCGGCTGATGCTCGCCAAGCCGTCCCACAGGTTGAGGATGAGCGTACGTAGCTTCGCCACCAAGCCCTGCTCGGCCTTGCTCTTGACGATAAGCCATATCGCCGCCACGCCTGCCAGCGCCAATGCCACTAACGCCCAAAACACCCACGACGTGAACAGCGACCCTTGACTGCCGTCGCCGCGGCTGTCGAGAAACGTCAGCAACTCGCGTTGGGCCAAAAAGAAGGTCACAATCGTGAGCAACAGCACCGTAAGCGTGTCGCTCAACCGGTCGCCAACCATCGAGCCGAGCACCTGCGAGAACGATGCCCGCTGTCGCTTGGCTATATACCCCGTGCGCCACACTTCGCCCAGGCGGGGAAACACAAGGTTGACGAAGTACGTGCCGAAGATACTGTTGACAATCGCGCTCAACGGAGCGTCGACGCCTATAGCGCGCAGTTGCAACCGCCAGCGAAGTGCCCTGAAGATGTGACTGAAAATGCTCACCACTATCACCGGCACAAACCACCAATAGTTCACGTCCTGACGCATACTCGTCACTATCGCGTCAAGGTCGACATTGGTGTAGAGATACCATGCCAGCCCCACACTTATGCCGATCGGAATGCCGTATTTCAATATTGCTGAAAGAGCTTTCTTCATCTCTTGTGGTCTTACTTGATTACAAGTTTCGCGGGTCGATAGCCGGCGGTGGTGAGAATGTAGATGCCGCGCGGCAGAGCTATGATGTCGTCGTTGTAGACAGCCTCGAGGTGACGCACGTGCTGGCCGTTGATGTTATAAATATCGACACCGCGCAACGCGTCGCCACACTTCACGCGCACCGCACCGTCCATGGCGAGGAACGCCGCCGGCATCGTCGCGCCTATGTCGTCAATGCCGCTTGTCGACAGCTCTATCTCGTTGCTCGGCTCCGAGGTGTAGCCCAAGCGTGAGCTCTGCACGTGATAGGTGTGCCGCTGTCCGGGCTGAAGGTCGTCGAAGTAGTAGCCGATTTCCTCGGCTGTGAACTCCTGGCGCTCTACCACAGTGTTGTCGGCGCCATACACCGTGCGCGTAACGATGTAGAAATCCACCTCTTCGCTCGAGGCTTGCCACATGGCGGTGTAGCCGGTAGAGGTCACGTTCTGTGCCGGAAGAGCCACGGGAGCCGTGAGCGTAGGCTTAGGCCTGCACGCCGCTTTAAGCTGCGCGCCGTAGCTGCCGGTAAGTCCGCCGTCGCTGATGATAAGGCGGCACGTGTGCTCGCCCACCGTCGTCGGGGTGTAGGTGATCACCAGCGGATAACCCTGATCAGTCATAGCCGTCATACGCGGCACTTCTGCCACCGAGGTTTTGAACATGGCCGCATCGTCGCGGTAAACAGTCACGCTCAGGTTGCCCGTAAGGTGCTTGCCTTTTACGTACACCGTAGTCTGCAACATCTTGCCCAAGCCTACCTCGCCAAACTCTATCGTGAGGTCTTGAGTCGGGTTCACCAAGCGTGTCGACGGGTCGGGATCATCGGGGTCGATGTCGTCGGGATTATACGGCTGGCCGGCTTTCTCGCCCCAAATGTATTCAATCAGGTCGGGGTGGTCAATGAAGGGGTTACGGTTGTTCTGGATTTTGTACACGGCATCGTTGCGCGCAATCTCCTTGTCGCTCACAGGATCCTCGCGCGCCCAACGCAGCATCATGTCGATAGCCCATTTCTGCAACGTGAGCCAGTCGCTGTTGTTCATCATATAGGTGTACTTCCACGTCAGGTCGGGCTCGTTGCCCACCTTGGTGGCGGGAGTGCTGTAGCAAGTGGCCATATAGAAGTAGGTGCGCGCGAAGTCGCCCTTGTACTCGTCGGCGGGCTCAAACACCACCGCCGAGCCACCGCCTTGGCCGGTAACCGGCGATCCGGTCTTGGTCACGCCGTTGTTGAAATCAATCTTCGACACCTCGCCCAACGGATAGTTCAGCTTGGCGGTGTTGGCAGTGGCATCGCTCGGGTAGAGGTGGTTCAAGTCGGTGTAAGCGTCGATCTCATATCCGCCCCACCAGCTTTTGGGCACCGAGTGCTCTTTGTTCATACCGCTCACCGATGAACCGCCGCTGCGGAAGTAGTAAGTCTTCGCGCTATACATATCCCACACCACGCTCGGGTTGTCGAGACGGCAGTCAGTATACGGAAAATGGTACCACAGGCTGCCGTAGGTCAACACATTGTGGGGGCGAATCAGCGAGTACACCGAGTTCTTCAGCTCGCGACCGCTCTTGCCGTAGATGCTGCTGTAGTAGCCCGTGGGAGCCTCGCCTGACGCGGGAAGTGCCGACAATGCCGCCATGGCTATGGCTGCTACCGTTAATATCGCGTTGTTAAATCGTATTTTCATCATTTTGCAAGTGTTAAAATAGGGTGTATTAATCGGCAAAATTACGAATATTTCTCCAAATCCCAAAATTATGGCGAAAAATACTTAACTTTGTGCCTGAAAAATGGTTGTTACAGTCAAAAATCTTGTCGACTTATGAGGTATTTCATGCAATTAAGCTTTATGGGAGCGCGATACCACGGCTGGCAAATTCAGCCGCGCGACGTGAGTGTGCAGCAGACGCTCGAGCAGAAGCTGGCGCTCCTGTTGCGGCGTGACACGCCCGTCACGGGCGCCGGACGTACCGACGCCGGAGTCAACGCCGCAATGATGGTGGCCCACTTCGATGTTGACACCGAAATCACCGACACGGCGCGGCTCGTGCGCTCGCTCAACGGAGTCCTGCCGCGCGACATCGCCGTGCAGCGTATCTATCGCGTGGCCGACGACGCCCACGCGCGCTTCGACGCCACTGCTCGCACCTACAAATACTTCGCCCATACAGCACGCTCGGCCATGCTCGACGCCTACAGCTGGCAATGCCCGCCGAGCCTCGACTTCAACCTCATGAATGAAGCGGCGAAACTGCTGCTCACAACCGCCGACTTCACCTCGTTCTCGAAGCTGCACACCGACGTCAAAACCAACATCTGCCACGTGACACAAGCGCAATGGACGCCCGTCGTCACCGACCTCAATCTGCCCCCCTACACCGGACAACGATACGTGTTCACCATCACCGCCGACCGCTTCCTGCGAAACATGGTGCGGGCCGTGGTAGGCACACTCGTCGAGGTAGGCAACCACAAAATCACCGTCAGCGACTTCGCACAAATCATAGCCAGGCGCGACCGGTGCGCCGCCGGCACCTCAATGCCCCCTCAAGCCCTCTTCCTCTGGCACATCGCCTATCCATTCGGTAGTTAATACGCACGGCGCGGTAGCCATCGCTTGAACATGGGGGTGTCGAATGTCGGGCCGCTTTCTTCTATCGTGATGACTCCCTTCATCACCGACGCGGACTTCCCAGCCACGTGAGCCGTGCGGCGGAGCCAGTATCGTCACCCAACGGGCCTTATGTCAGCAGTGTAAGCGCGTGCACTGCCGTGATGTTGTCGCCCAACAGGGTTGTCACCGGATCCTGCGAAACCACAAACGAATGTAGCAACGGCTTGTCAAGCACTTCTTCCAAAGCTCGAAGGTGGCGCGCGTCGGTCCTCGACGCGTGCTCGGTCGTCTTAATCTCAAAGGCGTAGTAGCCCTGCCCGGTTTCGAGTAGCAAGTCCACCTCGCGCCCGTCGGCGGTGCGCAGGTGGTGGCAGCCCACCTTAGTTGGCAGTTGCTTCGCTTGCTTATATATTTCACTCACAATCAGGCTCTCAAACTCGTTGCCGCTCAGCGCTCCCCAGCGCGTGGTTATTGCCCGTATCACTCCGGCGTCCAAGTAATGTATCTTTGGAGCCTTTGTCAATCTCTTTCTATCGTTGCGATCCCACGCCGGAAGCAGTATCGCCTGGTACGACAGTTCCAGGTATTCCATGTATCGAGTCACGGTTTTGGCGCTTACTCCTATCGTTCGCGCTATATCGGCAATGTTTATAGTGCAGGCGGTGTTCAACGCCAGCAAGTGCTGCAACTTTACGTATGGCTCAAGGTCGCGCATAGCCACCAAGTCGCGAATGTCGCGCTCAAGGTAGGTGTGCACATAGTCGTCGAGCCATTGTTGGCGTTGCGCATGGTCGCGCGAGGCCGCGGTGAGTGCCGGATAGCCGCCGTAGGTGTATAGTTGATGCCAAGCTTCTAATTTCGTGGCGTGCTTGGTGTCGAGCAATAGCGAGGGCAGTAGCGGAGGCATCTTGCCGGTGTTCAGCAGCTGTTGCAGCGCGCTCGGAGAAACGTAAGCGTCGATGTTTGCCTCACTCATTATCTCAGGCAGCGTCAGCGGGTATAGCTCTATTATGTGGCAGCGCCCGGCAAGGCTTTCTTTAATTTTCCTCAATAGGAGTATCTGGCTCGACCCCAGTAGGATGTAGCGCGGTTCCTCCCACTGGTCATACACGGCTTTTACGCTCTCAATCAGCTGCGGCGCCTTTTGCACCTCGTCGAGTATAGCCATAGGGTAGAGGTCGTGCCACTGTTGCGACGTGAGCGATGTGTAGCTGTGGCGGAGTACTGGATCCTCAAGCGTTAGATAGCGATATTCGGGAAACAGCGCCTTTACCATCGTGGTCTTGCCGGTTTGGCGGGCGCCGGTTATAATCAGTATTCTGCCGTTGCTGCTGTCGGCATTATCACGAATTGTCGGGCTTAGAAAACGGGACTTCATAATTGATAGCGTAATTTGTCGTTATTATGTTGATTTTTACGCCGCAAAGTTAACACCATTAATCGAATTATGCAAATATTTGGCGTAAAATCGCGACTTGTGTGCCTGATTTTGGCGTAAAATCACGACTTTTATACCCGCTTTTGGCGTAAAATCAATATCTGCACGCTCTGCGCCAAAACGGCGCCGCCCCGGTCGCTTACGTATGTGGTAAGCTCACCGGTGTCTCCTTCGAAGTGCTGCCGCCGCTCTCATGAGACGATGGTGGCCACTATCGAGCGGCTACCGCCAGCGTTGCGGTATTCGAGCAGATAGATGCCCTGCCAGGTGCCGAGGTTGAGCCGGTGCCCGGTGATGGGGATGGTGAGGCTCACACCGCTGAGCACGCTCTTGGCGTGAGCCGGCATGTCGTCGCGACCCTCAAGCGTGTGGCGAAAGCGGCTATTACCCTCAGGCACCAGCTGATCCATCACCACGGCCATGTCGTGGCGCACGTCGGGATCGTAGTTCTCGTTAAGCGCCAGACCGCAGCTGGTGTGCTTCACCAGTAGGTGCAGTAAGCCTGTCTCGGGCAGCGACCCTAAGTGCGCCACCACCTCGTCGGTCACCAGATGCGCACCGCGCTCTCGCGCCATAAGCCTGAATTCCACCTGCCTGATCATTTCTCCCGCTTAAATTTCCCCGTCAGCAGCCACCAAGCGAAAGTGACAAGGTGGATTTGACGCTTGATTCGCTTTGGCTCCTTGATAAGGCGGTATGCGAATTCAAGGTTGTGCCTCACCCACCATTCGGGAGCACGATTGACGTGGCCGGTGTATACATCGAAGCTGCCACCAAGCCCCTGGAACAGAGCCTGATGATGCTCTTGTATCTCCTCCATAAGCAACTCCTGCTTTGGTGAACCCATTGCGACAAACACCACATCGGGGCGCTTGGAGGCAATGTCATCAATAAGCGCCAGGCGCTCGTCGTCGCTTTTTATGTATCCGTTGCGGTATCCCGCTATGTTTATAGTGGGAAATTGCTCGCGCAATTTCGCTACCGTCTCGTCGATTACCTCTTGCTTGCCGCCCACGAGGTAAAACGATTTGCCTTGCGGAGCCAATCGCTCGATTATCTTCAGCCACAGTTCGCAGCCGGCGATTTTCACGGCGTTGGCATAGCCACGCTGTCGCAGCGCTTTGACGGCACCGGCTCCATCGCTATAGCCTACGTTACGGTTGATAATTTCACAAGTCTGATCGGTGGCGTGCAAAATTTTCTCGGCATTGATTGCCACGAGAATGCATTTGCGGTTGAGAGCGAAATCAATCAACTCATTTTCGCTCTCGAACGGGTAAATGCCTACACCGTTGAGCATAACTTGCTTAACTTGTTCGTTTCTCATCATATACTTAACAAAAATAGTAGTTGCTTTTTAATGAAAATCGGTTAAACATGCCGCAAAGTTACGATTTTCTCGTCATACGACCAAAAGAGACACGTTTTATGCGGTCTATATTATACGAAACTATGTTTTTTAGGGTGAAAAATTTGGTGAGCTGGGATATTCTCGTTATATTTGCCAAATCGCGTGGCGATTTTAATACGCAACAACCAACATAAACCATTGAATATGAAACGACTATTTGCACTTTTCGCGGCTCTGACGGTGCTTCTGAGCGCCAGAGCGGCATTGGGCGACAACTACACCGTGATTGTCTCGCTCGACGGCTTGCGATGGGACTATGCCGAGGCCTTTGATATGCCATTCTTCGACCGTCTCGCCTACGATGGCGTGAAGGCAGTGATGGAGCCCTCGTTCCCAAGCAAGACGTTCCCCAACCACTATACGCTTGCAACCGGCCTCTATCCCGACCACCATGGCATAATAGGCAACACTTTCCGCGTGCGCGCCACAGGAGAGGTCTATTCGCTCAGCAACAAGGACGTACGCACCAACCCCAAGTATTATGGCGGAGAGCCCATCTGGCTCACGGCTCAACGACAGGGCGTGAAGACCGCCACCGTCTATTGGGTGGGTAGCGATGTGGCGATACAGGGTAAGCATCCCACCTATTGGCGCGACTACTTGAAGAAACCGCTTCTGTCGTTCAAAGAACGTGTCGACGAGGTCATAACTCACTTGCAGCGGCCCGAGAAAGATCGCCCGCGCCTGATAATGTGCTACTTCAACGAGCCCGACCACCAAGGCCATACCCACGGCCCGATCTCAAAGGAAACGCGCCGCTCTATTGAATATCTCGACTCATTGCTCTGGACGATGTGGGTGCGAATTAAGGCTCTTCCCGATGTCGGAGACAAGGTGAACCTCATCATCACCGGCGACCACGGCATGACGTGGCTCGATCCTAATCGCACGGTGCGCCCCGACCAATACCTGAAGCCGGAATGGGTGTCGTTTACCGGTGGCGACTCGCCGGCTGTAATCTACGTAAATAGGCCCGAATATGCCGATAGCGTGGTGAACGCCCTCACCGGTGTCGACCACATACGCGTTTACCGTCGGGGCGAGGTGCCGGAATATCTGCACTTCGGCACCAACGAGAACATGGGCGAGGTGATAGTGTCGCCCGACCCCGGATGGCTCTTCACCAACCGCAAAGTGGGAGCCCACACAGGAGGACACGGCTTCGACAACCGTTGCAGCGACATGCTGGTGGGCTTCCGAGCCATTGGCCCCGACTTCCGTAAGGGTTACCACCACCCGGGGCAGTTCCCCAATGTAGACATCTATCCGATGTTGTGCCGGCTTCTCGGCATCGAGCCTGCCCCCAACGATGGCAATCTCGATCAGGTGAGCAACTTCTTCCGCCCTGTGTATTAGAGTCAACACCCTATCTCCAATTCAAATAAAACCACGATTATGGACCTGCAATTACCACCGAGGACCGAAGGCGATGCCTTGACGATAAAGAACGCTCGCCAAGTGACAATAATCGGCGCCAACGGAGCCGGCAAGACACGCTTCTCGCGCCACCTTATGGCCACTTGCGGCGACAGGGCGTTCCACGTTAGCGCGTTGCACGCTATGTTTCCGCAGCGTGCCGAAGCCAAGCCGATGCCGGGCTCGATTGATGAGCGATTTAACGCTATCAACGCCTCAACGCCTGAAATCGAGAACCACGCCAACACAGAGTTCGACCGCCTGATGTACGTGATGATGATTGAGGAGTTTCGCGAGCTTATCGACTACAAAACTCGACTGCTCATTGGCGAGAGCGACGTGAAGCTGCCGCGCACCAAGCTCGACAAGGTGGTGAAGATGTGGCAAGAGGTGTTCCCCAAGAATAAGGTGTTGCGCGAGAACGGAAAGCTACTCTTCGCTACCGACGGACAAGCCGACAGTTATGCCGCCGTGCGCTTGAGCGACGGCGAGCGCGCCGTGCTCTACTACATTGGCTCGGTGCTTTACGCCCGAGAGGATGCCGTTATCTTCGTCGACGACCCCGAGACCTACCTCCATCGCTCGATAATGGTGGCGCTGTGGAACGTGATAGAGGATATGCGCTCCGACTGCACCTTTATCTATAACACACACGACATCGAGTTCGCCGCATCGCGTCTCGACAACAAATGCGTGTGGGTGAAAGACTTCCAGCCCGATGTGCCTGCTTGGGATTACGAGATTCTTGACTCGAGCCGGAGCATAAGCGAGGCGCTGTATATCGACCTGCTGGGGGCGCGCAAGCCAGCACTCTTCGTCGAGGGCGACGAGCAGCACAGCATCGACACTCAGCTCTACACCCTCATCTTTCCCAATTACACTGTGCGCGCCCTCGGTTCGTGCAACAAGGTGATAGAGAGTGTACGCTCGTTCAACGATCTCAAGGCGATGCACCACCTCGACAGCTGGGGCATTGTTGACCGCGACCGCCGTAGCGACCGCGAAGTGGAATATTTGCGGCAACGCAAAATCCTTGTGCCCAACGTGGCAGAGGTGGAGAACATACTCATGCTCGAGGGCGTGATCAAGGCAGTGGCGATAGCGCAACGCAAGAACCCCGACCACGTGTTCGCCTCGGTGAAACGCACCGTTATGCAACTGTTTGATAAAGAGTTGAAGGCGCAAGCGTTGGAGCACACACGCCACCGCGTGAAGCGCGATGTGGAGATGCGTATCGATATGAAGTTTAAAGGAATAACGGCTCTCGAAGAGCACATGGTCGACCTTGTGAACGAAATCAATCCGCGAGGCATTTATGAGCAACTGTGCCGCGACTTCCGTCAGTATCGCCAAGCCGAGAACTATATGATGGTGTTGCGAGTGTTCAACCATAAGACGATGATTGGCGAGAGCAATGTGGCCGGCTTGTGCGGGCTTCGCTCACGCAACGACTACGTGAAGACGGTGCTCAATCTGCTCAAGCACGGTGGCACCGCAGCACGGCAGATTACCGCCGCTGTGCGCTACTGCCTCAACTTCGTCGACCCCACGCCCTCACAGACCTGAGTCGTAGAGCTATATTTGCGTATGACAAGAAGTAGGTTAAAGAGCTGTTAATAGCTTGGAACGTTTTTTTTCGGATTATGCCGGTTGCGAGGTTTTGGCGGATGGTAAGATTATAGTAATGGGACGCGCTCTTTGGCGCGTCCCATTACTATAGTGGGGAGATGTATTCGGGGATTATCGGCTCTTCATCTTGTAGAACGAGCGGTAGACGAAGTATAGGCCGATGATCACGAATGCGATGCCTACATAGGGCGCGATAGAGCGGAAGTTCTCGCTGATGGCAATCTCCATGGCCAGCACACCGAACAGTGTGGTGAACTTGATGATGGGGTTGAGCGCGACGGAGCTCGTGTCCTTGAACGGGTCGCCCACGGTGTCGCCCACGACGGAGGCGTCGTGGAGGTCGGTACCCTTCGCTTTGAGGTCGACCTCAACCACCTTCGTGGCGTTGTCCCACGCGCCGCCGGCGTCGGCCATAAACACGGCTTGGAACAGGCCGAAGACGGCAATCGAAATCAGATAGCTGATAAATAGGCAGATTGCGTTCTCGCCGCCGATACTCTCGGGCGACGACAGGCAAGCGAAGCCCAATGCGAAGCAGAAGAGCGAGATGAAGATGTTGATCATACCTTTCTGTGCATACTCTGTGCAGATGCGCACCACCTCCTGGCTCTTGCTGATGTCGGCTTTCTTGGGCGCGTTGGGGTCGAGTTTGATGTTATCCTTGATAAACTCGACGGCTCGGTTGGCACCGGTGGTAACGGCCTGCATACTCGAGCCGGTGAACCAGAAGATGACACAACCGCCTAGGATGAAGCCGAGGATGGCGTAGGGGTTGAGCAGGTTGAGCACCGTCGAAGGCTCGATGTGCAAAGTCTCTTTAATCATGAAGATGAGCGAGAAAATCATGGTGGTAGCGCCTGCCACAGCGGTGCCGATGAGCACCGGTTTGGCAGTTGCCTTGAAGGTGTTGCCGGCTCCGTCGTTGGCCTCAAGGTAGTACTTGGCCTTCTCGAAGTCGGGCGTGAAGCCGTGTTCCTCTTCAATCTCCTTGATGGCTTTCGCTTTGTCGTCCTCGATGAGCGAGAGCTCGTAGACCGACTGCGCGTTGTCGGTGACGGGGCCGTAGCTGTCAACGGCGATGGTGACCGGTCCCATTCCAAGCATACCGAAGGCCACGAGGCCGAAGGCGAAGATTGCCGAGAACTCGCCGAGCAGTCCGCTCATCTCAAATTGGTTGCTTGCCAGATAGGCGAGCAGCATGAGTAGGAAGAATACAAATCCGGTCCAGAACGAGCCGAAGTTGCCCGACACGAGACCGCTCAAGATATTGAGCGATGCGCCGCCTTGGCGCGAGGTGTTGACCACCTCCTTGACGTGTCCGCTGGTGGGCGAGGTGTAGAGTTTGGTGAACTCGGGGATAAGCGCGGCTCCCAATGTGCCGCACGAGATGATGGTGGCAAGTCCTATCCACCAGTTGTTGCCCAGATCTTTAAGCAGGAAGTAGCTTGCGGCGTAGGTGGCGATAATCGATAGGATAGAGGTGATCCATACCAGCGAAGTGAGCGGGCGCTCAAAGTCGAGGTCGTCGGCATGGCTGTAGCGAGCGTGTGAGATGGCGCCATTGATGTAGTAGGCCACCACGCTGGCCACCACTCCTAAGATACGCATCACGAAAATCCAGATTAGCAGCTGCACGCGATACTCCTCGGGCACCGCCAGCAGGATGAATGATACGAGGGCTACGCCGGTCACGCCGTAGGTTTCGAAACCGTCGGCGGTCGGGCCGATGGAGTCGCCGGCGTTGTCGCCGGTGCAGTCGGCAATCACACCCGGGTTGCGCGGGTCGTCCTCGCCAATCTTGAACACCACTTTCATCAGGTCGCTACCGATGTCGGCAATCTTGGTGAAGATACCTCCGGCGATGCGTAGCGCGCTGGCGCCGAGCGACTCGCCAATGGCGAATCCGATGAAGCAGGCGCCGGCCAAATTGCCCGGCATGAACAGCAGAATGACGAGCATCAGCACCAGCTCGACGCAGATGAGCACGATACCGATACTCATTCCGGCTGTCAGGGGAATGTTAAGCAGATCAAGCGGCCGACGCCGGAGCGATGCGAATGCCATGCGTGCGTTGGCATAGGTGTTCATCCTCACGCCGAACCAGGCTACGGCATACGAGCCGAGCACGCCTATCACGGTCCAGCCGAGCACGAGCAACACGTTGCCAACCGGCATTTCGCTCAACACGCCGAAGTAAAGCACTACGGCAGCTCCGATAAAGAGGAAGAGGATGCCCAGGAACTTGCCTTGCTGTTTGAGATAGGTGGAGCACGTCTTGAAGATTACGTCACCAATCTCAAGCATCGAGGCGTGCGAGCGCAATTTCTTCACACGCATGAACTGCCAGAAACCGAACAATAGTCCAAGCACTACCACGAGGAAGCCCCAATAGAGCACTCCCGCCTCGCTACTGAAGTTGGCGGGCATCTCAAGGTCGGCTTCACTCGCTAAGAGTGAAAACGGCAGCGTCAGCATTGCTAACGCGGAGAAAAGTTTTTTCATTTCTTTAATTTATTTTTATAATTGTTTTATCGAAATGAGTAAAAATAGACAATATGTATCCGAAAAACGCCGTAAAGGTAAGAGTTTTATCCCGAATAACAAAAATTAATAATTAAAAATGCACAAAAAGCTGTGATTTTTGTTGATTTTTGTTTGATTTTCGACAAAAATCGGGCTCAATATGGATTTTTTACGGTTGGAATTCGGCTGGCGTAGAGGCATAAATAGGGGTCTCCCGTCGGGCGACGGTTTCTGCTGTGGGTAGCCGGCCCCACCCTGCGCTCGCTCACTCGCTTAGGGTGGGGTTAGTAAAAGGGTCCGCCGTTCCGGCGGCATTAGCGGGCGTGAATCGGGCTGTGCTTTCAGCGCTTTTTCTGAATAGCGGAATATCCACCTTATATAATATAAAGGGCGCTCGCTTGCGGCGGGCGCCCTTTGGGTTAGGTCAGATAGTTGCGCTATGGCGGCGTAACTAATTGATTGTCATTACTGTTGGCGGGTGAGAGTAGCAACATATTCGCCCTTGCAAACGAGCTTGAGGCTTACCTTGTAGGTGCCGGCCTCGACAGCGATGTTGTCGCCATTCTCGGTCAGTACGCTCAAAGCGCCACCCCAGTTGATGTCCCATGCTTTGTTGGCTACAAACTTGATTTCACCGGCGGTAAGGGTTACGGTAGCTTCCCAAGCGCCTGTGGTGGCGTTATAGGTGAGAGCTACGGCATTAGCTGCATCCCATCCTGCGGTGGTGGCGTCGCCTACTAAGCCGATAGAGGAGATGGTGGTAACGCTGTAAGTATTGTTGTTGAGGTCAGCCTTTACGTATACAGTGCCGTTGGCGGGAATGTTAGCGCCGTTGTTGGAACTGAGAGTGCCATTGGTGCCACCGTAAGAGGTGCCCCAGTCGCCGGCGATGGGTTGGAGTTTGAACTGGCCGTTGGAGCCTGCATCAAACACGCCGCTATAGTTCTTCTCGCCCTTAACCGAGGCAATCTTCGCGCCATCGTTGGAACCGGTCCAGTTGTTCATGGTTCCGGCAACGTAGAGGTAGTCATAGTCTTTGTCGTCGATAACGGTGGGCTCAGCCACGATGTCGCCTTCAACCTTAACCTTCATGTTCTCGAGGTCGACAGTGATGGTGAGGTCGCCATCCATGCGTACGCGGAACGCCTTGTCGCCTTGAACGAGGCTGAGTTGCTGGCCGACGAGGTCGGTAGTTACCCAGAAGTCGCCGTCGCTGTCGGCGCCGTAGCGCGAGCCGTTAGCGTTGATTTCGTCCCAAGTGCCGAGAGCCTTGGTGAAGCTGAAGTATTTCAGACCACTCAGGCCGGTGTAGGTCTTGGTGTAAACCTTGTTGGTCTCATCGTAGGTCATCTTGTCGCCCTTGGTGGGATCCCAGCCTTGCATATCGCCCAGGACGTAGAGGTCGTCGACCACTACGGGTTCGGGAGCGATTTCGCCGCTGACGACGGCCTTCAGGTTCTCGAGGTCGACGGTGATGGTGTAGCTACCGGCCTTTGCGTAGAAGCCCTTGTTGCCGCCGTCGATAAGAGTGATCTCCTGGTCGAGCGTCTCGGCGGTTACCCAGAATGCGTCGCCGTCGGCTTGAGCGCCGATTTGTCCGATCTCACTCCAGCCGTCGGCAGCTGTAGCGAGAGCCTTACCGAGAGTGAAGTAGAACTCACCTTCGCTTTCGATAGCGCCGGTGTACTTCTTAGTGGTCTCGTTGTAGGTCAGCTTGGTACCCTTGGTGAGGTCCCAGTTGCCTGCGATGTTGTCGAACAGATAGAGGTCGGCGATGGGTTCGGGAGCGATTTCGCCGGTGATAACGAGCGACTTCTTCTCGAGGTCGAGAGTAAGCGTGTACTCGCCGGCGGTTACGCGGAACGAAACATCAGGATATTCGCTTTGTAGAGCGAGCTCCTTGTCGAGCTGCTCGGCGGTTACCCAGAATGCGGAACCATCCTCGGTTACAGCAGCCAGACGGCTTGCGGCGATTTCAGCCCAACCCTCTTCGCCTTCTTTCTCGGAGAGCTTGGTGGTGAAGCTGAAGTACTTCTCGGCATCTACAGTGAGGCTGTAGGTGTAGTTCTTGTTGGCCTCGTTGTAGGTCATCTCGATACCCTTGTTGGGAGCCCAACCGCCTTCAACGATGTCGCCAATGATGTAAACCTTCTCGACAGGTTGAGGAGCGATTTCGCCGGTGATAACGAGAACGTTCTTCTCGAGGTCGAGCGAGATGTTGTATTCACCAGCGGCAACGCGGAATGCCTTGTCGCCTGCTTGAACGGTGATTTCCTGGCCGAGTTGCTCGGCGGTTACCCAGAAGTCGGTGCCTTCGTCGGCAACTGCGCCAATGCGGTTGGCAGCGATGGCGTCCCAACCGTCGGCGGTCTCAGCCAGAGCGGTGGTGAAGTTGAAGTACTTAACATCGTCAACAGCGAGAGCTGCGGTGTAAACCTTCTTAGTCTCGTCGTAGGTCATCTTCAGACCGTTGTTGGCGGCCCAACCACCCTCGAGGAAGTCGCCGAGTACCCAAACGTCGGCGATGGGTTCGGGAGCGATTTCGCCGTCGATAACGGCTACGTTCTTAGCGAGGTCAACGGTGATGGTGTATTCACCTGCCTTAGCGTAGAATGCCTTGGAGCCGTT
>JAFVDY010000032.1 GCA_017478265.1 Muribaculaceae bacterium | reverse complement strand
TATTGCTTATTAAAAATACTTGTTAACCCTGACGCTGCTTGAACTTGGGGTTATTCTTATTGATCACGTAAAGGCGTCCTTTTCGACGTACGATCTTGCAATCGGCTGAACGCTTTTTCAACGAAGCTCTTACTTTCATAGTGCGTTGATTATATTACCGTGGTTATTGAAAATTGTAATCGTAATAAAAATGGGGTGTTATTTGTACCTGAAGGCGATGCGGCCTTTGCTCAGGTCGTAGGGCGACATCTCGACTTTCACCTTATCGCCGGGAAGGATTTTGATGTAATGCATACGCATCTTTCCCGAGATGTGGGCGATAATCTGATGGCCGTTTTCCAGTTCGACGCGGAACATTGCGTTGCTCAGAGCCTCGACTATGGTTCCATCTTGTTCAATAGCGGTTTGTTTCGACATTGATCTATAATTTTGTGTTGGTTGATAATTAGCGCTTATAGCATTGAAGCGTAAGTAACTCGACCGGCACGTGTTGTCAAATAAATCGCTCTCCGAGCACCTCTTTGATATAGTCGAACGACGAGAGGATGTCGGGCTTGCCGTTGTGGATTGCAATCGAGTGCTCAAAATGAGCCGCGGGCTTGCGGTCGCGGGTGCGAGTGGTCCACTTGTCGGCTTCTGTCACAACGTTCTTGCTTCCGAGGTTGATCATCGGTTCGATGGCGATGCACATTCCGTTCTTAATCATCGGTCCGGTGCCGCGGCGCCCGTAGTTGGGCACCTCGGGGTCTTCGTGCAGCTTCCGCCCCACCCCATGTCCGCACATCTCGCGCACCACGCTGTAGCCACGTTTTTCGCAGTAGGTCTGGATGGTGTTTCCGATGTCGCCTATGCGGTTGCCGGGCACAGCCTTGGCGATACCCTCATAGAGCGACGCCTTGGTGGTGATGAGCAGTTGCTTCACTTCGTCGGCCACCTCACCCACCATGTAGGTGTAAGCGCTGTCGCCGTTGAAGCCGTCGGGGGTGACGGCGCCGCAATCAATCGACACGATGTCGCCATCGCGCAGCTCGTAGCCCGAGGGGATGCCGTGCACCACCACTTCGTTCACCGAGATGCAGACCGACGCGGGAAAGCCGTAAAGACCCAAGAAACCGGGTTTGCAGCCATTGTCGCGAATAAACTCGTCGGCAATCTTGTCGAGTTTCCGAGTAGTGATCCCGGGGGCGACCCACTTGGCAAGTTCGCCAAGCGTGCGCGCCACCACGAGGTCAGCTTCTCGCAAGAGTTCAATTTCTTCTTCTGCTTTGAGATAAATCATTTTATCGTCCTAAACTTTTTAAGAAAATTGTTGGGGTTTGAACTTATCAGTTACGTTTCAATGTTTACTAATTATCGACGGTGTCAACAGATAGTGATCAGCCCATGCGGCCTTTCACCTTACCGCTCTTCATCAAGCCGTCGTAGTGGTGCATCATCAGGTGAGTCTCAACCTGCTGGAGCGTGTCGAGCACTACGCCCACCATGATGAGCAACGACGTACCACCGAAGAATTGCGCGAACTGCGTGCTCACGCCAAAGAAGCGTGCGAACGCCGGCATAATGGCTACCAAACCCAGGAAGAGCGAGCCCGGCAGGGTGATACGCGACATGATGCTATCGAGATATTCGGCTGTCTTCTTGCCGGGCTTGATGCCGGGGATGAAGCCGCTGTTCTTCTTCATTTCCTCAGCCATCTGGGTGGGACGCACCGTGATAGCGGTATAGAAATAGGTGAAGGCAACGATTAGAATGAAGTACACTACATTGTACCAGAAACCGTTGATATCCATGAACGCGCTCCAGAAGCCGCCATTCTCGCCACGGCTGAAGCCGGCGATAGTCATCGGGATGAACATCAGCGCTTGAGCGAAGATGATAGGCATCACGTTGGCGGCGTTGACCTTCAGGGGGATGTACTGGCGGGCGCCGCCATACTGGCGATTGCCCACAATGCGCTTGGCGTATTGTACAGGCACCTTGCGGGTTCCCTGAGTAAGCATCACGGCACCGGCGGTGACGGCGAAGAGCACAATCACCTCAATCAGGAACATCACCAGACCACCCTGGTTGTTGACCAAGCGAGCAACGAACTCGCTCGACAACGCCTCGGGCAGGCGCGCGATGATACCCACGAGGATGATCATCGAGATACCGTTGCCGATACCCTTATCGGTAATCTTCTCGCCGAGCCACATGATGAACATGGAGCCTGCGGTGAGCACTACCGAGAGGAAGATTACGTTCCAAAAGCTGGTGCTCAAAGCGCCGGGTGCCTGTGCGTTGAGGTTGAACAGGTAGGCGGGCGATTGAACCAGCAGGATGATGACAGTCAGGTAGCGGGTGTACTGGTTGAGCTTCATACGTCCACTCTCACCCTCGCGTTGCATCTTCTGGAACTGCGGCATTACCATGCCCAGCAATTGGATGACGATTGAAGCGGTGATGTAGGGCATGATACCCAGCGCGAATACCGACGCTTGAGAGAATGCACCACCCGAGAACATGTCAAGCAGCTGCATCAAGCCCGTAGAAGTGAACTCTTGCATTGCCTGACGCAGGACGTGCGGATTGACACCGGGCAACACCACCGCGCAGCCGAAGCGATAAATCAGAATCAGCAGCATCGTGATGCCCAAGCGTTGACGCAGGTCCTCAATCTTCAGGATATTCTTAATTGTTTGAATAAATCTCATTGTACTTTTGTCTAAAAGTTGTTATGCTTTAGTTACAGTACCACCGGCGGCGGTGATAGCCTCTTCGGCCTTCTTGGAGAATGCGTGAGCAGTGACGTCAATTTTCTTCGTCAAAGCGCCGTCGCCAAGAATCTTTACGAGCTGGTTCTTGCGAACGAGACCGGCTGCGAGGAGGTCGGCAACGGTGACGGCCTCGAGGTTCTTCTCGGTTGCGAGCGCCTCAAGAGTCTTGATGTTGACAGCCTTATACTCAACGCGGTTGATGTTCTTGAAACCAAACTTAGGCACGCGGCGTTGCAGCGGCATCTGTCCGCCTTCAAAGCCCACCTTCTTCTTATAGCCAGAGCGCGACTTCGCACCCTTGTGACCACGTGTTGAAGTACCTCCCTTGCCGCTACCGGGTCCACGACCGATGCGACGCTTGTTCTTGTTAGAACCAACTGCAGGTGTTAAATTACTTAGATCCATAATGTATCGTATTCGTATTTTAAGCGTTCGTTACTTCAACGAGGTGACGAACCTGGTTAACCATACCCAAGATTTGAGGAGTAGCTTCCTTCTCAACCTCTTGATTCAATTTTCTCAATCCCAGTGCATCGAGGGTGCGCTTTTGGCGCTCCGGACGGTTGATGCGACTTTTAACTTGCTTAATGATAATCTTAGCCATGTTGAGTGAACTGTTTATCCGTTAAACACCTTGTCGAGGGAGATTCCGCGGTAGCGAGCCACGTCGAGCGGGCTGCGCATCTCGTCCAGAGCCTTGATGGTGGCCTTAACGAGGTTGTGGGGGTTGGAACTACCCTTCGATTTACAAATCACGTCGGTGATACCGACACTCTCGAGAACGGCACGCATTGCACCACCGGCCTTAACACCGGTACCGGCGCTTGCCGGCTTCATGAAGATGCGCGAGCCACCAAACTTGGTAGCCTGCTCGTGAGGAATGGTGCCCTTGTGAACGGGGATCTTGATGAGGTTCTTCTTGGCCATCTCTACGCCCTTGGCGATAGCGGTGGTAACCTCATTGGCCTTACCGAGGCCATAACCGATAATACCGTTGCCGTCGCCCACTACTACGATAGCAGCAAAGGTGAACGTGCGACCACCCTTGGTAACCTTGGTGGTACGGTTGATAGCCACGAGTCGTTCTTGCAACTCGACATCGCTTGTGATCTTTACTCTATTATTTTTCTTTACCATGAGATTAACTTATTAAAATTTAAGCCCACCCTTGCGAGCGCCATCGGCCAATGACTTTACTCTGCCGTGGAAAAGGAAGCCGTTGCGGTCGAACACAACAGCGCTGATGCCAGCCTCTTGCGCCTTCTTCGCTACGAGCTCGCCCACCTTGGCGGCTATTTCACTCTTAGTACCCTCGGTAATGCCCTTCGACGAGGCTGATACTATTGTATTTCCGGCAACGTCATCAATCAGTTGAGCGTAGATAGCCTTGTTGCTACGATAGACGCTCAGACGGGGGCGCTCGGCGGTGCCGCTGATGCGACCGCGGATGCGTGCCTTAATCTTTTGTCTTCTTTCTTTCTTAGTAACCATAATATTGTGTAGAAATCTTTATCGTGTTATTTACTTAGCGGCTGCGGTCTTACCCGACTTGCGGCGCAGAACTTCGCCAACAAACTTGACACCCTTGCCCTTGTACGGCTCAGGCTTGCGGAACGAGCGGATCTTGGCGCAAATCTGGCCAAGAAGTTGCTTGTCGCAGCTCTCGAGGGTGATAAGCGGGTTCTTGTTACGCTCGGTAACGGCGTTGACGCTTACCTCGGGGGGCATCTTCAGATAAATGGCGTGGCTGTAACCCAGTGCGAGCTCGAGCACCTGGCCCTTGCTGGTGGCACGGTAACCGACACCTACGATTTCCAACTCTTTCTTAAAACCGGTGCTCACGCCCTCCACCATGTTGTGGATAAGAGCGCGATAAAGTCCGTGTTGAGCGCGCGACTCACGCTGATCGTCGGGACGAGTAACCTTAATCTCGTTCTCTTCCTTAGTAACCGTAATGTTGGGGTTAAGAGTCTGCTTGAGCTCGCCCTTGGGACCCTTTACGGTGATCACGTTGTCCTTGATGTCTACTGTTACGCCGGCAGGTATAACGATTGGCAATTTACCTATTCTTGACATAATATACCTCCTTCTTTATTAATAAACGTAACACAATACCTCGCCGCCCACTTTCTCTGCCTTGGCCTGCTTGTTGGTCATTACACCCTTAGAGGTCGAGACGATGGCGATTCCGAGGCCGTTCAACACTCGCGGCATGTCCTTGTAGCCTGCATATTGGCGCAAGCCGGGACGCGAAACACGCTTCAAGCACTTGATGGCGTTCACTTTGTCGACGCTATCATACTTGAGAGCGATTTTGATAGTACCTGAAGGCTCACCCTCTTCCTGGATAAACTTGTAGTTAAGGATGTAGCCTTGCTCGAAGAGAATCTTGGTGATCTCCTTCTTGAGTTTCGAGGAAGGGATGTCAACGACACGGTGTCCGGCCTTGATCGCATTCCTCAGTCTGGTCAAATAATCTGCAATTGGATCAGTCATTATTTTGTTTAATTGTTTTAAATTGATCAGGACAGTGAAGCCTGACAATATTTAATACTAAAAATTTGTTTTTTCTTTTAAGATATTCCACTGGATATTGTAACGGTCACCAGTGGAGTTATCGTTAAGTCGGATGGTTCGTTTTGCTTTACCAGCTTGCCTTGTGAACGCCGGGGATCAAGCCTGCCGATGCCATCTCGCGGAAGTTGATACGGGAAATACCGAACTGGCGCATGTAACCCTTGGGACGTCCCGAGATTTTGCAGCGGTTGTGCAGGCGCACGGGCGAAGCGTTGCGGGGCAGTGCCTGAAGAGCCTCATAGTCGCCGGCGGCCTTGAGTTCGGCACGCTTTTGAGCATATTTAGCTACGAGCTTCAAGCGCTTGGCCTGGCGAGCTTTCATTGATTCTTTTGCCATAGTTGATGTTGATTGTTTTAATAAAGTTGTTCAACAAATGTTCGTTAAGTTACTTCGCGTTTTTGAAGGGCAGGCCGAAAGCCTTGAGCAGCGCGTAGCCTTCCTCGTCGGTCTTGGCGGTAGTAACGAAGGTGATGTTCATACCGGTCATCTTCTGTACCGAGTCGATGTTGATTTCGGGGAAGATGATTTGCTCGGTAACGCCCACGGTGTAGTTGCCACGGCCGTCGAGCTTACCCTCGATACCCTTGAAGTCGCGGATACGCGGCAGGGCGATGCGGATAAAGCGCTCCATAAACTCGTACATGCGGTCGCGACGCAGAGTCACGCGGGCGCCGATAGGCATCTTCTTACGCAACTTGAAGTTGCTGATGTCCTTCTTCGATACGGTTTGAACTGCCTTTTGGCCCGTGATTGTGGTGAGCTCGGCGATAGCGGTGTCGATGATTTTCTTATCCTGCGTGGCGTCGCCAAGGCCCTCGTTGAGCACGATCTTGGTCAGACGCGGGATTTGCATCACTGAGCTGTAATTGAATTGCTTCATCAAAGCGGGAGCAATCTTCTCGTCGTATTGTTTCTTAAGCGTTGTACTCATTACTTGATCTCCTCTCCTGATTTTTTAGCGTAACGTACTTTCTCTTTACCGGTACCCTTGATGCCGATGCGGGTGGGCTTGCCACTCTTGGGATCGACGTGGTTGAGGTTGGACAAGTGAATGGGAGCTTCCATCTTCACGATGCCACCCTGGGGGTGCTGAGCGTTGGGCTTGGTGCTCTTCGAGACCATGTTGATGCCCTCGACGATAGCGCGACCCTTGGCAGCGTCTACTTTCAGCACGCGTCCGGTCTTACCCTTGTCTTCTCCGGCAAGAACGTAGACGGTGTCGCCTTTCTTAATGTTTATCTTAGCCATTTCTTAAAATCGGTTTTTTAATGATTAAAGCACTTCGGGTGCGAGCGAAACAATCTTCATGTTGTGGGCACGCAGCTCGCGGGCCACCGGGCCGAAGATACGTGTTCCGCGCAATTCACCGGTGTTGGTAAGCAACACGCATGCATTGTCGTCGAAACGGATGTAAGAGCCATCCTGACGGCGAATTTCCTTCTTCGTTCTCACAACCACGGCGCGAGAAACGGTTCCCTTCTTGACGTCGCTCGAGGGAATAGCGTTCTTAACGGTAACGACGATTTGGTCGCCTACCGAGGCGTAACGGCGTCCGGTGCCACCAAGCACGCGAATGCACAACACCTTGCGAGCGCCGCTGTTGTCGGCTACTGTAAGTCTACTTTCTGACTGAATCATAATCTTCTAATAAAAAAGTCTTGGTTGGTTATCGCTATCTTACTTAGCTCTTTCAATAATTTCAACTAATCTCCATCTCTTGGTCTTGCTCAGCGGGCGAGTCTCCATCAGGCGTACGGTGTCGCCAATGTTGCACTCGTTGTTCTCGTCGTGAGCGTGGTACTTCTTCGTCATGTTGACGAACTTGCCGTAGATTGGGTGTTTCTCCTTGTACTTCACCGTTACGGTGATGGTTTTGTCACCCTTGTTGCTGGAAACAACCCCAATTCTCTCTTTACGTAAATTTCTTTTTTCTTCCATTTCTTAAATAGCTCCTTGGGATTATTTATTTAGTTTCAGTTCACGGGCACGCACCTCAGTCTTCATGCGAGCGATGTCGCGACGGTCACGTGTAATCTTTGCCGGGTTGTCGAGCGGAGTGATCGAGTGTTGAATCAGCTGCTGGGTGTAAGCCTTCTCAGCTGCCTCGAGACGATCTTTCAACTCTTTATCGGTCAATTCTCTCAATTCTTGATTTTTCATAATCTGGATTGTCTTTTCTAAAGGTTATTACACGTTCTGAGTGGGGTCATAATCGTGACGAACGACAAACTTCGTGGGAATCGGCAGCTTTTGAGCGGCCAGGCGAAGTGCCTCACGAGCAATCTCAAGGCTCACGCCATCGATTTCGATGAGCATACGGCCGGGGAATACGGGAGCCACATAGCCTGCCACGTCGCCCTTACCTTTACCCATACGCACGTCGGCGGGCTTGCGGGTAATGGGCTTGTGCGGGAAGATGCGGATCCATACTTGTCCTTCACGTTGCATGTAACGGGTCACTGCAACACGAGCAGCCTCAATCTGGTGGGCGGTAATCCACTTGCTATCAAGAGCCTTGATACCAAAGCTACCGAACGCCAACTTGTTGCCGCGCTTGCTGTACTGGCGCACGCGGCCGTCACTGGGCTTCCTATATCTTAATCTTCTTGGTTGTTGTAACATTTTTGTTCTTCTTTAAAATCGTGTTATCGATTGTTCTTCTTACCTCTGAAACCACCGCGGCGGTTGCCACCACTCTGACGACGGTCGTTGCCGCTGTTGGCGAAATTGGGGGCCAAGTCACGCTTGCCGTACACCTCGCCGCGGCAGATCCAGACCTTAACGCCAATCAAGCCGACCTTGGTCAAGGCGGGCACGAGAGCGTAGTCGATATCGGCACGCAGGGTGTGAAGCGGAGTGCGACCTTCCTTAAACATCTCGCTGCGAGCCATCTCGGCGCCATTCAAGCGACCGCTCACCTGCACCTTGATGCCCTCGGCACCCATGCGCATGGTCGAAGCCACAGCCATCTTCACTGCGCGACGGTAAGCGATCTTACCCTCGATTTGGCGAGCGATATTGGCGGCTACAATCTCAGCGTCAAGCTCGGGACGCTTCACCTCGTAGATGTTGATTGAGACGTCTTTGCCGGTGAGCTTCTTGAGCTCCTCACGCAGCTTCTCTACGTCCTGACCACCCTTGCCGATGATGATACCGGGGCGAGCGGTGCAAATGGTGATTGTCACCAGCTTCAGAGTGCGCTCGATAACGATGCGCGAAACACTTGCCTTTTGCAGGCGTACGTTCAGATACTTGCGGATTTTGCTATCTTCCAGCAGAGTATCGCCATAGTTCTTGCCACCATACCAGTTGGAATCCCAACCGCGGATGATGCCCAGTCGATTACTGATTGGATTTACTTTCTGTCCCATAATCTTAATGTTGTTACTCTGCTAATTAATCGTTGTTAATAGTGTCAAGATAGATTGTCACGTGGTTAGAACGCTTACGGATGCGATAACCGCGACCCTGGGGCGCAGGACGCAGGCGCTTCAACATCGGTGCGCAATCAACGTGGATTGTCTTGATGTACAACTCGCCGCTCTCTGCTTTGCGTCCGTTCTTCTGCTCCCAGTTGCTGATTGCGCTCTTAAGCAGCTTCTCAACATCGGTAGCAGCATGCTTCGTGGAGAAGTGAAGCAAGCCCAATGCCTTGAACACCTCTACGCCGCGCACCATGTCGGCGACAAGGCGCATCTTGCGGGGCGACGAAGGAATGTTGCGCAGCTTGGCGAAGCTTTCGCTCTTACGGGCTTCCTTAATCTTATTGGCTGTTTCTCTTTTTCTTTTACCCATTGTAGTTTAATTCTTTTTAATTCTTAATGAATTGATTCCCGTGGGCCCGAATCTTACTTGTTGTTACCGCTGTGACCGCGGAAGGTACGCGTCAGGGCGAACTCGCCGAGCTTGTGACCTACCATGTTCTCGGTAATGTACACGGGGATGAACTTGTTACCATTGTGCACTGCGATGGTGTGACCAACGAAGTCGGGGCTAATCATCGACGCGCGAGACCATGTCTTCACCACCGTCTTCTTGCCGCTCTCGTTCATTGCATCAATCTTCTTCTCGAGCTTTACACAAATGTAAGGGCCTTTCTTTAATGATCGACTCATAGTTTACTCTACTTAATCAAATTACTTCTTTCTTCTTTCAATGATGTACTTCGAACTTTGCTTCTTCGGTGCACGGGTCTTCAAGCCCTTTGCATAGAGGCCGTTGCGCGAGCGGGAGTGTCCACCACTTTGGCGACCTTCACCACCACCCATCGGGTGATCAACAGGGTTCATTACCACACCACGGTTGTGAGGACGACGACCGAGCCAACGCGAGCGACCGGCCTTGCCGGAGCGCTCCAGAGCGTGGTCGCTGTTGCCTACAACGCCTACAGTAGCCTTGCATGCGGCGAGAATCTTGCGGGTCTCGCCCGAAGGTAATTTGATGATAGCGTAGGTTCCTTCACGAGAAACCAACTGAGCGAATGTGCCGGCTGAGCGCGCAATGCGGGCTCCCTGACCGGGACGCATCTCGATGTTGTGAATTAAAGTACCAACAGGTATGTTACTCAGTGGAAGCGCGTTTCCCACTTCGGGGGCTACGTTCTCACCGCTTATTACCGTCGCGCCCACCTCGAGTCCGTTGGGAGCAATGATATAAGCCTTAAAACCATCAGCGTAGTAAAGGAGCGCGATGCGAGCCGAGCGGTTGGGATCGTACTCGATGCTCTTTACACGTGCTGGTACACCGTCCTTATTTCTCTTAAAATCGATCAGACGATAGCGACGGCGATGGCCGCCACCAATGTAGCGCATGGTCATGTGGCCCTCGTTGTTGCGGCCACCGGTCTTGCGCAGACCGACGGTAAGAGACTTCTCTGGTGTACGTGCAGTGATGTCGTCAAATACACCAATAACCTTGTGTCGTTGCCCCGGTGTTGTGGGCTTTAATTTTCTTACTGCCATTTTGTTTATTATAAGTTGCTATAGAAATCAATAGTTTGACCTTCGGCAAGCGTCACGATAGCCTTCTTGAAGGCGGCCACCTTGCCGCGCTGCAAACCGCGACGGGTGTAGCGCTGCTTGTGCTTGCCCTCGTAGTTCATTGTCTTTACTTCAACCACTTTCACATCATAAAGCTCCTCTACCGCGTGCTTGATCACAGGCTTGGTAGCGTCGGGAGATACCTTGAATGAAAAGCGATTCGTCTTCTCGCTGATGGCGTTGGCCTTCTCAGTAACGATGGGGATAATCTGGAAACTCATTGTATATACCTCCTATGATTAAAATTGGTTCAAAACTTCTACACTGCTCTCGGTAAGCACAAGTGCCTTATTGTCGAGAATACGATAGGTGTTGAGCTCACGGGCGGTTACAATCTTTGCGCTCTCGATGTTGCGAGCGCTCAGATACACGTTCTTAAGCACGTCCTTCAACACTACCACAATCTTCTTGTCCTCAAGCTTGAGGCCCTTGGTGATTGCGATGAAGTCCTTGGTCTTCGGAGCTTCGAAGTTGAAGTCCTCAACCACTACGATCTGGTTGTTCAAAGCCTTGAAAGTGAGGGCGCTGCGGCGTGCGAGAGCCTTTACTTTCTTGTTGAGCTTAGTGCGATAGTCGCGGGGCTTCGGACCAAACACGCGGCCACCACCACGCAGCAACGGGCTGTTGATGTCGCCATGACGTGCGCCGCCGCCACCCTTCTGGCGACCGAGCTTCTTGGTCGAACCCGAGATCTCACTTCTTTCTTTCGACTTGTGGGTGCCCTGACGGCGGTTGCCCAAGTATTGCTTCACGTCCAGATAGATGACGTGCTCGTTGGGCTCGGCGAGTGCGAACACCTCATCGTTGAGGGTCACCTTCTTGCCGGTATCTTGTCCTTTGATGTTATATACTGCGAGTTCCATTATTTAACAATTGATAAGATTGAACCTTTACTACCGGGAACGCTACCCTTAACGAGCAACAGATTGTTCTCGGGCAAAATCTTGATGATTTGAAGATTTTGAACAGTAACTCTCTCATTTCCCATGTGGCCGGCCATGCGCATTCCCTTGAATACGGTTGCGGGATACGAACATGCGCCAATGGCACCGGGAGCGCGCTGACGGTCGTCCTGACCGTGAGTGGTCTGGCCTACACCGCCAAAGCCGTGACGCTTAACTACGCCCTGGAAACCTTTTCCCTTCGAGACGCCGATAACGTCAACAAACGATGCGTCGTTGAAGAACTCGACAGTGAACTTGTCGCCTGCCTTGTAGTCACCTTCAAATCCTTTGAACTCGGCCAAGTGTCGCTGTGGCTGTACACCCGCTTTCTTGAAGTGGCCGGCCTCGGGCTTCGTTGTATGCTTGTCTTTCTTCTCTTGATAGCCAAGCTGCAATGCCTCATAACCGTCGTTTTCAAGAGTCTTCACCTGGGTGACAACACAAGGACCTACTTCGATAACAGTGCACGGCACGTTCTTGCCGTCGGCACTGAAAACGGATGTCATTCCGATTTTCTTTCCTAATAATCCTGGCATTTCTCTTTACTTTAAATTTTGAAAAACCTTAATTTCTTTCTTAAATCACTTTACTTGTTAAAAAATCTCGTCGTTCTGACTGTCTCGCGACTTCTACACCTTGATTTCAACTTCGACGCCGCTGGGCAACTCGAGCTTCATCAACGCGTCTACCGTCTTGGCGGTAGAGCTGTAGATGTCGATCAAGCGCTTGTAGGAGCAGAGTTGGAACTGCTCACGCGACTTCTTGTTGACAAAGGTAGAGCGGTTCACGGTGAAGATGCGCTTGTGGGTGGGAAGGGGGATGGGACCGCTTACCACGGCGCCGGTAGTCTTTACCGTGCGGACAATCTTCTCGGCCGACTTGTCAACCAAGTTGTGATCGTAAGATTTTAATTTAATTCTGATCTTTTGGCTCATCTTTGTTAAATTATAAATATATTGTAATTTCTCTTTCTATATTAGGTAGTTTATTTTAGCAGATCGACGCGACCCTGAACCTCGGCGAGCACCTTCTCGGCTATCGAACGGTTTACCTCCTGATAGTGCGAGAACGACATCGTGCTCGTGGCGCGACCCGATGTGATGGTGCGAAGCGCGGTCACGTAGCCAAACATCTCGGCGAGCGGAGCGGTCGCTTTCACGATGCGGGCACCACTGCGGCTCGTCTCCATGCCTTGCACTTGGCCGCGACGCTTGTTCAAGTCGCCTATCACGTCGCCCATATTCTCCTCAGGGGTCACCACCTCCACCTTCATAATCGGCTCCATGAGCACTGGCTTAGCCTTGGCGCAAGCCTTCTTGAAGGCCTGAATGGCGCAGATTTCAAACGACAACTGGTCGCTGTCGACAGGGTGATAGCTGCCATCAAGCACCGTCACCTTGAGTTGCTCCACGGGATAGCCGGCAAGCACACCGTTGCGCATGGCAGTGGTGAAGCCCTTCTGTATCGACGGGATATACTCCTTGGGGATGTCGCCGCCCTTCACCTCGTCGTGGAAGTCGAGCGTTCCCTCAAAGCCCTCGTCGACGGGCTCAACGCGGCAGATTATATCGGCAAACTTACCACGACCGCCGGTTTGCTTCTTGAACACCTCACGAAGCTCTACAGCCTCGGTGATAGCCTCCTTGTAAGTAACCTGCGGACGACCCTGGTTGCACTCTACCTTGAACTCGCGTTTCAGGCGATCGATAATAATATCGAGGTGGAGCTCACCCATGCCGCGGATGATGGTTTGACCTGTCTCCTCATTGCTCTCCACCTGGAAAGTGGGATCCTCCTCGGCAAGCTTCTGCAAGCCCACGCCAAGGCGGTCGAGGTCTTTCTGAGTCTTGGGCTCGACGGCGATTCCAAGCACCGGAGCGGGGAAGTCCATCGCTTCAAGCACGATGGGAGCGCCCTCGCTGCACAGCGTGTCGCCGGTGCGCACATCCTTAAAGCCTACGCCGGCGCCAATGTCGCCGCAGCCTATCACCTCCATGGGATTCTGATGGTTGCTGTGCATTTGGAACAGGCGGGAGATGCGCTCTTTCTTGCCCGAGCGGGCGTTAAAGACGTAGCTGCCGGCCTCAATCTTGCCGC
Organism: Muribaculaceae bacterium; assembly: GCA_017478265.1. Classification (GTDB taxonomy): domain Bacteria; phylum Bacteroidota; class Bacteroidia; order Bacteroidales; family Muribaculaceae; genus Sodaliphilus. The sequence continues at coordinate 6,740 of JAFVDY010000032.1, read as the reverse complement.
TATAGACGCGGAAGAACACCAGACGGCCCACATACGGGTCGGTGGCAATCTTAAACACAAGCGCACACAAGGGCTCGTCGGGCACCGGATGGCGCTCGATGGCCTTGTCGGGGTCGCTCAACGAATGACCTACGATTGCGGCGCTATCCTCCGGACTCGGAAGATAGGCGCACACGGCGTCGAGTAGCGGTTGCACTCCTTTGTTCTTGAACGAACTGCCGCACAGCATCGGCACAATCTCCATCTTCAGCGTGGCGGCGCGCAACGCGCGACGTATCTCCTCCTCGGTAATAGTCGAGGGGTCGTCGAAATACTTCGACATCAAGTCCTCGTCAAACTCGGCTATCGCCTCAAGCATCTTATCACGATACTCCTCACACTCGGCCAGCATATCGGCGGGAATCTCATCCACCTCATATTCGGCTCCAAGCGTCTCGTCGTGCCAGTACAATGCCTTCATCCTCACCAGGTCGACCACACCCTTAAAGTGCTCCTCGGCGCCGATAGGCAGCTCGATGGGGCAGGGATTGGCGCCCAGAATGTCGCGCATCTGGCGGGCAACTTCCAGGAAGTTGGCGCCATTGCGGTCCATCTTGTTGACGTAAGCAATGCGGGGTACATTATACTTGTCGGCCTGACGCCACACGGTCTCGCTCTGAGGCTCAACACCGCCCACAGCGCAGAACGTGGCGATAGCACCGTCGAGCACGCGCAACGAGCGCTCTACCTCTACGGTGAAGTCGACGTGTCCCGGAGTATCGATAAGGTTAATCTTGTATTTATCGCCGGCATAATTCCAGAAAGCGGTCGTGGCGGCACTCGTAATGGTGATACCGCGCTCCTGCTCTTGCACCATCCAGTCCATGGTGGCGGCGCCATCATGCACCTCACCTATCTTGTGGGTCAAACCGGTGTAGTACAGGATTCGTTCCGAAGTGGTCGTCTTACCGGCGTCGATGTGAGCCATGATGCCGATGTTGCGAGTATATTTCAGTTGACCGTCCTTCATCTTTAACTTCTATCTTTCTGCAATTTTTTACCTTATTATATATATCTGATTAGAAACGGAAGTGGGCGAATGCACGGTTGGCCTCGGCCATGCGGTGCATATCCTCTTTGCGCTTGAAGGCGCCACCCTGCTCGTTGTAAGCGTCACAAATCTCTGCCGCCAGCTTGTCGGCCATTGTCTTGCCGCCACGCTTGCGGGCATAGTTAATCATATTCTTCATCGACACCGACTCCTTACGGTCGGGACGAATCTCGGTAGGAACCTGGAAGGTGGCACCACCAATGCGGCGCGACTTAACCTCCACTTGCGGAGTAATCTTCTCAAGAGCAGTCTTCCAAATCTCAAGGGCCGACTTCTCTTCGCTCTTCATCTTCTTCTCTACCAGCTCAAGAGCGCTGTAGAAAATACGGTAGCTCGTGTTCTTCTTACCGTCGAGCATCAGGTGGTTGACGAACTTCGAAACGCGTACGTCACCGAACTTGGGATCGGGCAGGATCACCCGTTTCTTTGGCTTAGCCTTTCTCATTTTTTTCTTGAATAAATTTCAGTTTTTGCTTGGTTGTTGCTGCTTTGTTCTTCAACGGCCGCCGCTGCGGCCATTTACTCAACCCAAATCATCGTTACCAATAAAATCAAAAACTAAGTTTGTAATTTCTTTTGTTTGTTAGTAATTAGGTCGTCGATACCGCGCTCTTACTTCTTCGCGGCCTTCGGACGCTTGGCGCCGTACTTCGAGCGACGCTGAGTGCGGCCTGCCACACCGGCAGTGTCGAGAGTACCGCGAACAATGTGATAACGAACACCGGGAAGGTCCTTTACACGTCCGCCGCGCACCATTACAATCGAGTGCTCCTGAAGGTTGTGACCCTCACCGGGAATGTAACTGTTAACTTCCTTACCGTTGGTCAATCTCACACGCGCTACCTTGCGCATTGCCGAATTAGGCTTCTTGGGAGTGGTCGTGTACACACGTACGCACACACCGCGACGCTGAGGGCAACTGTCAAGAGCGGGCGACTTACTCGTGCTCTCCAGTCTTGTGCGACCTTTTCTTACTAATTGCTGAATTGTAGGCATCTTAGTTCTGTTTTACTTTAGTTTAAATTTTGATTTTAAATGTTTTTAATTGCGCTCCACACACTCTTTCGCACCACACCAACTCACACTAAGACAACGCCTTAGCGCTCGCCAACAGGCACTTTTTGAGCCGAAAAGCGTTGCAAAGTTACTAACTAATTTCCTAACAGCCAAAACTTTTCGCACCGTTTTCACCCTTTTTACACCTTATATTACACCCATATAAGCCCGCCTACGCACCTAAATCAATAAAAACCACCACTTTGCATACAACATCGTATTTAACACTTTTTATCGGTTTTAAGAAACTTTAACTGTTATCCACCGACTCACTCCCCTCCGTACACCTTATATAATATAACACATCTCACATCCACACCTCCACACTCAACCGCCATGCGTTACGACAACTCGGCCACCACAGCTACACCGCAGGCTATGCCGTAACGCCCACGCCGGGGTACGTTGGTACGATTTTTGCTATTCTCGCCGTGATGGACGAAATAAGAAAATATGTCATGCCGCTATTCAGGCGCTCGGGCGACGAACGCTCGTTCGCCGGCACTGCCTTTTGCATCGACAACTGGCTCGTGACAGCCGGACACGTGATTGACGAGCCGCGCACCTACTTCGTGCGCAACGGCGCCGACTACCACCCGCTCGAGTTCGAGCGATGGACACCGCGACAGCTCGCCGCCAGCGACCGCCTCGAGTTCGACATCGCGCTCTACCCGCTACCGGGCCTGCATAGTCCGCTCGCACTCGCTCCGGCCGACGCCGTTCGCAACCAGGCGCTTGAGCTCATCTGCTGGCAGTGGCGCGGCAACGGAGTCAAACAGGTGGCGACAGATTGCCTGCATACCGGCGACGCCGACATCGACGGATACTTCCGTATGTCGACCGTCGAACGCGTCACGCACGGCTCCAGCGGATGCCCAATCTTCGCCGACGGACTCGTGTACGGCATTATGACCATGGGGCGCGACCGTTTCGAAAGCCCCGACGGCTTCGCGCGCTCAGCACCCGAACACCGACATCTCATGCAGCGTTTTGAGGAGAACACCTGCTGGGTGTTCAAAACGTCACACATCCGTCGATTCTTCTAAGCCCCCAACAAAACGGCATAAATTGAGAGAGCGGAACTCGTCACGAGTTCCGCTCCTCTGCAGTGAAATAAATAATTGAATTATGAAAAGGGTCTATTACTCTTTCGTTTCTCGTTTCCTACTTGCGCAGGTCGAAGCCAAGGCGCAGGCCGTCGTAGTTCTTGCTCAGCTCGCCTATGGTGCCAAGCGTGCTGTTGCCGCTCAGCGCCGCGGCGCTTTGAAGGATGGTGAGCAGCTTTGTGGCCTCGAAGTTGAGCGACATTCCGCTCGACGTGCGGGTCACGTAGCCGTTGAAGCTGAACAGCAGCGTCTTGAACGTCACCGTCGACGAGCCGTCGTAGCTGTAAGAGCCGCTCAAGGGTATGCCGTCGACTTTCGCTTGAAATCGTCCGTCGTTGCCAAACACAAAGTAGGTGTTCTGCGAGCTGATGCCCACGCGGCTGTAGGTTGACTGCAGCTTCTCTTTAATCTGTCCGGCCGCCACGGCGCCGCCTGCTTTCGCCAGCAGGTTCTCGCTCGTGAAAGCGATGCCGGGGCCGTTGTAGTACCAGGTGCCTTGCAGCATTGCCGGATCAACCTTGATGCCGCCCACCACCAGATCGAGCAGGCTCGTTCCGGTGGTGCTGTTGAAGATGCCGCCGAGCAAGCCGCCAAGGCCGCTCGTAGTGCCGCTTCCGCTCGTGCCGCTCGTAGTTCCCGTAGTGCCGGGCAAAGTGCCGCACGCGCTCAGTACCATGACCATAAAGGCCGCCAATGCTATCGAAAATTTCTTCATTTGTCTATAAAAAAGTGTTATTGTTCGCTAAAAGCACTGCAAAATTACAAAATAGTTTGTAACTTTACCGCCCGAAATAGACTTAAACCGAAATTTTGACGATGAATTCGACTTCATTCAAGACAAGCAACCGTGCGGCAACGGTTCGCAATCTGGCGTTCTGCGCCCTCAGCATACTCGTGATGGCTATCATCGCGTGGTTCTACTTTATGCCCAACATCACCCAGGGCGAGATCCTGAGGCAAGGCGACATCGTGCAAGGCGTCGCCAACGGACAGGAGTATAAGGCCTACATGGAGCAGACGGGAGAGAAATCGTGGTGGACCAACGCGCTGTTCGGAGGTATGCCCACATTCCAAATCGCGCCATCCTACGAGAGCACAAAGTGGCTCGGATGGGTGCAGAAGGTCTACACCCTGGGGTTCCCGCAGCCCGTGAGCCTCGTGTTCATGATGATGCTGGGATTCTTCATCTTCATGCTCGCATGCGACTGTAAGTGGTATCTGGCGCTGTTGGGCGCCATTGCCTACGCCTTCTCCTCTTATTTCTTTATTATTATACACGCGGGACACATCTGGAAGGTGCTCACACTGGCCTACATTCCGCCCACGCTCGCGGGCATAGTGCTCGCCTATCGCGGCAAGTACCTCGCCGGAGCGGCGCTCGCCGCGCTCTTCGCCGCGTTGCAGCTTATGAGCAACCACGTGCAGATGACCTACTACTCGGCATTCATCATCGTGGCGCTCGTCATCGGATACCTCATCAAGGCATTCGCCGACAAGAAGCTGAAGCAGTGGGCAATCGCAACGCTCGCGCTCGCGCTCGCCGCCGGCTTCGCCCTCGCCGCAAACGCGCCTAACCTATTTATGACCTACAAATACTCGCAAGAGACCATGCGAGGCGGACACAGCGAACTCACGCCGCTGCCGGCCGACAACGCCGACACGCCTGCCGAGACGCCCACCTCAAGCGGTCTTACAAAAGAATACATCACCCAGTGGAGCTACGGAGTAGACGAGACGCTCACTCTGCTCGTGCCTAACGCCAAAGGCGGCTCAAGCGAACACGCGCTCGCCGAGGTCGACTCCGACCAGACCGAGAACCTCGGCCAGCTCGAGAGTCAGGCGCTCGCCATATTCCCCGACTACTTCGGCGACCAGCCGTTCACCAGCGGACCGGTCTACGTTGGCATCATCATCTTCGCACTCTTCCTGCTGGGGTGCGTAGTGGTCAAAGGGCCGGTGAAGTGGGCGCTACTCGCTGTCACCATACTCACCGTAATGCTCTCGTGGGGCCACAACTTCATGGGGCTAACCGATTTCTTTATCGACCACTTCCCGATGTACAACAAGTTCCGAACCGTCTCGAGCATTCTGGTGGTGGCCGAGCTCACCATGCCGCTGCTGGCTGTGCTCGCGCTTAAGGAAATGTTCGCGCGCGACGACTTCTTCACACGCCACCGCACAGCCATTTTCGCCGCGTTCGGCGTCACAGCCCTGCTATGCCTCGCGCTCGCCATAGCGCCCTCTATCATGGGCGGAGGTGTGAGCGACGCCGAGGCATCGCGTTTCAACGCCGCCACCGGTGGCGAGATGACCATCCAACAGGTGCCCGACCTCATCGCGGCAGTGGCGGCGCTCCGACACGGGCTCGTGGCGGGCGACGCGTGGCGCTCTCTGCTCTTCCTGCTGCTCAGCGCGGCCGTAATCTTCGTCTACATGAAGATGAGCCGCGGCACTAAGGCCGACAGCCGTGTGGCGCTCGTGACCGGTAGCGCGCTCGCTCTGGCCGTGCTCGTTCTCGCCGATATGTACCTCGTCAACAAGCGATACCTCAACGAGGACGACTTTGTCGAGGCCGAGAGTGTAGAACAGGTGGCGCTCCAACCGCGACCCGCCGACACCGAGATACTGCGCGACACCACCATGAACTACCGCGTGCTCGACCTCGAGAACTTCATGCGGCCCGACGCCAGCTTCTTCCACAAGACCGTGGGCGGCTACCACGCGGCGAAGCTCACGCGTTACAACGACCTAATAGAGCGGCAACTCGTCAACAACAACATGCAGGTGCTCAATATGCTCAACACTAAGTACATAATATCGAGCGCCGACAAATATCAACAAAACCCCGACGCGCTGGGCAACGCGTGGTTTGTCGACTCGCTGACCTACGTCGACACCCCCGACAAGGAGATGGCGTTCCTCAACAGCTTCAACGCCGCCACCTCGGCAGTAGCCGACGCGAAGTTTAAAACCGCGCTGGGCGAGGCCACGCCCACTCAGGCGGGCGACACCATCTACGAGACGTCGTACGCTCCCAACCGCCTGACCTACCGCGCTCACAGCGCCAACGGTGGCGTGGCGGTGTTCAGCGAGATATTCTTCCCCTGGGGCTGGAACGTCACCATCGACGGCAAACCGGCTCAGCTCGGCCGCGTCAACTATGTGCTGCGAGCACTCCGCATTCCCGCCGGAGACCACACTATAGCGATGGACTTCCACCCGACAGAGATTGAGCGTAACGACAATCTCGCCAAATGCGCCATCGCGGCAATCTTCGCGCTTATGCTCGCCGCAGGTGCCGTCTACGCCCTGCGCCGACGCAAGCCCGCGCCCTCCACCGATGCCAACAACTGATTAAAACTACATATTTCACGAATTGGACAAATTATTTTTTTGTCAACAAATTACACGGATTAAACTAATTTAATCAAAAATTAATTTGTCTAATTTGTGAAATTTTGCTGATTGAGAAATTTTGTGTAATTTTG
>JAFVDY010000031.1 GCA_017478265.1 Muribaculaceae bacterium | reverse complement strand
AGGACATTCGCAAGCAGCTTAACATTGCCGGCGCGAAGCTGTTCATCAGCTCGTTCGACCGGCCGAACATCTCGCTGCAAGTGGTAAGCGGCTTGAGCGGACGCGACAAGTTCAACCGCATTGTGCGATTTCTCAATGCCCACGCGGGGCAGAGCGGCATCATCTACTGTATGCGACGCGCCGACACCGAGACCATGGCGCGCCGACTGGTGGAGAAGGGGTTTGTGGCGCACGCCTTCCACGCGGCTATGCCCACGCACGAGAAGATGCGCATACAGCGGGCGTTCATCAACGACGACCTGCCCATCATCTGCGCAACTATCGCCTTCGGGATGGGCATCGACAAGAGCAACGTGCGCTGGGTAATCCACAGCAATATGCCAAAAAATATCGAGAGCTACTATCAAGAGATAGGACGCGCCGGACGCGACGGTATGGCCGCCGACGCGCTTATGTTCTACAGCTTCGGCGATATGGCCACGTTGCAGAGTTTCGCCGTCGACTCGGGCCAGAGCGAGGTGAATATGGAGAAGCTGCGACGGATGCAGCAGTTTGCCGAGGCGTCGATATGCCGGCGGCGGATGCTGCTGAGCTACTTCAACGAGCGCTACGACCACGACTGCGGCAACTGCGACGTGTGCAACAACCCGCCGGAGCGCTTCGACGGCACCACCACGGCGCAGATGGCGCTCAGCGCCATACGACGCACGGGCGAGAAAGAGGGTATTCGAATGATTATCAACATCCTGCGAGCGTCGCGCTCGACCGAGATTATCGCCGCGGGATACGACCGGCTCAAGACCTACGGCGTGGGCCGTAACCTGAGCTATAGCGAGTGGAACGCATATCTGCTGCAAATGCTGCAACTGGGACTGATCGAAATCGCCTACAACGAGGGCAACCACCTGAAAATCACGTCGCAAGGCGAGGATGTGCTATACGGCCGTATGCGTATCGAGCTTTCGCGCTTCTACTTCGAGCAACGCGTATCGGTCAAGAAGGAGAAACAACAGCAGCGCGAGCGACAGCTCGAGATGCTCGACGAGGCGCGCCGGGGTGTCGACATCGCCGATATGCACCTGTTTGAGGAGCTAAAGCGCACGCGCATGGCGATTGCCAAGAGCAAGGGCATCCCGCCATACATCGTGTTCAGCGACAAGGTGTTGCAAATCATGGCGTTACAGAAGCCGCGCACGAAAGAGGAATTCGCGCGAATCTACGGCGTTGGCGAGTCAAAAACCGATATGTACTGGCGCCCGTTCGTCGCCACAATCAACCGCCACGCCCCCCGACACGACTAATGTCTCTTGTTTCTCGTTCCTCGTTTTATAACGTCGGCAAAGGTTAGTCGAGGTGGGCGGCGGCGAGGGTGAACAGCGAGAGCGTGGTGCCGGGAACGGCTTTGATGGCGCGTGCGCACGCCATGAGGGTGGCGCCGGTGGTCACCACATCGTCGACGAGGAGGATATGTTTTCCGGCGAGCGTGGCGGTATGCTTGCTTTTTACGGCGAATACCCCCTCTTTCCCGGCGAGGCGCTGTTGCGCCGTTTTGTGCGTCTGCGTGGTGGTGGCGTGGAGGGCTTTCAGCGCGTCGACCACCGGCACGCCCAGTTTTCGCGCAACACCGGTTGCTATGCGTTCGCTCTGGTTGTAGCCGCGGTCGGCGAGTTTGGTGAAGTGTAGCGGCACGGGCACCAGCAGGTCGACGCCGTCGAAACAGCCGGAGGGCGCCATGGCCGCGGCGGCCCGCTCGCCCATCCACACCCCGAGCTGCGGCATTCCATGATATTTGATGTCGTGGAGGATAGCGGCGTAGGGGCTATGGCGTTCGTAGTAGAAATAGCTCACGGCGCGCTCTACGGGCACTTGTCCGGCAAAGCGCTGCTCGAAGTCGTTGAAGTCGATGCTCTCGAAACGTGTGCGCGGCAGCTCCATTAGGCATCGGCGGCAGACGTACCGCTCGTCGCCTGTCAGCGCCGTGCCGCACGCCGAGCAGCGGCGCGGCAGCACCACGTCGGCGGCCGAGCGCAACCAACTGCTAACGCGGACGAACGCCATACTCTTTGAGGACTGTGTAGAGGCGGTGCAACGGCAGACCCATCACGTTGTAGAAACTGCCCTCGATGCGCTTGACGCCCATACAGCCTATCCACTCTTGGATGCCGTAGGCGCCCGCCTTGTCGAGGGGCGAGTAGCGGGCCACGTAGTAGTCAATCTCGTCGGCGTCGAGTGTGGCGAATTCGACGGTGGAGGTTACGGAGAAGGTCGATTGCCGGTCGCGGGTGGTGACGGTGACGCCGGTGATCACGTGATGTTCCTTGCCGCTCAGGCTGTGGAGCATACGTCGAGCGTCGGTTGCATCATGTGGTTTTCCCATCACCTCGTTGCCGAGCACGACTATGGTGTCGGCCGTGATGACGAGCTCGTCGCCCGCGAGCGTGGGGCGATAGGCGTCGGCCTTTTTGCGCGAGATATAGGCGGCGATGTCGGCCACGGGCAGAGTGGGCGGATAGCTCTCGTCGATGCCGGCGAGCACTTTCACTTCGAAGTCGTAGCCGAGGTCGGCGAGGAGCTCGCGTCGGCGCGGCGAGTTGCTGGCAAGAATTATCTTCATTTTAGCTTACGTGATTTGTTTTGACAACGGATTACGTGGGTTTTACCAGCCGAAGGCGTGGTGGTCGTCGAGCCATAGGCCGTGAGCGTTGAGCACTTTCTCGAGCAGGTCGCGGGCCACGCCGTAGCCGCCGTCGCAAGGCGAGATGTAACCGGCGATTGTTTTGACCTCGGGCGCGGCATCGGCTGGAGCTACGGCGAGCCCAACGCGCCGCATCACCGGTATGTCGGGTATGTCGTCGCCCACGAATGCCACCTCGTCGGCGTCGAGTCCGGTCGCCTCGAGCCATTGCTCGAACACCGGCAGCTTCAGGCTCGCTCCGAGGAATACATCCTCGATGCCGAGGCCGCGAAAGCGGCGGTCGACAGCTTCGGTTTTCGCCCCGCTGAGGATTGCAAGTTTAAGGCCTTTCTTCACGGCGTGTTGCAGGGCGTAACCGTCCTTGATGTTGACCATGCGCTGCGGTATGCCGTCGGGGCCGAGCGGAATGGTCGCCGGCGAGAGCACGCCGTCGACGTCGAACACTATGCCTCGTATCTTTTTGAAATCAATAGTCTTATCCATTGTTCATGATTGATTGTGAGAGCAGGTTGTAGATGTCGTGTTTGTGTCCGTCGAGTCGTGAGAGATGTCGGTCGACTATGGTGAGGTCGTGCCTTGCGGCGGGGCCCGTTTGCGACTGTCGAGGCGCGAGTGTGTCGAGTTTCGCCACTGTGGAGCGAATAAGCGGGAGTAGAGCCTCGAACGGCAGGTGGCTGTCGGTCATTACCTCGTCGGCAAGCGTCCACATGTGATTGGCGAAATTGCAGGCGAACACCGCGGCGATGTGCAGGCTTTCGCGCCGACGGCTGTCGCACTGCGTCACGTGGGCCGACATCAGTCGGGCTACGTGCTCGGTCATTCGCAGGGCATCGGTATCACTGGCCTCGACAAAGAAATGCGTCTCGCTCATGTCTACTATCAAGCCCGGACTGAACGACTGCATGGGGTAGAGCACGCCATAGCGGCGGCGACGGCCGGCGAACACGTCGATAGGCGTCGAGCCGCTGGTGTGAAGGCACAGCGCGCCGCCGTCGCGACAGCGGTCGATTACCGAGGCTATCGCGTCGTCCTTGACGGCGATTATCACCACCTCCGCGTCGGGGCGCAGAAGCTCAAGGCGGTCGATGGGCTCGGCACCGGCCACAGTCGCCAGTCGCCGGGCTTTCGCGAGCTCACGGCTGAATATTTGAGTGATTTCGCACTTATCGCGCAGGGCATGCACCATGCTGGTGGCCACGCCTCCGGCACCTATTATCGCTATCTTCATGATTGGCTGCCTAATCGGCGGTTTTGATTGTGACGTGATCCCACTTTAGTTTCTCCGGGTCTACCGGACGGCGTTGCTCGTCCTTGTGGCCGATGGAGAGGATGCAGACCACTTGCTGCGCTCCGTCGATGCCGAGCAACTCTTTTACCCATTCGCTGGCGGTGGTATCGTCGTCGTGCATGCGGTTGCGCACCTGTATCCAACAGCTGCCCAAGCCGAGCGCCTCCACTTGCAGGTGGATGAGCGTTGCCGCCACCGACGCGTCCTCCACCCACACGTCGCTCAGCTCCGGATTGGCGCTTACTACAATCGCGAGCGGAGCTTTGCCTATGGAGTGGGCGTAAAGCGGCTTGCATTGAGCCAGTTGGGCGAGCAGGTCGGGATGGTCGACCACGGTGAAATGCCACGAGCGCGCGTTCTTCGACGTCGGAGCGAGCAAGGCCGCCTCGAGGATTGTTTTCACCTGCTCGGGCGTAAGCGGCTCGGAGGTGTAGCGGCGAATGCTGTGCCGCGTGAGCAGCAGTTGGTGGAAATCGTTGTTATTCATTGTTAATCTGTTTATTGATTGATTCGATATAGTTAAGTATCTCGTCGCGTCCGCGGCGGTCGACGCTCGACGTCTCAAACACGGGCGGCAGCTCCTCCCATGAGCGCAGCAGCGAGCGCTTGTAGGCCGCGATAGCCTGTTTCGCCACGTTCTTGCCCGACTTGTCGAGCTTGGTGAAGGCGATTGAGAACGGCACGCCGTTCTCGCCCAACCATTGCATGAACTCGACATCGATTTTCTGCGGCTCGTGACGGCTGTCGACCAGCACAAACAGGTTGACGAGCTGCTCGCGATGCATCACATAGCTCTCAATCATGGCTTGCAACTTGGCGCGAGCGTCCTTGCTGCGTTGCGCCCAGCCGTAGCCCGGAAGGTCGACGATGTACCACGATTTATTTATCAGGAAATGGTTGATAAGCATGGTCTTGCCGGGCGTGGCAGAGGTTTTGGCAAGCGATTGTTT
>JAFVDY010000030.1 GCA_017478265.1 Muribaculaceae bacterium | reverse complement strand
GGCTCCGGCGCCTCATCATCAGGGCTCATGAGATTACCGGCAACCGCGTGGTGCTCATCTTCGACGAATACGACTCGCCAGTGCTGAATGTGATTGACAACCGGGAGAAGATGAACGCCATTCGCTCGCTTTTCAACGATTTCTACGGACCCGTAAAATCAATGGCCGAGCACCTGCGTTTCGCTTTCCTCACAGGCATCACCAAGTTCTCGCAAATGTCAATCTTCTCGACCATCAACAACCTCACCAACATTTCCTTCCTGCCCGCAATGGAAGGGCTATGCGGCATCACTGCGCAAGAATTGATTGATAACTGCAAGACCGACATAGCCGAACTGGCAAAGGATTACAAGGTAGACTACGACACTATGCTCGCAATGCTCCGCAGGAGATATGATGGGTATCATTTCAGTCCTAATCTCACCGAGGTTTACAACCCGTTCAGCATCGTAAATGTGTTTAGCACCAAGATGTTAAAAGACTTTTGGTTTAACAGTGCCACGCCTTCGGCTCTAATCAAAATTCTCGAACTATACCAATTCCAATTGTCCGATTTGGAACAATCTCATGCGTTCGAGTTTGATTTCGACCAGCCTTTCGACAAAATGGACTCCGCTCTGCCCATTCTCTTCCAGAGTGGATACCTGACAATTAAGGACTACGAGTTCGAAAGCGAGATTTACACCCTCGGCATTCCCAACAAGGAGGTCTATCGTGGCCTATACTACACCCTCATGCCGCGCTATCTCAACCCTGCGCCAAACTATAACCGGATGCTCCTCGTCGCTGTTCAGCGAGCCATGCTCAACGACGACATCGACGCGGCTCTCACCGCCGTGCAAAACTACCTCGCGGCACTGCCTCACGACCTGAGCAACAAGACCGAGCGGGACTTCGAGACGATTATCCGTGTAATTTTCGACTGCATAGGCATCGAGACGCAAACCGAGGTCAAAAACGCGCGCGGACGCTGCGACGTAGTCATCAAAGGGCGCAACTCCATCTACGTGATTGAGCTGAAAATCGACGGCAAAGCAACCGTCGACGACGCCCTCGCGCAAATCAACGAGCGAAACTACCTCATCCCCTATTGGAACGACTCGCGGCGCAAAGTGAAAGTGGGCGTGGTGGTCGACCCGGAGGCCCGCACCATCAAGGAATGGAAAGCCGAGGGATAGTACACAAGTAGACGAGAGACAAGTAACGAGAAATGCCTATCCTACGTAACATATTGTTTGGCATAGCGGCAGTCGCAAGCATTTGCGAGGCTAAAGCCTATACGTACGTTCCCCTCGTGCGCGACGATGTTACATGGACCTTTACACAAGTTGTAGGCGAAGGTGCCTCCCGGCAGACTCAAGTGTTCACTCTTTCGCTCGACGGCGACACCTGCGTCAACCAACTCGTCTACTTGAAATGCTTACGTTGCCGCATCGACCGTCCGTCGCAACCGCAACTCGTGGCTATGCTGCGTGAGAGCGAAAAGCGCGTTTACCTCTTACGGACGGGCGAAACCGACGAGACACTTATTTACGATTTCAGCGACTGGGACAACATATCCTTGCCCTACCCCGCCGACGCCCCGCAGCTCCGCTCAATCTATGAGATAGAAGTCGGTGGCATTATGCGATATTGCTACATCTTCGACGACGAGAGTTACATTATCGAAGGCATCGGCATCGACAGCACAATATTCGGACTCCTCAACCCGTTTACCCCCTCGACCAGTGTCCCACCCGTGATTTACAGCCTTGTAAGCGTCGACGAAAACGGCACCGTCATCTATCGTGGCAAGAACTACGCCATGAGTGCGATCGAGCATATCAGCGCGCGGCAAGTGGCGAGCAATACTCCAGTAGTCAACACCATCTATTACAACTTGCAAGGCATAGCATCAGCAGTCCCGTGGCAGGGCATCAACATCGTTGTCGCCACCCACGCCGATGGCTATCGCGAAACCAACAAACAGATTTTCAACAAATAAATCCCAAACGATAATAACAAATTCAACAATAACCTATATTTTAATCTAACAATTCCAAAATGGTAAAGAAACTACAACTTACGTTGATTGCGCTAGTCACCTTTGCGGCACAAGCAGCAACGGTAAGCGAGCAACAGGCTCAACAACTTGCCGCTCAATTCTTCGGAACCGCTCAGCTTACTCAAGCGGCGCGTCCGGCTCTCGCTCTGAAAGCGAAAAAAACAAAGGGCGTTAACAACAACACGGCCGCCTACTACGTATTCAACAACAATACCGGAGGCTGGGTGATTATCGCCGGCGACGACCGTGCCCGCACAGTGCTCGCCTACAACGACGAGGGCAATTTCAACCCCGCCACCATCGACGACAACACACAATGGCTGCTCGACTCCTATGCCGAGATCATCAACAACCTAACCCCTGACATGGGTTCGACCTACGTCGACGCTCCGGCCACCGGCAAGCAAGCCATCAAGCCGCTGCTCACTTGCATGTGGGGACAAACAGCACCGTTCAACTTCCAGTGCCCTTATTACAAGGAAAAACGTTGCCCCACAGGATGCGTCGCTACCGCCATCGCGCAAGTGATGTATTACTACAAATGGCCGCAGCACTCACCTGAAATCAGGTCTTACACTCCACGAAATAATGACCTTGCGGGAGAATTTCAGGAGGAATTGCCCGCTACCGACTTCGACTGGAGCCTGATGAAGGACTTCTACAGCCGCGACGAGACCGACGAAACCGATCCCTCCAACGCCGAGGTTGCGAAACTTATGCACTACGTGGGCCAAGCAATGTCGATGAACTACGGTGGCACCGTTTCGGGCGCTACCACTTCGCAGACAGGCCTCGTAACATTTTTCGACTACGACCCGAAGGCCACCATGGTTGGTCGTACCGAGTACACCTCCGAGACCTGGGCCGACTTGCTGTACAACGAGCTCGCCGCCAAACGTCCCATCATCTTCGCCGGCGACAAATGGTCCGGAGGACACGCCTTCCTGTGCGACGGATACGACGGCAAAGGGCTCTTCCACATCAATTGGGGATGGTACGGCAGCTCCAATGGTTACTACTCGGTGGACGTGCTCAACGCCAACGGTGGTGGAACCGGTAGCATCAACGGCCCCGATGGCTACGTGGTAAACCTGCGCGCCGTTATCGGCATTCAGCCTTACGACCCTGATAGCACCGAGCCTCTGGTTAACGGCATCGCGCTCACTCATTACGGCTCGCCGCTCGTCGAGGACTTCCAGACCTCGGCGACCGTCACTCGCAGCTCTACCGACCAAAACTTCACCGCCACGTTCATCGCCGGCTACTACAACCTGACCAACACCGAATATGTGTTCGACTACGGTTGGGGTATCTTCAACAGCGACAACGCGCTGCAAAGCACTATCATCAACGAAAGCGGCAAGACTTTCGGCCCTTGGTCGACTATCCAAAACTTCGTTAAGAGAACCGACTTCGGCGCCAACATCACAAAGGGCACACTTTACTTCCGACCCATGTATCGAGCCAGTGACGGCGGCGCGTGGAACCAGGTAATC
>JAFVDY010000029.1 GCA_017478265.1 Muribaculaceae bacterium | reverse complement strand
TCTTGCACCGGCAACAGAAGCATTTTCTCGCCAGCCTTCACTTGATAGATGGCGTGGCCGTTGCTTGATAGCATCACCTCGCCGCCGCGTGCGGCGAGGGATGTTATCAAAGCTGTGGCAAGTGCCATTATTGTTGCGATGAAGCTGATTTTCATAGCTTTGCGGAATTAGAACGAGCCGTAACCCGGGTTCTGGGTGTAAGCGCCGTTCGACAAGTTGTACTGCGTGTTGCTGATGGGGAAGTACTCGTCGCGTCCGGCGGTGAACTTGGAGTTGACATAGTAGACACGGGTAGCGCGCTCGTGAGCGAAGTAGGCGTTCATGGTCTCGGCGGCGATACCCCAGCGCACGAGGTCGAAGAAACGCTCGCCTTCCATCGCGGTCTCAAGGCGTGTCTCAAAGCGCAGCGCCTTGCGGGCGTAGTCTTGAGTCCAGCCTGCGGCGGGATAGAGGCCGATCACGTAGTTGGCGGCATACTTCTTATTGTCTTTGAAGTCGCGCACCCAATATTCCTTGTTGGCGGCGCGGGAACGTATCTTGTTGATCAGCTGGCGGGCCTGCTCGAGGTCGGTGCCGAGCTCAATAAGCGCTTCGGCCTTCCACAGGAGCACCGAGCTGTAGCGGATTATGTTCCAGTTGAGCGCACTCGCTCCCCAGGGCCATGCGCCGTACATCTCCTTGCTCTCGGGCGAGACAAAGAAACGCTTTGTGCAGTGGTAGCCGTAGGTACCTTGGTCGCGCACCCATGTGTTTTGGCACGGAGTGGCGGTATAGGTCTTCCAGGTGATACCCGGGCGGCCCACCACGTAGTCGAGTCGCGGGTCGACGTTGGCGCTCACGTTCTCGCTCACGCCGGTCGAGGGATTGAACACGTCGAAGTGGTTCTGATAGTAGGTGTCGAACAGGGGCAGGCCGTTGGCGTCGGTCTGGTAGGCGTCAATCAGGTCTTGGCTGGGCAGGAAGAAGCCATCGCCGCTGTAGGGGCCTTGTGGCGCGTTCAGCAGGTTGCTCCAGTTCACGCGTCCGGCATCGCTGCTGCCGTCGTTCATCGAGTATTGGATTTGGAACACGCCTTCCTTGCTGTTGTCGCCGGTTGCCACGCGGTCGAGATCCTGGAAGTTGTCGAGCAGGTCGTATTTACCGCTGTTGATCACTTGGTCGCACAATTCTACCACGTGTTGCAGCAGTTGCTTGTTGGTGCCGGTCACGGCGTGGGTCTTGTCGTCCTGAGTGTAGGCGCGATAGAGGTTCACCTTGGCGGCGTATGCCAGCGCTTGGTATTTGCCCACGCGGCCGAGTTCGCTCGGCGTTGCCGGCAGCACCTTGGCGGCCTCCTCGAGTTCGTTGGCGATTTTCTCAAGAATTTGGTCGCGGTTATACTCCACGTTGCTCAACGCCGACACCTCGCCCTCATAGTCCTCCTCGAAGTAAACGATTTGGTTGTACATACGGCTTAGCTCGAAGTAGAAGTGAGCGCGCAGGGTCTTCATCTCGGCTATCTGCACGTTGCGGCTCGGCAGTTGCTCCTCGCTCATGCTGTTGAGCAGGCGCAGGGCCGAGTTGCAGCGTTGCACGCTTGTGTAGAGGTGGAACCACTTGCCGTCGAGGTTGCCCACGGTGGCGTCGATGTCCATCGTCTCCATGCGATGCACGTCGCCGCCGTCGCCCACACCGCCGCCGCCCTTGTAGGCGTCGTCGGCGCGTACGCTACCGTAGGTCCAGTTGGTGGTGGGATAGAACCATACGCTCCAGCTTTGACCCTCGGGGCCCATCAGGGCCGAGTAGGCCGAGCTCACGAGCAGGCTCACGCCCTTCTCGCTCTGCAACACGTCGTCGCTTAGCACGCCTTGAGGCGGATTGTCGAGAAAGGTACTCTCCTTGCAGGCGGTGGCCGTAAGCAGTGTCGCTACCGCCATTATTGCTATATGATAAAGTTTCATAATCGTTATGCTATAATATTAGGTGACACATTATTTTTAATTAGAATCCAAGCGAGAGGCCGAAGGTGAAGGTGCGAGGCAACGGATAGGTGTAGCCCAAGCCTTCGGGATCGGCGCCCTTGTATTTGGTGAGGGTGAACAGGTTTTGTGCCTGGAAGTAGATGCGAGCCTTGCGCAGGTGCAGGCGCTCGAGTATGTGGGCGGGCAGCGAGTAGCCAAGCGTCAAGGTCTTGAGCTTGATAAACGAGCCGTTCTCGATAAAGAACTGCGACGAGCGGTCCTCGTTGTTGTTGTTGACGGCTGTCAGGGCGGGGGTGTCGCTGTCGTAGCTGCCGGTGGTCAGGAACGTGTTGTAGGCGTTCATGGCGTCGAGCAGGCGAGTGGAGTGGTTACCGTTCCAGCAGGGGAAGAGATCAGTGTAGTATTTCGAGTTGTTCCACGCGTCGCGCACCATGCCGTTGAAGAACATCGAGAGGTCGAAGCCCTTGTAGGAGCCGCTCAGGTTGAGGCCGGCGGTGAACTTGGGTTGGTCGCTGCCGAGCCAGGTTTGGTCGGCGGTGTTGATCACGCCGTCGCCGTTGACGTCGGTGTAGCGAATGCGTCCTACGCCCGGAGCGCCTATCTGCACATCGTATTGCGCGTTGTAGGCGTCAACCTCGGCTTGGGTGCGGAACACACCGTCGGTCTTATAGCCCATCCACGAGCCGAAAGGTTGGCCCACTATGCTCTGGCCGGGCATACCGCCGCCAAAGGTGTAGTAGATTGCATTTGGTAGGTCGACAATCTTATTCTTATAAGCCGAGGCGTTGAACGCGATGTCGTAGCTGAAGCCGTTGGCCAGATGGTCGCGCCAGCCGATCACGATTTCGAAGCCCTTGTTGTTCATCGCGATGCAGTTCTGCCACGAGTAGCCGCCTTCGCCTATCACAGCCGCGTAGGGAGGCTCAAACAGCATATCGGTGGTGCGCTTGTCGAAGTAGTCGGCCGCAATGGTAAGGCGGTTGCGCAGCATTGCCATGTCGAAACCAACGTTGAATTGCTTGGTTTGCTCCCACTTCAGGTTGGCGTTGCCGGTGTGGTTGCGATAAGCGCCGGGAGTGAGGGTGGTGTTGTCGCCGTTGAGGTTGTAGCTGGCCTCGCGTAGCGACACAAGATAGCGGTTGTAGATGGCCTCGTTGTTGATTTCGTCGTTACCGTTGATACCCCACGAGAGGCGCAGCTTCAGGTCGTCGAGCCACGATTGGGTGCCTTCCATAAATTTCTCACCGCTGATGCGCCAGCCGGCCGATACCGACGGGAACACACCGGCGTTGTTGTTCTTGCCGAAGCGCGACGAGGCGTCGCGGCGTACGGTGGCGGCAAACAGATAGCGGCTCTCGTAGCTGTAGTTCACCTTGGCGAAGTACGATACCATACTGTAGTTGCTGCCGATGCTCTTGGTGGTGAAATCCTTGGTGGCCGCGTCGAGCCAGCGGTAGTTCACATCCTCGATGGTAAATCCTCGGCCGGTGCCCTCAAGGTGCTCTGTTTCATATTTCTTGCTCTCGACACCGAGCAGGAACGACAGGTGATGGCGGTCGTTGATGTCGAGCAGATAGTTGGCGGTGTTGGTCCACACCCAGTTGAAAGCGTGATCCGACTGCTGTTTCAGATAGTTGTCGTTGACAACGCGTGCGCCCTCGTTCCAGGCGGGTTCAAACTCGCTGTCGCGACCCGTGTAGTAGTTTACACCGAAGTTGGTCTTGAATATAAGGTTCTTGATTGGTTCAATCTCGAGATACATATTGCCGAAGATACGCCAGTACTGGTGGCGGTTGTTCTTCTGGTTCTCTTGCAGGCGCATGGGGTTGGGCTTGTCGTTAAGCACGTCCACGTAGCCGCCGCCCCAGCCGCCTTGGTCGCTATACATGGGTTGAGCGGGATGTTGAGCCACGAGTTGCTCCTCGATGCCGCCCTGGTTGTAGTGCTGTGTCCAGCGGTTCACTGCTATGCTCTCGCCGGCGCGCACGTGATTGTTAAAGAAGTTGAAGTCGCTCGTCAGGCGGGTGTTGAAGCGCTTGTAGTCGGTGTACTTGAGCGTGCCGTCCTGGTCCATCCAGTTGACCGACAGCGATGCGCTGCCGTGCTCGCCGCCGCGGCTGAGCGTGAGCGAGTAGTTCTGCATTAGTGCCGTGTGGTACATTTGCTTGAGCCAGTCGGTGTCGGTGGCGGTGTAGGTCTGGCCGTCGCTACCGGTGAAGTAGGGCGTGGTGGTGTTGAGCACCGCGTTCGGGCCGCTACCATAAACGAGCGAACTGGGCGTGGTGCCGTAGCTGTTTTTGAACGCCTGCCAGTACACATCGCCCCATTGCTGAGCGTTGAGCAGCTTGTAGTTGGTGGTGAACGTCTGCGCCGTGAGCGACAGGTCGAAGTCGACGCGGGTCTCGCCCTTCTTGGCGCGCTTGGTGGTGATGATGATTACACCGTTGGCGGCCTGCGCACCGTAGATGGCGGCCGACGAAGCGTCCTTCAAAATCTGAATACTCTCCACGTCGTTGCTCGACAGGATGCTACCCACGTTGTCGCGCGTCATGATTCCGTCGATCACGTAGAGGGGCGACGAGTTGTTGATGGTGGTAGTACCGCGCACCAGTGTGTTGGTGTTGCCGCCACCGGGTGTACCGTCGGTGGTGATGTTCACACCAGCAACGCGACCGTTCAGGCTCGAGAGCACGTTGCCCGTGGGCACATCGGCGATATCCTTCATCTTAATCACACTCACCGAGCCCGTAAGGTCGGCTTTCTTCTCACTCACGTAGCCGGTCACTACCACCTCGTTGAGCACATTGCTGTCCTCAAGCAGGGTCACTTTCAGTCCGTCGGCGGCCGCAACCTCAATCGATTGATAGCCTACCGACGAGATTACAAGTGTCTTGCCGGGGGTGACGGTTAACGTGAAATTGCCGTCGAAGTCGGTTGCTGTTCCGTTCGACGTGCCTTTTTCCATCACGGTCGCGCCGATGACACCTTCGCCGGTCTCATCAATCACAGTGCCCGTGATTTCCGTTTGCGCATACATTACCATACACGCAATAGCGAGCACAAGGCTCACCAGAAGTCGTTTCAGCTCTTTCATCATGTTTAAGTTGTTAATTAGTAAATTTGTTCGGTTTCACGCCACAAAATTACTATTATATTGAACCACAAGATGTTACATTTGTTTCAAATCATACAACAAATCGTTCAATGTAACATTTTTACCACCCTTTGAACGATTTCTTGCATCCCTCGGCCCCAAAGTGAGCGCTCCGACCTTTGCGTCCCAAAAAATGTGGTAAGGCTAATGCGAAAAGAGCCGTTGCACTTCTTATTTGAAACTTTGATTCGGATTTTATTTCAAATATTTAATGAATTATTTGGCTATTTATAAAAAAGTATGTACTTTTGTCCAAATTTTCAGTTCAACTATAAAATTGCCCAAAATATGATTGATAATCTGATTGCAAGAGATATGTCGTCGACACTCGGTGAGTTATTTAACCATCTGCCTGTGCTAACCGTTACAGGGCCGAGACAATCGGGTAAGACCACCCTTTGTCGTAGCCTGTTCGGCGATTTGCCGTACGTCAATCTTGAAGACTTATCGTTGCTCGCACAAGTACGGTCCGACCCCAAGGCTTTTCTTGAGCGGCATCGCTTTGGTGTTATAATTGATGAGGCTCAGAATTACCCCGAGATTTTTTCCTACTTGCAGGTGGCTGTTGACAACGACCGATTCTCAGGTCAGAAACCTCGACGTTTTGTCGTGACCGGCAGCAACAATTTCTCACTCATGGAGAAGATTACACAATCAATGGCCGGAAGAACTGCCGTTTTATCGCTCTTGCCGTTATCAACCGACGAGATTCTACGGTATAACCCTCACGCAACCACTTCCGAATTGATTATAAACGGTGGCTTCCCCGCACTATGGGTAGCAAAGGGGCATGGGCGTAGATTGTTGTTGTCAAACTATTACACGACATATATAGAGCGAGATGTGAGGCAGATGTTA
Organism: Muribaculaceae bacterium; assembly: GCA_017478265.1. Classification (GTDB taxonomy): domain Bacteria; phylum Bacteroidota; class Bacteroidia; order Bacteroidales; family Muribaculaceae; genus Sodaliphilus. The sequence continues at coordinate 5,500 of JAFVDY010000029.1, read as the reverse complement.
AATGTCTCCAATATGAGTGCATTTCAGCTATTTGTGCGCTTATGCGCCGGGAGAATTGGACAAGAGTTCAATAAACTAGCGATATCTAACGAAGTAGGCGTCTCGGTTAACACGATTTCTCATTGGTTGAGTATACTAAACGCATCGTATGTCACTTACACTCTTTCACCCTACTATGCCAATATCAGCAAACGCTTAACCAAGACTCCGAAACTCTATTTCTACGACACCGGATTAGCGGATTATCTGATGGGAATTAACACTATTGAACAGCTGGATGTGCATCCGTTACGAGGCAATCTGCTTGAGAACCTTGTAGTGAACGACTTTATGAAATATGACGCTAATAGAGCATTAAACCAACAACTACATTTTTATCGCGATAAAAGCCAACATGAAGTTGACTTGCTTCGCATTAGCGGAAATGGTTTCGAAGCTTATGAAATCAAATCATCAAAGACATGGAGCTCAAGTTTTTTCAGAAATCTTGATTATCTGAAAAAAGTTTTGGGAGAACAGCTTACGCGTTCAATGTTGCTCTACGACGGAGATCAGGAAAATCCGTTGAATAATAATGGCTACATAAACTTTAGAAACATCAGTCAATATCTAAGCAGTTGATATAAAGGATACAATATCAAAATCGGACAAATTTTCAGTTCGACTGAAAATTTGTCCAGCTATAGAGAGCGCTAATCCCGGGTGGCTACAAAAATAATCTTGTATCACACCACACCGTTGCAGACCTTTGCACTATACTCCGATGGAAGATGTAAGATGTAAAATGTAAGATGTGCCACCCAGTGTCCCAGTCACATTAAAAATAAATATGCGCATAATAATTCAAAAACAAGCAAAAAACAAGTGTCCCAACTGTCCCACCGTGAATATTTACCCAAATTTTACACCCTTAACCAGTGTCCTACACTGCTCCCTTGCCGGGCGCTTTACGGGTGCTAACCACTTTTTCACTACAAGTAGTGATTGCCCGGGTGGGGGGAATGTTGTACCTTTGCGGCGTGAAAAAGGCGTTTTTTGGCTTTTTGATGTCGCTAACCGTCGCTTTGGGCTGTGCACAAGCGGCAGATAGCGTTCCCTCGTCGGTACTACTCGACGAGGTTGACGTTGTAGCGATTAAACAGAGCGACCGGCGCCTGTCGGCCGCCTCCACAGTGCTCGACGCCAAGAGTTTGGAACGCGAGCAGGTGGTTAGCGCACGTGGCGTGAGCGACATGGTGCCCAACTTGTTCATGCCCGAATACGGTTCGCGCATGACCTCGTCGATCTACGTGCGAGGACTGGGCGCGCGCATCGATCAACCCGCACTCGGCCTTACCATCGACAACGTGCCGGTGATGTGTAAGGACAACTACGACTTCGACATCCCCGACATCGTCCGCGCCGAGGTTCTGCGCGGCCCGCAGAGCACCCTCTACGGCCGCAACACCATGGGCGGACTGATGAACATCACCACTATGTCGCCATTCAACTTCCAAGGCGTGCGGCTACTGGCAGAGGGAGCGAACCACGGCAGCTACCGCCTGGGAGCAAGCTACTACGGCAAGCCGGCGGAGCGCTTCGCCTTCATGGCCGGCATCTATCACCATGGCGACGACGGCTCTTTCCGCAACGCCTACAACGGACGACTCATCGACTGGGAACGCTTCACGAGCGGACGCCTCAAACTCGAATGGCGACCGCGACACGACTGGACACTTACCAACGCCGCAATGCTCTCGTTCAGCCGACAGGGTGGATACCCCTACCGCTATCTGGCTACGGGCCAAATCAGCTACAACGACACCTGCTTCTACCGCCGCAACTCGCTGCTAGACGCGCTCACCATCGTGCACCGCCGCAACAGCCTCACGCTCACGGCCGTGACCTCCTACCAGTATATCGACGACAACATGACGCTCGACCAGGACTTCACGCCCGAGCCTTACTTCACGCTCACTCAAGCACGCAAGGAGCACGCCGTCACGCAAGAAATCATCGCCAAAGGCAGTGCCGCAGCCCACAGCTATCGCTGGCTGGCGGGCGCATTCGGCTTCTACCGGCGCTACACCATGGACGCCCCGGTAACCTTTAAGGATACAGGTATATCACAACTGATTGAGAGCCACGTCAACGAGCTAAACCCCTACTACCCTATCGCGTGGGACACGCGCAGTTTCGTGCTCGGCAGCCGCTTCACCAGCCCTGGCTGGGGCGCGGCACTCTACCACGAGAGCAACTACGCCACCGGCGGATGGACCTTCACCGGCGGACTGCGACTCGACTATGAGCACATCCGACTCAACTACCACAGTTTCACCTCCACAGGCTACAACGTGATGGACGCGGCCACCGGAGGAGTCTACCGCCACGATGCCATCAACATCGATAGGAGCGGCACGCTCAACAAGCACTTCGTGCAGCTGCTGCCCAAGCTCAGCGTAAGCTATCGCCACACAGGCCAACGCGCACTGCACAACGTGCGACTCACCTGGAGCAAGGGCTACAAGGCGGGCGGCTTCAACACGCAGATGTTCAGCGACGTGCTACAGCAACACCTCATGGGAATGATGGGAATAGGCGCAAGCTACGATGTCGACCGCGTGGTGGGCTACGACCCAGAGGTGGCGTGGAACTACGAGCTGGGCTACAACGTGGCGAGCCGCAACGGGCGATACAGTCTCGACGTGGCGGCGTTCTACATCGACTGCCGCGACCGCCAACTCACCACCTTCCCCAACGGCACAACCACCGGACGTGTGATGACCAACGCCGGCAAGACGCGCAGCCTCGGCATAGAGGCGCAACTGCACCTTGAACCGGTGGAACGACTCTCGCTCGACGTGGCCTACGGCTGGTGCCGGGCCACATTTGTCGATTATGACAACGGCATAGCCCGCTTCGACGGCAACCGCATACCCTACTGCCCCGAGCACACGCTCTACGCCGCTGCTCGCTACGCCTTCGCCCTGAACGCGAACGACAACTGGTGCCGATCGCTCGCGATTGAGGCGAGCACGCGCGCCGCAGGACGCGTCTACTGGAACGAGCAGAACACCGTGTCGCAGCCATTCTACGCCACCCTCGGAGCGCAAATCACACTCGAGGGACGGCGCGGCTCGCTGCAACTCTGGGCGCGCAACCTCACCGACACGCGCTACAGCACGTTCTACTTCGTATCGATCTCTCACGAATTCCTCCAGCAAGCGCGCGGACGAGAACTGGGCGCCACCTTGCGACTCAACTTCGAACTCTGACAAAAAATATTCAACAATAAAAAACAAACAAAATGAAAAAATTATTCAACTCCCTGCTCTTAGCGGCAATGGCGCTCACTCTGCCCGCATGCGGCAGCGATGAGCCAAACCCGACCCCCGACCGCAAAACGTTCAACCTCGAACTCGACGACATGGTGACATTCACCTTCAACCTCGCCGACCAAAGCGTCAATCACCTGTGCGAGGCCGACTACGACCTTATCGGCATCAGCTATAACGCCGAAGGCTCCCAACTGATGAAGATGATTAAGGTGGAGGACATCAACTTCGACCCGCGTATGCCGGTCAACATCTCGATGAACCTCACGGGCGACTTCAGCAAGGCGCAGTTCGCTGTGATCAACCCTCCGAGTTATTCGAGCATTAGTTCCTTTTACTTAACCGGCAATATTCCCAACGTGCGCGACATCACCCTGGTCGACGCCGCCGGCAACCCCACCGAGAGCCGCTACAAGGTGTCGAACCTCGAGGCCGAGTTCAACGAGATGTTCAAAGTGGCCACCATTGCCTACACCGTGGGCGACAACCAGTGGCGCGTGGTATCGATGAGCAACACCATCGTTAGCCGCTCTATTGCTAGCGCCGACGAGACTAGCTACGAGCTGCTTCTCGACGTGGATAAGATGACGGGGGAACTGTTCCTGAACAATGTGCAATTTGAGGTGGGCGGTGTCAAGAGCCCCGTGCTCAAGCGCATCAGCATCCCGGGTGTCACCATCTCCACCACCAAGGGCGGACTGATGGCCACCGGCAACAACATCGTGCCCAACTACTACATGAACGGCGAGCCCACGCCCTACCCGCAGCTGACGGTGACCAACTTCGTGTGCTACTTCAACATCCTCGACGAGACGATGGATCTCAGCTTCGACGCCCATGGCGGCAACTACAGCGTGAAGGATGTGCCCCTCTACATCTTCTCCCCATCGCCCCTGGCCAACTGATTCCCAACCGCAACCCCATAACCCAAGTTGCGCGGATTGTCCGGTGTTTTGTCCGGTGTCAATCCGCGCAACTTGCTTATCCCTAAAATGTTTACTGCTCCTCGAAGTTGTGGCTGTTCTGCTCGAGGAGGATGCCGAAGTTGGGGGCCGAGCGCAGCATGGCTAGGTTAAGATAGGGGTCGCCGTTGATTTTCGCCTCGAAAGCGCTGCCGAAGCCGTTGGCGAGAGCCGATGCCCAGTATTCCATAGCTTTGTCGTTATCGCCGATGTAGCTCAGCAGAGCGGCGGCATAGAAGTAACATTCGCCACCGGGCAGGATGCCGTTGTCGATTATCTTCTGCGCCCACTGGCGAGCGCCGGCATCATCGCCAAGCTCGTGCATGGCAAAGCCTTTGAGAGAGTACATCGTGTCGTCACCGTAGTTGATTAGCATCTGCAGGTCGGCGCGTGCGCGGTCGGGTTGGTTAAGGCAATACTTATTGATGTAGGCGCGCATCATGCGTGCCTCGGCGCTCGAGGCGTCGGCCGTGATGGCCTCGTTGACCGCTCCCAATGCCTGGGCGTTCATGTTCTTACCGAGCATCACGTTGGCTTTGCCCAGGTGCGCGTCTACGCAGCTCGCGTCGAGTTCGACGGCGCGCTGGTAAGCGGCGAGAGCGTCGGCGCTGTTACCCATGGCGAACAGAATGTCGCCGCGCTGGCAGTGGTAGAGCGCCTCGCCGGGCGTGAGGGCGATGGCCTTGTCGATATACTGCAATGCTTGATCGTTGTTGAGCAGGTGGTATTCACACAGTGCGGCGTCGCTATACACGGCATCGTGCTGCATGAGTTCGTTGTTGATAAGCGAATGTAGGTCGGTGAGCGCCTGGCCGTAGTGCAAGTGCTTGATGGCGATGGCTGCGCGTATGCGGTAGAAGATGCCCACGCGCGAAGCCTCCTCGGTGGTCTTGCGCAGCACGTCCATCACCTCCTTGTAGTGGGTGTCGCTCAGCGTGAACAGATGCTGGATGGCGGCACCATTGTCGTCGGTCGAGGCGAGCGCGATCAGGTAGGTCTGTGCCGCCGCCGTGGGTTGGTTCATCTCCTCGAGGATTGAGGCTTTGTTGAGGTAGACCGTCGATTTGGCGGGATAGAGCTCAATGGCTTTGTCGCACCACTCAATGGCGTCGCCGAAGTTGTTGCGCTTCACCTCCACGCGCGCCATGCCGTACATGGCGTTGTAGTTGCGGGGGTCGCGGCGCAGGAGCGACTGATAGTTCTTTGCGGCGCTCTCGTAGTCGC
>JAFVDY010000028.1 GCA_017478265.1 Muribaculaceae bacterium | reverse complement strand
GTTGTGTTGCATAGTGCAAAGATACAAATTTGAAAGCAATTCACAACGCAAACGTTCGGTTATACCCCTCGATATGCGTTGTGTTGCATAGTGCAAAGATACAAATTTGAAAGCAATTCACAACAGACCGCCAGACACCTGTTAATCTTGGATTGTTGTGTTGCATAGTGCAAAGATACAAATTTGAAAGCAATTCACAACCACATCGACCCACCCATTCAAGAGAATGAAGTTGTGTTGCATAGTGCAAAGATACAAATTTGAAAGCAATTCACAACGCAAAACAACCGATACTCGAGCACACGAAAGTTGTGTTGCATAGTGCAAAGATACAAATTTGAAAGCAATTCACAACTGTGTAGGGTTTCTTCTTCAAGCACATAGTGTTGTGTTGCATAGTGCAAAGATACAAATTTGAAAGCAATTCACAACCACAGGGTCGGGCGCAGAGAGCGCAAGGGTGTTGTGTTGCATAGTGCAAAGATACAAATTTGAAAGCAATTCACAACTAGTCAAAGACCTCCTTCTTTGTCCGCAAAGTTGTGTTGCATAGTGCAAAGATACAAATTTGAAAGCAATTCACAACAATCTTCATCCCACAAGTCATTAACAGGCAGTTGTGTTGCATAGTGCAAAGATACAAATTTGAAAGCAATTCATAACAAAATTAATCGATTTTTTGAGTTTTGGCTGATTTTGATTGATTTCGAGAATGGAGGTAGGCGTTTTTCTCAGCTTATGGGTTTGATGGGGTTTTGTATGGTGGGGAGTGATGCAGGGTTGGCAGATACAGGCGGGGACTGACAGAAAAAGTGGGGGTGGGAAATATTGTGGGGAAAAGATTTTGTCGGGTCGAAAAGTTGTTGTAATTTTGTCAGCCTTTTTCGGCATAAAAGCTAACACAAAACATGGAACGAAATATCAAACGAATAGTACTCACGGGCGGACCTTGCGCCGGCAAGACCACCGCTTTGGCTCGCATTGTCGAGCATTTTTCGAGTCTGGGCTATCAGGTGTTCACGTTGCCCGAGGTGCCCACAATGTTTACCGCGGCGGGTATGAACTACCTGACGACTAACAAGGCATACTTCTATGAGGGCGAGAAGGCTACGCTCGAGATCCAGCTTGCGCTGGAGGATAAATTCATGCGCATGGCGCAGGAGTGCGGCGAGCCGAGCATCATCGTGTGCGACCGCGGCACGATGGACATCTCGGCGTATATGGAGCCTGAGATGTGGGAGCAGATTTGCTACGCTGTGGGCACGTCGAGCGCCGAGCTTCGCGAGCGCTACGACGCTGTGCTCCACCTGGTGTCGGCCGCCGACGGCGCGGAGCAGTATTACACCACCGCCAACAATGCGCAGCGCTACGAGGAGATGAACGAGGAGGGGCTTCGCATAGCGCGCTCGCTCGACAAAAAGGTGATCAAGGCGTGGACGGGGCACCCGCTGCTGCGCGTAATCAACAACCACGACGACTTCGACGCCAAGATGCGCCGCGTGCTCAAGGAGATAAGCAGTGTGCTCGAGCTGCCGCAGCCCATCGAGCAGGAGCGTAAGTATCGCATCGAAATCACGGGCGAGCTGCCTGCCGACTGCATCGAGAACGATATCACCCAAACCTATCTCAACAGCGAGCCGGGCACCGAGGTGCGTCTGCGCAAGCGCGGTTGGCAGGGGAAATATCTGTATCTGCATACCACCAAGAAGAAGATTTCGGACACCGAGGAGCTTGTGACCGAGCGTCAAATCAACTACAGTCTCTACGAGATGATGCTGAGCCTTGCCGACCCGACGCGTCGTGTGATCGCCAAGCATCGCCACAGCTTCATCTGGAAGGGGCAGTATTTTGAGATTGACATCTTCAAGGAGGAGCTTGAGGGGCTGGTGATACTCGAGACTAAGGGTATTGTTGAGGGTGAGGACATCAAGTTCCCGCCGTTCATCAAGGTGCTGGAGGACATTACGGGCGACACACGCTACTTCAACTATTCGCTCGCCCGCAAGGATGCGAAGTAAGGCGGGTGATGCACTTATTGTTTTATAACGCCGACTAAACGACAAAACGAGAAAGGAGTGAAGAGATGAAGAGGATAACCGTAGTAGGAGCCGCCAATGTGGATATAATTGCCACTCCCGTGGGGCGTTACGTGCCGTGCGACAGCAATCCGGCTCGCGTGGAGATCAGTTACGGCGGCGTAGGCCGCAATATCGCCCACAACCTGTCGCTTCTTGGCGTGGGCACGCGTCTGGTGACGGTGTTCGGCGACGACGGCATCGCGCTGTCGCTTCGCGACCATTGCCGCGACGCGGGTCTGGTGATTGATCCGTTCCATGAGGTGGCCGGTGCGAGAAGCAACTATTTCATCTGTGTGAACGACGACCACGGCGACATGCAGGCCGGCGCGGCCGACATGGCGCTGATGGAGCATCTCACGCCCGAGGTGCTCGCAATGTATGTCGCGCTCATCAACGAGGGCGACGCGTGCGCCGTCGACTGTAACATCACGCCCGAGGCGCTGCGCTATGTGGCCAAGCGCTCGCTCGTGCCCATCTATATCGACGCCACGTCGGCGGCGAAGGCTGTTAAAATCAAGGAGCTGTTTGAGCTCGACCACGCCGCCCCCGTCATTCTCAAGCTCAACCGCGCCGAGGCGCGCGCGCTGGTGTCCGATAAGGACAGTCTTGCCGACATCGCCGCCGAGCTTCTTGAGCGCGGCATCTCGCGCGTCTACATCACTCAGGGCCCGGACGGCATCTACTGCCGCGACCGCGCGGGCGAATTCGAGTTGCCCTCGCGCGCAATCGACATCGTGAACGCCACGGGCGCCGGCGACGCTTTCACGGCCGGCGTGATTTATGGCGAAATCAACGGGCTTGACCCGCGCAAGGCGGCCGCGCTGGGCGTGGAAGCGGCCGCGCTCGCCTTGCAGAGTCCGTGCGCCATAAGCGATGAGATCAAAACGTTGAAAATCATAAAATAAATCCTACCGCGTTTTTAAAACAACGAATTTGCGACAACGAATTACACGAATTTTCACGAATTATTTTTTGATTATTCACGAGCATTTGCCCCTATCTCATAAACTCTACCTCGCAAGAGGTAGATAGTATAAGTTAGCCCCGCATTAAGGAGCTTGCGACGTATGTGGGGAATTATTGTTTTATAACGCCGACAAAACGAGGAACAAAAATTTAATCAAACGAATCGATGAACAAATATCTTGAAATCTCAGCTGAAGTGAAACAAGCGCTCGACGCCGGCCGCCCCGTGGTGGCGCTCGAGTCGACAATAATCTCTCACGGCATGCCCTATCCGCAGAACGTGCAGACAGCCATGGCTGTAGAACAAACCATCCGCGACAATGGCGCCACGCCCGCCACCATCGCCATCATAGGCGGCAAACTCAAAGCCGGCTGCACGCCCGACGAGATTGAATACTTGGGCAAGAAGGGGCAAGCGGTGACAAAAGCGTCGCGCCGCGACCTGCCTGTGCTCATCGCTCGCGGCGCCGACGGTGCCACCACCGTCACCACCACCATGATCATCGCCGCCATGGCGGGCATCAAGGTGTTTGCCACGGGAGGCATAGGCGGTGTGCATCGCGGCGCCGAGACCACAATGGACATCTCGGCCGACCTCGAGGAGCTGGCGCAAACGCCCGTGATGGTGATTTGCGCCGGAGCGAAGTCGATACTCGACCTCGGGCTCACGCTCGAATACCTCGAGACGAAGGGTGTGCCCGTAATCGGCTATCAGACAGAGGAACTGCCGGCGTTCTATACACGCACGAGCGGCTTCAAAGTGGACTACCGCATCGACTCGCCCGAGGAACTCGCGGCGGCATTCCGCGCCAAACTGGAAATGGGACTCACCGGCGGTATGCTCGTCACTAACCCTATCCCCGAGCAATACTCGCTCGACCCCGACTACATCAACGCCGCCATCGACAAGGCGGTGGAGAAGAGTATTCGCCTCGGCATCAAGGGAAAGGCTACCACGCCGTTCCTGCTGGCCGAGATTAAGGATATTACCGGCGGCAACAGCCTTGATGCCAACATTCAGCTTGTGCTCAACAACGCTCGCCTTGCGGCCCGCACCGCCGCGGCGCTGTAATAGTGTACGTGAGGACTTTTTTAAGCCGGCACTTAACGGACGTTATAAAACAACAACTTTAAAATAACTCTTAACAACGTTTTTAGGAGCCGGACGTGAGGTTTGTGTTGACGAAAATTAAAACTACAAATTTGACAAATTAGACGAATTGAACAAATTGTTTTTTTTATAACGCCGACAAAACGAGGAACGAGTAACGAGAAACGACAGTGGCAACAAGCAAAATCATAACCTTAGGGTGCAAACTCAACTTCGCCGAGAGCGCGACCATCAGTCAACGCCTTGCCGAGCGCGGCATTACGCCCGCCGCTCGCGGCACCGCGCCCGACGTGATAGTGGTGAACACGTGCAGCGTAACCTCGCTGGCCGACCGCAAGTGCCGTCAGCAAATCCGCTCCTACATTCGCCGCTACCCCGACGCGCTGATGATTGTGACCGGCTGCTACGCGCAGCTTAAGAGCGATGAGGTGGCGGCCATCGACGGTGTCGACATCGTGCTCGGTAGCGAATATAAGCTCGATATAGTAGAGCACGTGGAGCATTGGCTCGAAAACCGTGAGCGCGCCACCATAGTGAGCCGGCACAAGGACATCCGCCGCTTCAGCCCCTCGTGCCAGCGCGGCGACCGCACGCGCTACTTCCTCAAGGTGCAGGACGGCTGCGACTACTATTGCAGCTATTGCACCATACCGCTCGCGCGCGGGCGCTCACGCTCGGGACTTATCGCCGACCTTGTGGCCCAGGCGCAAGCCGTGGCCGACGAGGGCGGGCGTGAAATCGTGATCACCGGCGTCAATATAGGCGACTTCGGCAAGAACACGGGCGAACAATTTCTCGATCTGCTCAAGGCGCTCGACGCCGTCGAAGGAATAGAGCGCTATCGCATCTCGTCGATTGAGCCCGACCTGCTTACCGACGATATTATCGCCTTTTGCGCCCGGTCGCACGCTTTCATGCCACACTTCCACATTCCGCTGCAAAGCGGCAGCGATGAGGTGCTCGAACTCATGCGTAGGCACTACCGCAGGCAACTCTTCGCCCACAAAGTGGCGCGCATCAGGCAGCTGATGCCCGACGCGTTCATCGGCGTGGACGTGATGGTGGGCACGCGCGGCGAAACGCCCGAGCGCTTCGCCGACAGCTACGATTTTATCGCCTCGCTCGACATACAGCACCTGCACGTGTTCCCCTACAGCGAGCGCCCCGGCACCATGGCGTTGCGTATCCCCTACATTGTGGACAAGGCCGAGAAAACGGCGCGTGTCGAGCGGATGCTCGCCTTGAGCGACTGCAAGCAGCGTGAGTTCATCGCGCGATACCTCGGCACAACCCGCCCCGCACTGCTTGAGCAGCCCGCCGCCGGCGATGTGATGCACGCATTTACCGACAACTACATCCGCCTGACCATGCCGCGCGACGACAGCCGGGCCGGGCAAATCGTGGACTGCCGACTGCTGGCGATGAACCCCGACCTCACCGTAACAGCCGAAATCGTAACACCATGACCGAACGAACCGAAAACATAGTATTCGCCCCCATCGGATGGCTCATGAAAGCCATCGCCTGGCTGCCATGGCGAGCACTCTATGCCTTGGCTACATTGCTTTACGTGATTATATATAAGCTGATTGGCTATCGTGTGAAAATCGTGCGAAAAAACCTCGCCGAGTGTTTCCCCACGCGCGATGAGGCGTGGTTGCGCGACGTGGAGCGCAAATTTTATCGCCACTTCGCCGACTACTTTGTGGAGACGCTTAAGATGGCACATATCACCGACGACGAGATGCGCCGCCGAATGGTGTTCCGCAACACCGAGATTATCGACCGGGCCATATCCGGCGGTCAAAGCATCATTCTTTATGCCGCGCACTATTGCAACTGGGAGTGGCTCACCAGCATCACACTCTGGTTCCGGCCAGAGACTATCGCCAGCGGTGCCACTCTCGGTCAGGCCTATCAGCCGCTTGAGAACCGATGGTTCGACCGCTACTTCCTGCGTCTGCGCGAGCGGTTCAACACGCAGTGCTTCACCAAGCAACGCGTGTTGCGAGAGATGCTGTCGGCCGAGCGCGACGGCCGTCACCTCGTGATTGGTATGATTAGCGACCAGCACCCCATTGCCGGTCATGAGAACTTCGTGCGAATGTTTCTCAACCACCCCACGGCGATTATCACCGGTCCCGAGGCGATAGCGCGCAAACTCAATACGCAAGCGGCCTACTTCGATGTGCGGCGCGTAGCGCGCGGACACTACGAATGTACCATGGTGCCTATCCACACCAACTGTCGCGACACTGCCGAACACGAACTTACCAACCGCTTTGCCGACATACTCGAGCAACGCATCATCGCCGAGCCCCCCTACTGGCTTTGGACCCACAACCGCTGGAAACGCCCCGTCGAGATGCCACAGGAGGAGAATGGTTGACGGGGACGTTGCGAAGCAGTTACGGCTGTCGTTGGGCGTCCCTGTATTAGCGGGCGAGGGTGTCGCGCAGGGTGGGACCGTCCATATTGAGGTACTTCTACGTTGAATTTATTTTTGTTTTAACGAGGCAAAATTATAAATTATTTTTAAAATGTGTGACAATTTCAGCAAAGTTTTGGCAAAAAAGTTAAATAAAATGAAGAACTCATTGTTGAGTGTCTCAAAAAACAAGTCGTTACACAATTTCGCCAACAATCTCATGGCAAGACTTGCATCATATTGCTTTTTTTAAAAAAAACAATGCTGCAATCGGACCGATTTGGGTTAAATGTGCCCATTCTGGGGCTATTTCTGTACTAAAAATTGAAAATATCGGGAATTCTATTTTGAAAATATTGGGAATTTTGTAATTTTGCAGGCAAAAATAGCGCTTATGTATTATCAAAGACTCATAGAAAAAGAGATAGAATTAAAACTCAAATCTTCAGGAGCTGTTGTAGTGGCCGGTCCCAAGTTCTGTGGAAAAACTACGACCTGTATGTTGTATCAGAAAAGTTTTGTGAAGTTGAACACGAAACAAGCAATTGCAATGGCACGAATGAACCCAAAAGCCATGCTGAAGGGTGAGACTCCACGGCTAATAGACGAGTGGCAAAAAGCCCCGGATATCTGGAATCAGATAAAAGACGACCTTGACTTTGACTATCAATTTGGGAAATACATCTTGACCGGCAGTTCGACACCGGCGGATAAGACAGAGGTATATCATAGTGGTGCAGGAAGAATCGCTCCGCTGACGATGCGCCCAATGACGCTCTGGGAATCGAAAGAGTCCAAAGGGACGGTTTCGCTATCAGACCTGTTTGAGGGGGGCTGTCAATTCCCTTGGGATATGAATACGGAATTCACACTTGAAGATGTTGCGTTTCTCGTGTGCAGGGGCGGGTGGCCCATATCCGTACTGGCACCAAAGGAAATAGCGCTTGAAATCACCAAAAACTATTATAGTGGTCTTTTTACTTTTGAGGATAGTGAGAATGAGAAATTCCGCAATAAAAAGCCTGAAGTGCTGAGAATGATATTGCGGAGTTATGCCCGAAACATATCCACAGAAGCAGCCGTCTCAACAATAATCTCAGACATACGGCAAAGCAATGAGCGTACCATGGACACAAAGACTTACGATAATTATATGGAAGCCTTGAAGGACCTGTACATTATCGAGGACTTAGACGCATGGAATCCAAATATCAGGTCAAAGGTATCTATCAGGAGTACTCCTACCCGTCATTTTGTTGATACATCCGTGGCATGCATGGCCTTAGGGGTGAGTCCCGGTGATCTGTTGAAAGATTTGAATAGTTTCGGACTATTCTTTGAAGATTTCGCTGTGCGGGATCTCTCTGTCTATGCCAGTCTACTTTGCGGAACAGTCAAACATTACCGTGACAACGCCGGTCTGGAATGTGATGCCGTTTTGCATCTTGATGATGGCCGGTGGGGAGCCATTGAAATAAAATTAGGCGGAGATGACTTGATTAATGAGGGGGCAAAAAGCCTAAAGATGCTCAGAAAGAAGATTGTTGAGAAGAGCGACGAAGAAGAGCCGTCTTTTCTGCTGGTACTCACAGCAGTAGGTGGAGCCTACAAGAGAGAAGACGGTGTTTATGTGGCACCGATTAATTTGTTGAAACCGTAAGAGGTTTAAACCCAAATCAGCCATTAAGTAGCCGAAAGGTTAAATTTGGATGTCTTTATTACTAAAGAGCGTGACGGGCGATTTACTGCGGTTCTTAGGCATCACTGTATTCGCGGCCAGTCTCTTTGGCTCTATGGTTCGGCAATTAGGAACCGTTCTTGTTATGGTATTTTTCTATAGCCAGCCGGCTTGGCGGTACCAGGCGATGGCTTTTGCCACGCCGGTGGCGAGATCGTGGGCGGGCGCGAAGTTGAAGTCGCGTGCGGCATCGCTTGTGTCGCACTGCCAGTTGCGCTGTTTCAAAATCTTATATTTGTCGCGATTGAGCGTCTGCGGCTTGCCCGTGAACCGTGAGATAAACTCGTTGACCGAGCACACCGCCTTCACCAGCCACAGCGGACACACCACCGGCAGCACACGCTTCTTGCCCAACGCCTTTAGCACGATTTGGCGGAACTCCTGCTGGGTGTAGCTGCGAGGCTCGCTTATAAAATACGCTTTGCGTAGCGGGCCGCGCTCCAGAGCGTCCATCACCGCCACGGCGAGATCCTCAACGTAGATAAACGTCAGCAACTGCTTCTTGTAGCCTACGCTGAAGTCGAAACCGCGCTTGATCGACTTCATCATCAGGTAGTAGTCGCGCTCATGCGGACCGTACACGCCCGTGCAGCGGAAGATGGTCCACGGCAGGCCGGTGCCGTCGGTGGGTTGCATCGTCAGGTAACTCTCGGCCTTGAGTTTCGACGTGCCGTAGTAGGTGTTGGGCGTGGGCACATCGTCGCTTTTGATTGGTGTATAGTTCTCCTCGTCGCCAGGGCCCATCACGCTCAGGCTGCTCATGAGCAGGAACACGCGTGGCATGGCGTCGAGGTCTTTGAGCGTAACCGCCAGCAGTCGCATATAGCCATAATTCACATTCTCAAAATCGAGATAGCTCTTGGCTTTGGTGGCTCCGAGGTTGTGGACTATATAGTCCCACGGCGCGCCCATCTCGTTGATTGCTCCGCGCAACGCCGCGGCCAGCGCCTCTTCATCCTCGAAGTCGAGTTCCACAAAGTGGATGCGCTCGTCTCGCAAAAACTCGCGGCTGGTGCTCTTGCGCACCGCAGCCCACGTCTCGTGGCCGCGCCGTAGCGCCTCTTGCACCAGAAATCCGCCTATAAATCCTCCTGCTCCTGTTATCAGTATCCTCATCTATCGTTACTCGTTACTCGTCTTGTCGACGTTATGGAAAGACAACTCAAACAACCTAAACAATTAATAATATTTTGCACGTACACTCAAGAATAATCAAAAAATAATTCGTGAAAATTCGTGTAATTCGTTGTTGCGAATTCGTTGACAGAAAATAATAATAGTTGTTTGAGTTGTTGATTAGTTGTTTTTAAGTTGTTGTTTTACGCTCGCTTAGTGCCAGCCGGGCGATGTCGTCGGGGTTGAGCTCGCTAAGGCAGCGGTAGTCGCCGTAGCGGCAGGGCTTGTTGCCGAACACCGAGCAGGGGCGGCACGGCAGGTCGGTTCGCTGCACGGCATCGTCGATGCTTTGTCCGTAGCCCATAAATCCGCAATAGGGGTGTGTAGCGCCCCAAATGCTTACTACACGCAGCCCTACCAGCGACGCAAGGTGCATATTGGCGCTATCCATACTCAGCATCACGTCGCACTGCGACATCAGCCGCAGCTCGTCTTTCAGCCTATGGTCGATAGCGGCCACGTTCACTACGTTGTCTCGTTCGGCGGCAAGCGGAGCCAATGCCGCCTTCTCTTTCTCGCCACCGCCAAACAGCAGCACCGTCACGCCTGGGTTGGCCGCCAACTTGGCAACCACCTGCGCCACCTTCTCCAGCGGATATTCCTTGCCCTTGTGTTGCGAGAACGGCGCAACGGCTATCCATCGCTCGCCCACGCCCTTGTCGCGGCCAAGCAGCGTGCTGTCGCCATCGGGCTTGAGCGCGGTGAAATGG
The DNA here is from genome assembly GCA_017478265.1 of Muribaculaceae bacterium. Taxonomy (GTDB): domain Bacteria; phylum Bacteroidota; class Bacteroidia; order Bacteroidales; family Muribaculaceae; genus Sodaliphilus. The sequence continues at coordinate 23,193 of JAFVDY010000028.1, read as the reverse complement.
TTGCCGCGGGCGGTGATGCCGAGCTCATGAAACACCGTTTTGTAGCGCGCGTGGGTGGTGGTGAGCTGACGATGGATTTTGCCGCTCGTGAGCGCGTGTTTCTCGCCGCGACCCTTGTCGATGCGTGCCACAGCTATGCCGTGCAGTCGCATCCACGCGTCTATCACGTGTGAGCGGAGCACCGAGTGTAGGTCGGCCACGGCGTCAATCCGGTAGTCGCGTCTCAGCTCGCGGGCCAAGCGCAACAGGCCGCCAAGCCCCTTGTAGTTGTCGGTGTTGATGCCAACCACTTTTAGGTTGTCGGGACACTCAACGTCGAATATTTGTGCCGGGAAACGGCGTGTCAGCACCACAAACCGCCTTTCGGGGTTGGCGCGGCAAATGGGATATAGCACCGGTAGCGTGATTGCCACATCGCCAAGTGCCGACAGCCTGATTACCAATATGTTCCTATAGCTCTGCCTGCTCATTTCTTGCCGTAGAGCACGGGGTTTGTTGCCGGGTCGTTATACATCTTCATCTGGCGATACACTTTCATGTATTTGCGACCGGCCGCAATGTCGTCGAGCAACTGTTCAATCGCGGTCGAGAGGTCGACGCGCTGTTCAAGCAGCACGTTGAGCTTGGCGGCGCATTTCGCCTTATGCTCGGCGTCGGCATCGTCGCGGGTGGCCTGCTCATGCATGTGGTAAATCTTCAGCGCCAGAATCGACAGGCGGTCGAGTGCCCATGCGGGGCTCTCGGTGTTGATGGTGGCATCGGGTAGAACCTTCACCTCGGCAAACCGCTCGCGAAAGTAGGTGTCGAGCTGTTCCACAAGGTCGGTGCGATCCTGGTTGCTACGGTCGATGCGGCGTTTCAGCGCAAGCGCCGCCACCGGGTTAATCGCGGGGTCGCGAATGATGTCCTCGAGGTGCCATTGCACGGTGTCAATCCAGTTTTTGGTGAACAGCCGGTGCTCAATGCTGCCTTCGGCATAAGGGCTTGGCATCACGGCGTCGACATCGTCGGTCGCGTGATAAACTCTGATTGCTTCCTCAAAAATCTTGTTACAGTTGTCAATAAAGTCTCTCATATCTCGTTCTTCGTTTTGTCGGCTATATGTCCTCAAATTTCTAATTTATAATTTCTGTATCACCTCGTTACATAGGTTGCGCAACAGATTGTGGCGGATAATTCCTATTATCGGGTAGAAGAACGGCACATCCTCCACCACCTCCTCGGGCTCGTAGCGTCCTTTCAGATAGCTTGTGAGGCCGGCCGTCATATAGTTGTCTATGTCGTCCTCAAGCACTTCCATAAAGAGCTTGAACACCTTGTTGTCGATGCCCATCTCGTCGCGCATCACATTGTCGCACAACCCTACGAAGAAGCTGTCGAACTCCTTCACGGCTGCCACCAGTCGCTCGCGAGTGTCAAGGCTGTTGACGCTCTGCATCGTGAGCGCCTCATCGCCTATCATCGAGTAGCAGTACTTCATAGCGTTGATGCTGCGGGCGCTCAGATAGTCGGTGTCGAGCGTGCCGTCGCGCCGCGCGTTCTCCAGGCGAATACCGCCGCGGCACGTGATTTGTTTCGGGCATTCTTGCTCAATCTTGATGTCGAAGCGGGTGGCATACTTTTGATTGTAGACGCGCTCAAATATCATCTGCGTCAGTTCGCGCACCTGCTCAATCGAGCCCACTATATTCAGTATCTTCGAGCCGGTGCCGCTGTAGTACACCTGCTTTGGCATCTCAAGCGACCGTGCCTTCATCGAGCGCGCGATGTAGTAGATAATGGCGCTGTAGAAGTACATGAACACGAGCTTCCGTTGCTGGTCGTTGCGCAGCAGGGCGTTGTAGCTGTAGAGGTTGCGATCCACCTCGCGCAGCGTGCGAAGCTGCTCCACGTTCTCGATCGAGAACAACATCGCGTTGATGTCCTGCGAGCGCTTATTCTTGCGCACGTCGGCAAGGATACTGTTCAAGTAGGCGATATCGGGATTGTTGTCGATTAGTCGTTTAAAGTATTCGCCGTAGTGCGCGATCAGCGGATTGTTGTCGGCATCGCGCTCGGCAAACGCGTCGCCGAACAGCGCGTCGCCGGCAAAGCGGAACGACGAGATGGCGACGGGACGGCTGTCGAGGCGGTCGGAGGTGGGCTGATACACCACCACGTCGCTTGTGCCGCCGCCAATGTCGATCGACACGTAGCTGCTTCCGCTCACGTCGGCGCCGCGATAGAAGAAGGCGGGCGCAATCGACTCGGGGTAGCACTGCACATTCTCGGTGTTCGATCCCATATAGGTGCGGTACAGCTCGGTCCACGCGTCGCTAAGCCGACGGCGGTCGCTACCGCCCATGCTCACGGGGTAGAAGTAGACGATTGTCACGCGCGACGGATCGGCGTTCTCGAGCAGCACCTTGGCCTTAATCAGCAGCACGAGCTCGCGCAAGAACTCGCGGCTGAGCGTGGTGTCGCCGCGCCACTTTAGATTGGTGGTGACATCGTAGCCGTCAAAGTATTGGCGCTCGTAGAGGAACGGTATGTTCAGGTCGCCGAACAGACTCGTGCCGCCGGCGTTGGTGACGTTGCTCGCCAAGGCGCTGCGCAATGGGAAGCCGTACACGTCGTCGATGTCGGCCGGCAGGAACTCGATGCGTTGCAGCTGTTCGGCGATGAGTAGCGTGTCGCTCTTCAACAGCGGTGCCACAAGGGTCGACATCGGCGAATGGCGAAACGTTAGCGGTTCGCTGTCGCGGTCGCGCTCAGCCCACTCGATGTGGCTGTTGGTGGTGCCGAAGTCAACGGCGAATATCAGCTCTTTGCTCGATGCCACGTAGGGTTTCCACAGCGGTATGATATATCCGGTAAGTGTGCCGGCGCCGCTCTCGAGGCTCGTCTCCACCAGGTCGAAACTGCCGTTGATGTCGTAGTAAGTAGTGCTATAGGTGCCGGTAGCGGTGCGCTCTTTACTGTTCACCACTATGCCATCGCCGCTCATGCCGTCGCGCAGGAAGCGCAGACGCGCGCCGCTGGCGGGCGACATGGCGAACAGTTGCATCGTGTAGTCGTCGTTGCGGCCGGTGCGCACAAACGGGAACAGGGCGGCACTCATCACCACGCCCGTCACCAGACGGCCGGTGCCGCGCCGCTCATCGTATTGCCACCCCTCATCGTCAATCGGATAATAGTTGCGGGTGAGCTCGATATGGCGCTTCTTCAGCGGTATGCGCAGCGTGGCGGTCACGCTGCCGTCGCTAAGCTCTTCGAGCTCGAACATCGGACGCCCCTGCACATCGCCTGTCACGTCGGCGGCGTTGAAGTATTTGAAAAACAGCGGCGTGAGCGGCAGCAAGTAGCCCGCCGCGGGATTGACAGCGGTCTTGTTTTTCACGTTGCCGTCGAAGTAGTGGTCGCCGTCGAGGGGTGCCGACAGGCGCACGAGCTGCGGGCTCAAGAAGTCGCCGGTGGTCACGAAGGGATACACTATCGACGTGTCGGGCAGCTTGCGCTTCTCCACGGGCAGGCCACCGGTGAGCACTTGAGTCGAGCTGTCCCACTGCTTGTCGATGTAGATGAAGTTGTCGACCGACCCGTTGAAGTTGTTGCGCAACACAAGAGGCGTGATCTCGCCTTCGGCCACAGGGCGCGTGGGCGACAGCACAAAGTCGCTCTCCGAGGCGCTGCGGCGTATGTCGCGAACGCGCTTGTGATACAACCGCGCGCCGAGCACACTCACCTCGTTGTCGCCGGCGAACGCGTCGTAGTCGAGCTCAAGGCGCTCCACCAGGCGGGGTGCCAGCTCTTCGTTCAAGGCCTCGAGGTTGGGTACGGCCTCGGCTATGCGCCCATATAGCGACGGACGCTCGCGCTGCAACAGATCCTTGTTGCGCAGCATATAGTCGTACACGCCTTTCACACTTCGCCGCAGCGACGGATAGGCGTTGAAAAGCACAAACATATAATAAACGAAACCCTCGTCGCGCTCCCACAGGTCGCGGGTGCGAACGTCGAACAGCGTCACGCCTTGCTCCACCTTGATGGCATTGATCGGCAACTCACGCTCGCGAGGCACCGCAATGGTGAACGACGAGGGCGACGTGGCGCCTATCACTTGGCTGTTCCATAGCAGTATATACCAATCGGTGAGGCGGTCGAAGTTATACTTGCTGTCGCTGTTGAGAAACAGCTCCAGTGTCTCGCCGTACAACCGGTGTTCGGCACTCGACTTCAGCCGTTCTATCTGCTCGTCGCGATTCCAGCGCACGATGTGCAGATAGTCCTTGTGGTTCTCATAGTCGAAAAATAGCTGTGCGACGTCCAAGGCGTTGCTCACCAGTCGCTTGTCCATCAGTGTGCCATCAAGCCGGGGATTGCCGGCAAGGCGCTCAAACGCGTTTTTTACCAAATCCAATCCTGCAAACGGACTCGGTATCGCCGTGCGCGGATTTACGCTCAACCCGCCGTTAGGATCGTGGATGCGACGGATGTCATCGTCGACGTACGGAGCAACGGCTATCCAGTCGCCGGCTGCCGTCTTGGTGGTCTTGTTGTTGTATGATAGTACTTGGCTCATAGGCTTCTTTTTGCTTTCACCTCGCGACAACGGCGCGCGGGGCACGCAACAAAATCATGCAAAATTAATGCAATCAATAGATTTAACAAAAATATTAACCATTTTTTGAAATTATTCTTCAAAATATTTGGCGCATTGCCAATTAATTTGTAATTTTGCAGCATAATTCTTGGCATTATGCCACTATTTTGAACACATTCACGCTTTTTTATTCACTTATTGGAGCAACTCTATTATGAACGACAACGAAATCACCGCGCGCATCCGGCAACTGATGCACAGCCTCAACCTGCGGCAAAACGAGTTCGCGGCTCGTATAGGCGTCAACAACAGTAATCTATCGAAATACCTCAACGGACGGCTCGCCCTGAGCGAATCGCTCATCAACAAGATTGTGGTCTCGCTCGGTGTGCCCAAACCGTGGCTCGTCGACGGCATCGGCTCACCGCAACCGCTCGATGGAACATCGGTGCAAACCAGTGTCCCACCCACTGTCCCGACTGTCGGCTTAACCACTGTCCCAAGTGTTCCGGCAGGTAGCTCGACCAGTGTCCCAACCGGTGTCCCGACTGTGCAGGTCGACAGTTCTATCCGCCTCAGCGACAGACCGCTCGCCAAGGGAACACCGGTCTACGACATCGACGTTACGGCCGGTCCGGTGCCTCGCTCACGTATGTTCAGCGACGATCTCATTATCGGATACATCAACCTGCCGCAAATCGATGAGGGCGACAAAATAGTAAGCGTAAGCGGCGACAGTATGGCTCCGGTAATCAAAAACGGCGATCTGGTGGCGGTACACGAAATTTTCAACAAGGACATCATCTCGTGGGGCGACATCTACGTGGTGCTCACCGAAAATTTCCGACTCGTGAAATACCTTCGCCGCCACCCCGACCCCGCAATGGTAATACTGCGTAGCGAGAACAAAAACTACGACGACATCGACCTACGCCGGACCGACATCCTCGACATGATGATTGTAAAAAACATCCTCCACTTCGACCGCCGCCTATAACGCTTCGCGATGGAAGATGTGCTCAACCGGTGTCCCGACCGATTGCTCAGAAGTCAAAATCATGTTAAATCCTGCCTAAACCTCAATAAAATTGCCTGTTTCGGCAGATTATAACAACAGCAGCCGTCACTTGGGGGTGACGACTGCCGTGGTTGTGGTAAAATCTGCGACTTAGTCGGCGTTACGGCCGTGGCAGTTTTTGTATTTCTTTCCGCTACCGCACGGGCAGGGGTCGTTACGGCCCACTTTGGGTCCGGCGATGATGGGCGCTGTCGGACGGCGTGCGGCGTGTGAGGCGCCTTGCGCCGCGGCGCGATTGGCGGCCGAGGCTTGTGCCACGGCATCGTCGCCACGGTTCTCGCTATACTGCTGCTGGCGGCGGCGAGGCGCTTCGGCGCGGCTCACTCCACCGCGTGCTTGCGTCGGGTCTTCCTCGCTCACGGGGATTTGGCCGCGCATAAGGATTGAGATGGCCTTGTTGTTCATCGTTGCCACCATGTGCTTGAACATATTGAACGACTCCACCTTGTAGATTACGAGCGGATCCTTCTGCTCATAGCTGGCGTTCTGTACGCTCTGACGCAACTGGTCCATTTCACGCAGGTTCTCCTTCCAGCTCTCGTCGATGGTGAGCAGCAACACAGCTTTCTGCCATGCCTTGGCGATTGACTTGCACTCGGTCTCGTAAGCCTCCTTAAGGTCGATTACGATGCCGAAAGTGCGGCGACCGTCGGTGATAGGCACACGCATGAGGCCTTGTGGCTCTACGCCCGCCTCGCGCTGCTGTGCCACCACGCTTTGGATCACCGGATTGGCGACCTCGCTCAAGCGTGCCGTCTTGCGGCGGAACGCGTTGAGTACGGTTTCAAACATGCTGTCGACCACCTTGTTGTCGTCCCAGGCGCGGTAGTCGGTCTCAGAGAATTCAGGCTCTAAGGCGTATGTCTTAAGCACTTCCATCTTGAGGGCCTGATAGTCGTCCTTACCGAAACGGCCTACCACATCTTCCACACTGTCGTAGAGCGTGTTGATAATATCTGTGCCGATGCGTTCTCCCACCAGAGCGTGACGGCGGCGAGTGTAAATCACCTTACGTTGGGCGTTCATCACGTCGTCGTATTCGAGGGTGTGATTGCGGATACCAAAGTTGTTCTCCTCGACGCGCTTCTGAGCGTTCTCGATACTCTTTGTCACCATGCTGCTCTCGATGGCTTCGCCATCCTTGAGGCCGAGGCGGTCGAGAAGTTTCACCACGCGTTCGCTGGCGAACAGACGCATTACCTTGTCCTCAAACGAGACGAAGAACACACTCGAGCCAGGATCGCCCTGACGGCCGGCACGACCGCGCAACTGATTGTCGACGCGGCGCGACTCGTGACGCTCCGTGCCTATAATGGCGAGTCCGCCGGCGGCTTTCACCTCGGGTGTGAGCTTGATGTCGGTACCACGTCCGGCCATGTTGGTGGCGATGGTGACCACGCCCTTGCCGTCCACTTGTCGTCCGGCTTGTGCCACGATTTCGGCCTCCTTCTGGTGCAGCTTGGCGTTGAGCACTTGGTGGTCGATGCCGCGCAGGCGCAGCTGACGGCTCAATCGCTCCGAGATGTCGACGCTGGTTGTACCCACGAGCACCGGACGGCCCTGGTCGCGCATGGCAACCACTTCCTCAATCACGGCGTTAAACTTCTCCTTCTCGGTCTTGTAGACGCGGTCGGGTTGGTCGCGGCGGATTACGGGGCGGTTGGTGGGGATGTTGACCACATCGAGCTTGTAGATCTCCCAGAACTCACCGGCCTCGGTCATTGCCGTACCGGTCATACCGGCAAGCTTGTGATACATACGGAAGTAGTTCTGCAGCGTGATGGTGGCGAAGGTTTGGGTGGCGGCTTCCACCTTTACACCCTCTTTCGCCTCTATAGCCTGGTGCAGGCCGTCGCTGTAGCGGCGTCCCTCCATTATACGTCCCGTTTGCTCGTCCACGATTTTCACCTTACCGTCGTCGGTAACGATGTATTCCTCGTCGCGGTTGAAGAGCGTGTAGGCCTTAAGCAGCTGTGTTACTGTGTGGACGCGCTCGGCTTTCACCGAGTAGTTCTGCATAAGCTCGTCCTTCTTGGCAATCTTCTCTTCCTCGGTCAGATCCATATTGGTTACCGCCGAGAGCTCGGTGGTGATGTCGGGCAGCACGAAGAACTTGGGGTCGTCGGTGCCGCGGGTGAGCACGTCAATACCGTTGTCGGTGATCTCGACGGTGTTCACCTTCTCGTCAATCACGAAGTAGAGCGGATCGGTAACGATATGCATCTCGCGGTTGTTGTCCTGCATATAGTAGGCCTCGGTCTTGAGCATCGTCTGCTTGATACCTTCCTCCGAGAGGAATTTAATCAGCGGCTTGTACTTCGGCAGGCCCTTGAAGGCGCGGAAGAGCAGCAGAGCGCCCTCTTTCACCTTCTCCGGGTCGTCGCTGCGCATGAGCGGACGCGCGTCGCTCAACAGCTTGGTTACGAGCGAGCGCTGCGCCATATACACGCGCTCAACGTTAGGCTTATATTCGTTGAAGAGCTGGTCGTCGCCCTTAGGCACGGGGCCGCTGATGATAAGCGGCGTGCGGGCGTCGTCAATAAGCACCGAGTCCACCTCGTCCACAATCGCGAAGTGGTGCGAGCGTTGCACGCAATCCTCGGGGCTCATCGCCATATTGTCGCGCAGGTAGTCGAAACCGAACTCACTGTTGGTGCCGAAGGTGATGTCGCAGTTGTAGGCGTCGCGGCGTTGCGGGCTGTTGGGTTGGGTCTTGTCGATACAAGCCACACTCAAGCCGTGGAACATATAGAGCGGTCCCATCCACTCGGAGTCGCGCTTGGCGAGGTAGTCGTTCACGGTCACCACGTGTACGCCGCATCCGGCCAACGCGTTCAGGAACACCGGTAGCGTTGCCACAAGTGTCTTACCCTCGCCCGTTGCCATCTCGGCGATTTTACCCTGGTGAAGCACCGAGCCGCCTATGAGCTGAACGTCGTAGTGAATCATATCCCAAGTCATCTCGTTGCCGCCGGCCACCCAATGGTTGCGGTAGATGGCGCGGTCGCCGTCGATAGTGACAAAGTCCTTGCCCTCGGCGGCCAGCTTGCGGTCGAAGTCGCTTGCCGTCACCTCGATGGTCTCGTTCTGCGCGAAACGGCGGGCCGTCTCCTTCACGATAGCGAAGGTGACGGGTAGAATCTCGTTGAGCTTCTCCTCAATGAGTTCGAGCACCTTCTTCTCAATCTTGTCGATCTCGGCCCAGAAGGGTTCGCGTTCCTCGTATTCCAGTCCTTCGATTTTCTCGCGAATGGCGGCAATCTCGTCGCGCTGCGGTTGCACGTGGTCTTGTATCTCTTGCCGCAGGTCGGCACTGCGTTGTCTTAGCTCGTCGTTGCTGAGCGCCTCTATCTCGGGCGATACCGCTTTGATTTTCTTCACAATCGGCATCAACTTCTTCAAGTCGCGCTCGCTCTTGTTGCCAAACAACGATTTCAAAAAATCATTAAATCCCATTTAAATATCTTGTTTTTTGTTATTTTCAGTCGATTTCAACCCGCAAAATTACGAATTAATCGCCAATTAGGCGCTACAATTCATGTTTTTTTCAACTTTTAGTGCAAAAATCGTGCAAATTCGCGTTCCTCGTCTTGTCGGCGTGTTATAGGCGGGCGCTATAAAACAACAACTTGAAAACAACAAAACAACAACTTAAAACAATTAAAGATTTTTTTAACACGAATGCTCAAGAATAATCAAAAAAATAATTCAATTCGAAAAATTAGACCAATTCGAAAAATTAGCGATTGCAAGTTTGTTAAATTTGTAGTTTCAACCGGCTACCACTCGTCCTCCAGTACACTCGTATACTATAATAAAAAGTTGTTATGAGTTGTCCCAAGTTGTTGTTCAAGTTGTTGTTTTATCTCGTCAGCCAAGCCGTCCGCCGGGCTTGAGCAGGCGTAGGGCTAGGGTGGCCGAGGCGGCGATGGCAACAGCGGTGGTGGCGATGGCAAGCGGCAGCATTCCGGCTTCCATGGCCACTACGGTGGCGGCGACTATCGCCATTGCCCAAGCCAACGCAAGGTAGCACCGGCGGCCGAGCGCGAGGCGGTATTTGCCGAAGTAAACCACAGCTATGATTACGGTATAAACCAAGTACCACGCCAGATAGGCTACTCCCAGACCGGTTATGCCCCACAAGCGGTAGCACACTATGTTGAGTGCGAGCGAGGCTATGGCGCTCAGGCTCTCGGTGAGCAGAAACAGACGTCCGTCGCCACGCACGAGGATTACAAACGCCATACACCACGACAGCGCGCGCAGCAGTGTGCCCACCATGCCCCACGACACCATGCTCACTATTGGCATAAACTCGGCGCTGTAGAGCAGGTCGACCACAGTAGAACGCAGAACGATGAACAGCGTGAGCACCGGAGCGAGCACCAGCAACGCCATATTCGCCTCCTGCGAGACGAACACACGCAAGCGGCGCCTACTCTGGGCCACCTGCGCCAGTCGAGGGTAGAACTCCATGCCTAAGGCGGTGAACACAAGGCCGGGATATTTGTTGATGATGGTGTAACCGGCGTGGTAGAGGCCCACCTCACTATTGCCGTGGTGGAAGTTGAGCCACGCGATAAAGATATAGTTGGCGAGCATGGCCACAAATGTGCCGAGAGTCATGTAGATACCGAGGCGCACAAAGTCGGCGCCGATGCGCAGTGTCTCGCGCCTCGTGGGCGGACAGGCACACTCGTTCTTCTCGCGTACAATCATCGCTGCTATCGCGCAAGAGGCGGCATAAGCGATAATCGAGGGAACGATTGACCGCTCGCGAAGGAAGTAGAACAGCGGTACGGATATAGCCAAGCCGCCAATGGTGCCGGCAAGGGTTACCGAGGCAAGGCGGCGTAGCTTCGCCACGCCTTGAAAAACGGCGTATTCGCCGTTGGTGAGCGCCATGAGTAGCACAGCCGTGGAGAGCGCCACGTAGTGCCAAAGGTGGTCGTAGTCGCCGAACGTGAAGCGGCTGAGCAACGGCGCGAGAGCCATGGTGAGCAAGGCGCCGCCAAGCGCGAGCCACAGCGACCAACGTCTGACGACCGCTATCAACCGCGACAGGCGCCTACGGTCGGCATCGGCCGACGCTTGCGACAGGTCGCGAACGCTACTCTGGCGGATGCCGAGGTTGGTGGCCATATTGAGCATCTCGAGTGCCTGGTTGAAGATGCCGAACAGTCCCACACCCGCGGTGCCAATCCACAGCGCTACAAGCTTGGTGCGGATGAGCGAGCACACTATGCCCACCATCTGCACTCCGCCAAAGATGCCCATCGCCTTCAGCGCCAACGTTGTTATTTTGCTACGCGGTTTCACAGGTTTCTCGTTCTTTGAACAGCCTTCATTATATTCAGCCTATTTTGCTCTAGGCGATTTCCTATATTGGTCGTTTTGTCGCATATCGTTGTCTACCGCAACACGCGCCATGGCACGCCCCATTATTGTCGTTCGTTTAACATTATAATTGGAGGGTGAGGGTGGGGTAGAGGGTGGGGCGGCCGCCGAAGCGCGTTTTTTGCGCGATGAGGCCCTCGTTGAGGGTGGCGCCTCCGTGCTCGGTGCTGATGCCGAAGTCGAAATAGCGCTGTCCGGCCGCCTCGGCCCGCGTTATGAGCCGGTCAAAGAGTAACGCCAGCGCCCCGCAAGTCCGCGCCCGTTGGCCGGCAGCGATATATTGGGCGTGCGCCACTTGCGGCGTGTCGAACATCACCACTCCCGCCACTATGTCGCCCTCGAGTGTTGCCGTATGTAGCGATATGTTCTCCGGGAAACGACTGTGCAACAGCCTAATCTCGTCGAGCGTATGCACCGGGTCGACGCCGTGCTGGCGCCGGAGCACGTCGGAAAGCAACTGCCAGTATGTCGCCCAGTCGTCGGAAGGACCAACGGCAACCCCTTGGCGCAGTGCCAAGTTGACGTTGCGGCGATTGCCGCGGTCGAACGGCACACGGTGGCCGATGTCGATTGTCGACGACAATCCGAGGGCGCTTACCTGCGCACCGTGACGCCAAAGCGCGTACAGATCCTCCTGCGACGGCACGCGGTGGTAGATGGAGGGCACAGGCTTGTAGATGAGCTGTTTCACTCCCTCGGAACGCAGCGTTGTCACTAAGGCATTGGTCACCTCGAGCATGATGGCGGCATCGGCGTGGTGCGTCGACATCAGCCAGCCGCCGTAGGTGAGACCGGCGTGCGACACCACATTGCAGGTCTGCCGGCAGCAGGGCAGCAGCGCCACTATGCGCCCGCGGCTGTCGCGAGCGATGAGTGAGCAGTCGGCAAAGCGATCGCGGTGATAGTCCATAAAGTCGCGCCTGTGCAGGAAGGTGGCGTTGCGGCTGTCGTCCACCGCCTTGTCCCACTCGCCTCGCATTTCCGTGGTGTATCGCTCGAGCTTAATCATCAGAACATCAGGAAAAGTTTGTCGATACTCATCTTGGCGTAGCCGTCAGGCTCGCTCAAGTCGGGCTTAAGCTCTTGATTCCACTTCAAGTCCTTGAGGTTGAGGCTGATGTTGAACGGTTTGTTCTTGAGTATGGTGGCGATAGAGGCTTTTTGAGCGATGTAGCCGGCAGGCGAGATGCTACTGTTGCTGTAGTTCACGCGATATTCATTCTCCATTCCAGCTGTTGCCTCAGCCGGGCGCACCTCAAGAGCCGTTACGGCATTGTTGCGGTCGATGGCGTAGCTGTAGGTGAAGCCTTTGTAGCGGTCGGTGGGCACAAGGGTGGCACCGTCGGCTCTGCCTTCCACCTTCAGCTTCTTGGCGTTGCCGCTGTTGAGCGAGCCGCTGCCCAGCACGTGAATGCGCCCCAAGAAGATGTCTTGCAGTGTCTCGATGGTGATGGGCACGCCGTTGGTGAGCACCGAGGCGTCCTCGACTATATACTGCTTATGCACCTTGTCGACGAGCATCACCTTGTCGTCGTACACCACAAAGCGTCCCACCTCTATGCCGAGCATAGGCCGCAACGAGATATAGATGTATTTACCTCGCTCCATCTGCATTTGCATTCCGGAAGAGAACGACTGCGAGCCCTTGAACGTGATGTTGCCGCCTGTGCGCAATGTGGTCCATGTGCCCTGCTTAGCGGCGAGCACTCTCACGTCGGGCGTGTAGAGCGCTCCGGCGGATGCGTTGGCGCTTGCCGGTTGGTTGAATGTGGTCACGCCGCGGCGGTCGCTACTCTTCTGCTGCGACTTGCAGCCGACAAGCATCAGTAGCGGTATTAACAGCCAAAATAAGTGTTTCATAATTTGTCGTTTTTATCTGTTTTTCTATTAAAAGGTGTATACTATTATATAACGTGCGATTTAACAAATGATTATTTCCACATCGAATTAAAAATGATTAATCACAGGCTCGGCTTGCGGCACACCACTATGCTGTGGCCCTGGCCCAAGCCGTCGTGGATTTGCTCCACCTCAAGGCCGGCCTTGGCGATGAGGCGCGTGAGGTCGTCAGTGTTATACATACGGCTGTTGCCGTTGGCGAGGGCGGTGAAATAAAGGCTCGTCATCGTCAGGCAGAATGCCGCCGGCTCGAAGCGTTGGCGGTCCCAAAGAGTCTCCATTATGCACAGCCGGCTGTTGTCGTCCATGATAGCCGCCGCACGGCGCAGAATGCTCAAAATCTCGTCTTCGCCAAAGCAGTCGAGAAACTGGCTCATCCATATCACGTCGTAGTGCCGATTGGTGGGGAACGAGTTGGAGCGATCAAGCAGGTCGGTGGCGAAAGAGTCGATGCGCTCGGCGCCGGGCTTGCCCGCTGTGGCTTGTTCCATCATCTCGATTTGTTGCGGCAAGTCCATGATGGTGACATTGACCTTCGGGTCGCGAGCCACGCATCGCAGTGCCCACCGCCCGGTGTTTCCGCCCACGTCGAGGATGGTCGACGGCTTGAGAGCGAACACTATGTCGAGCGCCGCGGCGAAGGCGCTGTCGCTGTAAAAATGGTCGAACGCAAGCCAGCTGCGGCGCACGTGCGCCGGCAGCGACGACAAGCCCTCGTAGATGGTGCCCCAAGAGCCGAAGTGTCGCAGCCCCGCCGGCTTGCCCTCGTCAAGTGCCTGCTCGAGCTTGAACCAGCCCTCGTAGTTCACGTCGTGGTTGAAGTCGACGTTGACGCGAGTGGCGGGGTCGTTGAGCAGAAACCAACCGGTTTTCGACAGAGTGAACCGCTCGGTGGCCGGGTCGACGAGCACGGTGCCGATCGAAAGCGACGCCTCCAGCAGCACTTTGATGGCATACTCGCTCTTGCCGCACGCGGCGGCGAGCTCGCCGATGGTAAGGCCGCAATCGCTATTGCGCAGCCGCTCGAGGATACCCCAATGGAGCATCACGCGCGACACTTGAAACACTATCGGGCCGAAGGCTATCCACTCGGCGCGTTCTTGGGCTTGACGCGCGCTGTAGCGTTCGCGCGTGTAGGCCTCGGTCAATGCAGGTGACAGTTTCATATCTCGTTACTCGTTACTCGTTTAAGTGGGTGTTATAAACAACAACTAAAACAACGGATAAACAACTTAGGATAACTATTATTTATCGCGAAATTGTAGGGGCGACGCATACATCGCCCTGGTGTTGCACACGGCTGACAATCAATGTCGTGCGCAACACGCGCCATGGCGCGTCCCTACATTAAAAAAATTGTCCAATTCGTTAAATTTGTAGTTTAGAATCATCAACCAATATTATGATAATTTTCGAGCATTCGTGTTGAAATTCGCGGTTTACAGTCGGCTGCTTAAAGCTTCTTGATTACTAAAGCGGAGTTGGTGCCGCCGAAGCCGAAGCTATTGCTGAGCACAACGTCGAGCTCTCTCTCCACTGTCTCGCGGGCGAGATTGAGGTGAGCGCTGTATTCATCGGGGTTCTCGAAGTTGATGTTAGGCGCCACAAAGCCTTCCCGCATCATTATCAGCGAATAGACTATCTCGCTCGCTCCGGCCATCCAACATTCGTGACCCGTCATCGACTTGGTGCTGCTCACGAGCGCGCGCCGGCCGCGGAACAGGCGGTCGATGGCCATTGCCTCGAACATATCGCCCTGTGGAGTGCTGGTGGCGTGGGCATTGATGTAGTCGACGCTGTCGGGAGTGACGCCGGCGTCTTGCATCGCGCGGCTCATGGCTATGAATGAGCCCTCGTCGCTCGGCTGCGAGATGCCGCCGCCGTTCGACGAGAAACCGTAGCCCGCCACCTCGCCCAGGATGGTGGCGCCGCGAGCCACAGCGTGGTCGTAGTCCTCGAGCACGAGCGCCGCCGCGCCGCCGCTCGGGATGAGGCCGTCGCGGTCGCGGTCGAACGGGCGCGAGGCGTGAGAGGGGTCGAGGTTACGCTTCGAGAAGGCGCCGAGCGCGTCGAAGGTGGCCATCGAATAGTGGTTGGTCTCCTGCGCGCCGCCACACAGCACCACGTCCTGCAACCCCTGCTTGATCATCATGTAGCCTAAGCCTATGGAGTGCGAGCCGCTGGCGCACGCGGCGCTAACGGTGAAGTTGACACCGCGTATCTTGTAGATCGCGCTCAGGTTCATCGTCACCGTAGAGTTCATCGACTGGAAAATCAGCCCCGAGCCGAGTAGCGCCGAGTCGTGTTTCTCGTTCATGATTTGCGCGGCCTCTATCACCGGCTTCGCCGACGAGTCGTTGCCGAAGATGATGCCCACCTCGTGGCTGTCGAGGAAGGCATCGTCGATGCCGGCCTGCTCAAACGCCTGGCGCGTGGCCATATAGGCGTAGGCGGCCTCTTCCGAGAGTCCCACGCGCAGCCGACGGTGCAGCACGCCCTTGAGCTGCGGCATCTCCACTATGCCCGTCAGCCCCGACTGATAGCCGTATTCCACTCGTAGCGGATCGTAGCCAATGCCGCTACGTCCCGCGCGCAGCGATTGTGCCACCGCTGCCACGTCGGTCCCCAAGCAGGACCATATTCCCATTCCAGTAATTACTACTCGTCGCATATTTCGTTTCTCGTTACTCGTTCCTCGTTTAAGCGGCCGTGATAAAACAACAACTCAACAACAACTCAAAACAATTAATAATTTTACACGTACACTCAAGAATAATCAAAAAAATCGTAAAAATTCGTGTAATTCGTTGTCGCAAATTCGTCTAATTTGTTATATTTGTAGTTTAAAAAATAATTCGTTAACAAAAAAATAAAAAACATTGTTGCAAAGTTGTTGTTTATATCGTCCGCAATCGCTGATTGCTGATTTCCTAATTCCTAATTCCTAATTATTTTATGTGTACAATCCGCCGTTGATTTGGATCACTTGGCCGGTGATGTAGGCGGCATCGGGCGAGGCGAGGAAACCTACCAATTTCGCCACTTCCTGCGGCGTGCCGAAGCGGTTCATCGGCACGAGTTTCTTCAGCTGCGCCACGTCCAGATCGGCTGTCATGTCGGTCTCTATAAAGCCAGGTGCCACAGCGTTAACCGTCACCTTGCGGGGAGCCACCTCTTGCGCAAGCGCCTTGGTGGCGCCAATGAGCGCCGCCTTTGCCGCCGAGTAGTTGGCCTGCCCCGGCAGCCCCTTGATGCCGCTGAGCGAGGCGATGTTGATGACGCGTCCGTCGCGGTGCGTGAGCATATCCTTGAGCAGGCGTCGGGTGAGGTAGAAGAAGCCGTTGAGGGTGGTGTCTACCACCTCGTGCCACTGCTCGTCCCGCATAAAAATCAGCAGGCTGTCGCGACGGATGCCGGCGTTGTTCACCACCACGCTCACCCAGTCGCCATAGTGACGCTCCTGCCATGCGGCAAGCGCTTGCTCGATGGCCTCGGCACTCGCTACGTCGAAAGGCAACAACTCGCCGCTGCCGCCATCGGCCTCTATCGCCGCGAGCGTCTCTCGCGCCGCCGCTTCGTTGCTGTGATAATTGATTATGACGGGAAGCCCGCGGCGCGACAGCTCAAGCGCTATCGCTCGTCCTATGCCCCGCGAGGCTCCGGTGACTAATGCATATTCCATATCTCGTTTTTCGTTATTCGTTTTTTTAACTAATTCAAACAATTATCTTTCACACGAATAACCACTCGTCGCGTCTTATGGTTTCATGTGAAAAAATAAGTGCTTCCGAGTGCCGACATTGTCGACTATCTCCCGGAATTGCCGCAAAATTAAGCATTTTAATCTACACCACAAAAAAATTCCCACCTAAATATCTCACTGTCGTTATTTTTGCCGCAAAAGTATTAACAATGCCGCTATATAATACTCCCATGATTTCGGACTGGTGCTTAAGTTAAACAAAATACTTAACTTTGCACCATTATGAGAAAGAACAGTAGAAGAAGGTTCACGGCCGAGTTTAAGGCTCGTGTAGCGATTGAGGCTCTGAGAGAGCAGTCAACATTGGCCGAATTGGCCAGCAAGTATGAGGTGTCTCAGGCCTAACGATGCTGGAGTTAAAAGAGCTGAGTTACGTTTGAAAAATGCACAACAAGCATATAAATTATCTGAGCTATTGCAAGGTATTGCCGAGACATAATTAGTTATAATTTATTTTCGCAAGCTATTCCTAATATCAGTAATAGCTTGCGTTTTTAATCCCCAAAAATATAACACTAAACCAATAATGAGAAACAATAATCCGACTATTCCTAAAATTAATTTGATTGGTATTGGTATAATTCCGATATTGCCACTCATCATTGATGCTTGAAACCAGCCGATAACTCCAATTATTGTTCCTATAATACCGAAAATAACGAGCTTCTTTCCTATTGTTATTGATTTCGTAGCAAATTTATCTAATTGAGTATTATTATTTGTTTTGCAAATAGGTTTTCCACATTTATTACAAAACTTATCCCCAATTGATAGCTGGTTCCCACATTTTGAACAAAAATTTTCCATTATTTAATTATCTCAATTTATTAACAACACTGACCAAAGCCTCAACAGCTTTATGTTTGTTTTTAGTAAAGTGCCATACTGAATTATTATCTTTTGTTTCCAGAAGCTCACAGCCAAGAGATTTTAATTCATCTTCCAACAATTCCGTATCGCCTGTCAGATGAAACGTGCCAGCCGTAATTTGAATGATTTTTAAGGGCTTAACACGCTTAATATTTATAAGCCCATCTGGGATGTCAATGTTGAATTTGATTGACTTTCCAGCACTATCTTGTGTTACTTTGATTTGCATTTCTTTATTGTTTTATTAGTTTACAGACCGCAAAGATACAAATATTTTCCAAACCCACTCAGTCAATCAACTGATATTTTGCTAAAATTCTATTCTTATGAAAAACATAAGACAGAATGGGATTATTCAATACTATATGGTCTGGCTTGAAGATAGGCTCAGATAAGCCGTTGGAAATCGGAGTTTGTTGCCAACGCAGCAACGTTCGGCGGCAGCACTCCGCGCACTGAGAAAGAGGCACAGGCCGAGCGCGACCGCCACCTGCGTAAGATCGGCGAACTTGAGATGAAGTTGGATTTTGCAAAGCGGGCATCAAGAGCCCCCACCATTTTCACCAAAGAAAAGGACTCAGGCACATGCTGTCTGTTGTCTTAAAAATCAAATCCGCCGGACTGATTTTGGGGAGTATCATAATGATATAAAAAATTTTCTCATTTTTGTCTAATCTTTCCATTAATGAAATTGTCAGGGCGGTCTCCATAACTTTTAAATATCTTGTCGCACCAAAAACGCCGAAACTGCCGCAAAGTTACCATATAAATTGTAAAGGTCAAAATAATTCCTCAATAAAATGGTGCGGCCGCCCATATCGTTGTGCGTGGCATAAGTCCTGACAAAGTCGCTGTCGCGCTCTAAAATTATTAATCACGAGACTCCGGGATAATCGGATGCCCAATCACAGTCTCTTCTTATTCATTAACCCTATCGACAATCTTATCCTATCATCTATGAGATAGGCAACACCATTATAGTAAATAAAGAAAAAACTTAAATAAGCATCTTCTCTCAAGCCATTTTTATATATAAATGTCAACTTAGCGCGTGTGTCAAATGTGAATTCATTTTTATAAGAGGTTAAATCGTGAAACATCTTTAAAAAAACTTTTATAGCCTCATGCTCCACTATATAAATAGTGTCACGAATCTCACGAAACGCTCCATAATTATAGCGCTCTATGCTGACACATAGAGGGCTCTCAATATCAAAACTACTAATGTCAACCATGATAGAATCGATACTATCAGCTTGTATTTCAGCTATTCCTTGAAATGTGGCTGAATATAAATCTTCTTCAGCAAACGTCTTATGCTGAAGAAAAGCCGAAAAGATAATTAAAACTACTAAAACTCGAGGTATTTGCCAACTTTTCATTGTCATTGTTCTTAATTATCGAAATTATGGCTGGGAGTTACTATTATTTCATTAATCAGGTCAAGACTATGGTCAGAATAGGCCGGGTCGTAGAGGCGAGCGCCGAAGTCGAGCAGGTCAAGACCATGCCGGCGGTCGAGCTCTTTGGCGCTGTATTTGAAGGGCTGGAAGTCGTTGGGCACCGGTGCCGCTGCTACCGCCGGTGTGGGCATCAACAGCCCATAGGGGTAGTAGTTGTTCTGCTCGCGCACGGCGCCGGTCTTGTCGACCACGGCGCGCACGTTGCCCTGATAGTCGGCCACATAAGCCATCAGCGTGTCGCGTGCCATAAATCCGCCCGGCGTCATCACCCGCTCCAGCTCCCCATCGCGGTAAATCGTATTTTTAACAGTCGCCATAACCAATCAATATCTTGTCATGTCAAATGAGTAGAAACTGTCGCAAAGTTACCATATAAATTGTAAAGGTCAAAATAATTCTTCAATAAAATGGTGCGGCCTCCTATATCGTTGTGCGTGGCATAACTCCTGACAAAGTCGCTGTCGTGCGCTAAAATTATTATTCACGAGACTCCGGAATAATCGGATGCCGAATATTCCTTTTTAAAATATAATACATAAATCTAATGGCTTGGCATATTAGGAAGCATATAGCAATGAGATGAGGGTAAACTTCAAATATAGCATAGTTGGAAGAATACTTATTATACTGTCTGTTAAAATCATTGAAATCTAAGTAATTAAAAATTTCAATAACAGAAAGAACATCAATTATACTGATAGTACAAAACAAAAAGACACATTTCTTTGATAAGCAATTTTGCTTATAATTCTTTTTAGTTATTATTTTTATTATATAACTAAAAGTTTCAATGATACACAATAGAGCTATAAAATCAGCAAGTCCTAATATATGCCATAATTCATAAGTCGGCCAAACTAAAAGGTAAACTATAACATTTAATACTAATATAGCATATAACCCACAAATTAGTACAATAAGACATAGCAGGCCATAAAATATCATTTTAAAAATCATATTATTTTTCATCTATCTTCTCGTTTGATGTTTGTGTACTTGATTGTCAAGCCTACGCCAGAATTTAGCGCCTTCATATAATGGAGATGAATGGACTTTTATGATTTTCTTATATATATCATCTGTAGAACTTGAGAATTTTGATTTTTCCCTTATCTTTTTTAGTAGCATTTAGTCATTTCAGCCCAAGTTTGTATTATGCCTATTCTTTCATCTTTATATATAAACCGGTTGCATTGAGGACTTTGTACACAGATTGAACATTATTAGGTATATTAATAGTGACACCTTTATAATCAATGGCAGCTCTATCTCTATTAAGTCTGTGACATCCGATAAGTTCATTAGCGCCTAAAGAATGAAGCCAATGATAAAACTCAAGGCTTCTGGGAAAAAGCATTTCTATATCTAAGTAATATATGTTGTTGATTGTTATAAATGTTGTAGAGTAATCAACATTAGTGTTTCGGTCGCAAATTAGTATATTCTTTCCTTGTTGTTGATGAATATTATCCTTAGACAGTTCCGTCGCATCTAATAAATAAAATTGAGTATAAGGTTCAATCCTTGTTATTCTAAATGGTACAGACACTCTTAATAGAAATGGCTTATCTCTAATAATATCACATGTGTCAATATCTTTCGCCTGACAACCGATACCAATAACAAATATTAATATAAACTTTAGTATACGAAACATTATGGAAGAGTCTGAATTATTTGTTTCTTATCCTTATTATTTAGCCACCACTCAACTTTAATTACATCTTTAAAATTTTGTGGTTCGATTATAGGTGGCGTTATAGGTGGCGGAGGTATTGCTCGACGGCGGCGATGGCGTGATAGAAGGGGACGTCGTCGCCGGTGGTGGCGGGTGTCAGCCGGCGGATGTCGCGGTAGGCCGCGGCGGTGGCGGGAGCCAATCGGGGCGACAGTCGCAGGCAGTCGGTGGCCTGGGCCAGGGCGATGTAGAGTATCGCCATCACCTGGTAGGCGTTGTAGACCACGCGCTTGCACAGCAGGGCGGTGTTGGTGCCCATGCTCACTATGTCCTGGTTGTCGTTATTGTTGGGGATGCTATGCACGTAGTTGGGCATGGCGAGCGTCTGACACTCGGCGGTGGTCGATGTGGCGGTAAACTGGCACGCCTGCATGCCGTAGTTGAGGCCGAGTACGCCCATGTTGAGGAATGGCGGCAGAATGCCGTTGATGCGGTCGTGGAACAGGTAGTTGAGTTGCCGTTCGGCGGTCATCGCCAGTCGAACGGTGGCGATTTTCAGCTTGTCCTGCTCGAGCGAGACGTAGTCGCCGTGGAAGTTGCCGCCGTGGTACACGTTGCCTGTGCGGTGGTCCACTATCGGGTTGTCGCTGGCGCTGTTGAGTTCTTCCTCGAGGATGTGGCGCGAGGTGTCGAAGGTGTCGGCGACAGGTCCGAAAATCTGCGGCACGCAGCGTAGTGAGTAGTAGGCCTGCACTTTGTGGTCGAACTGCTTGACGTCGGTATGGCGGCTTGTGTACAAGTAGTGTTCGCGCTTACGCATACACCGGCTGCCGGCGGCAAGCTCACGCAAGCGGGCGCCCACGGCGCGCTGCCCCGCGTGGCGGCGGCTGTCCTGTATGGGCTTCGACATGAAGTCGTCGTAGCTGCCCGCCACCTCGTTGAGCCACACCGCGGCCAGCAGGGCGTGGTCGAGCAGGCGCTCGGCGTCCAGCTGGTTGAGAATGGCGATGCCCGTCATCACCGAGGTGCCGTTGGTGAGCGAGAGCCCCTCGCGGATGTGAATCGACAGCGGACGCAGGCCGTGCTCGGCCAGCACCTCGCCCGCCGGGCACCACTCGCCGTGGTAGTGCACCTCGCCCTCGCCTATGAGGGTGAGCGCGATGTGGGCCAGTTGCACAAGGTCGCCGCTGGCGCCCACACTCCCGTGCTCGGGTATAAAGGGGCAGATGTCGCGGTTCAGCATCTCAATAAGCAGCTCCACAGCCTCGCGGTGTACCCCCGAGTAGCCCTGCGCGAGCTGGCACACGCGAGCAAGCATCGCCGCGCGCACGTAGCGGTCGGGTAGGGGAGCGCCCGCACCCGTCGCGTGGCTACGGATTATGTTGTATTGCAGTGCCGTAAGGCTATCGTCGTCGACGCGCCATTGCGCCATCGGGCCGAAGCCGGTGTTGATACCGTAAATCACCTTGTCGGAGCTGAAGCGCCGCAAGAACTCAAAGCTCTCGTCGATGTCTCGCCACGTGGCGCTATCGAGCTCAAGTCGCTCGCCGTCGATAATCTTCTTTGCCTTATCGAGTGAAATTGTAAAACTCATATATTTGTCAAAAAAATCCTGTTTAATTTTTTGCCCGGCAATCTGTTAATTAAATCTCTTTTACTTGTTGGAGGTCCGGCGTGTGGCGAGGATTTGCTGGATTTGGGCGGCGAGCTCGTAGTCTTCGCGTTCAACGGCGCGTTGCTTGCGTCGCTCAAGTTGCTCGTCGCTCATCTCCTCAAGGCGCTTAGGCTCGCGCTTCGAGGGGGCGAGTGTGCGCCGCTCGAGTTCGTTGAGGTCGTAGCCGGTGGCGTCCATCACTTGCGGTGTGGTGAAGATGTCGGCTCCCGTGCGCAACGCCAGGGCGATGGCGTCGCTCGCCCGGCATTCCAGCTCCACCTCGCGCGAGTGGGAGTCGACCAATGTCATCCGGCATTGAAACACGCCGTCCTGGAAGTCGTAGATATACACCTCCTCGAGCGAGATGGCGAACGCGTGCATAATCGATGCCATCAAGTCGTGCGACATCGGGCGAGGCGCGATTATGTTCTCAAGCCGCATCGCAATCGCTTGAGCCTCGGGAGTGCCAATCACGATGGGTATGCGCCGCTCGCCGTCCACCTGTTTCAGCAGTAGGGCGTAGGCGCTTTGGCGTATCGGGCCGTAGGTGATGCCTAACACTTCGAGTTGAATTCGTTCCATTTCTCTTTCTTCCTCTCCTTTTATCCTCACTCGCTCCGGTATTTTACCAGTTGCCGACCGTCTGGTTGAAAATCAAGTCGGTGAGGTCGTTACTAATCTGGTTACACAGGTCGTCCTGCACGTCGTTAAGCATTTGGCTGCTGTCGAAGTCGCGATAGGCGGTCACGCTGAAGTCGTTGCTAAGCGCCGAGTTGCGATTGTCGGTATACTTGACGTGGACCGTAATC
>JAFVDY010000004.1 GCA_017478265.1 Muribaculaceae bacterium | reverse complement strand
GGGGTGCCCGATGAACTCTATGCCGAAGAAGTCGAACACTTCGCGTTCCTGGAAGTTGGCCACGTGCCAGATGTCGCTCACCGAGTGGAGACGCGGCATCTCGCGGTCGGCGGTTACCACCTTAACGTGTATCACCTCTTGTGTTTCGCTGTTGGTGAGATAGTACATCACGCCCAGGCCTTCGTCTTGCCAGTCGACACCCACGAGCGCCATAAGATAGTCGAAGTGCAGTTGGTCGCGCAACTGTAGCGCCAACGCGTGCCACTGAGCATCGGGCACAGTCACCAGCAGAAACTCACCGCTCTCGTCGAACTGAGCCGACTGACAAAGCTTCGTTATGTTGTCTTTTGTCATCAATTTATTGTTTAGTGTACAAATGGATAAGAGGCCAAATGTACGAATTGTTGTTTGTTAGTTTTCGATTGTTCAAGCAATCGAGAATCACATCTTACATCTCACATCTCACATCATTATTGCGCCGCCTTGGCGAAGAATTCCTTGCGCTTCTCCATGCGGTTGGTGCCGCCAAAGAACTTCTGCACCTTGATTTTGCGTTGCAACTGCATCAGTCCGTAGAAGAAAGCCTCAGGGCGCGGGGGGCAGCCGGGAATGTAAACATCAACCGGGATAATCTCGTCGACACCCTTCACCACGCAATAGCTGTTCTTGAACGGCCCGCCGCTCACGGTGCAGCTTCCGCAGGCAATCACATATTTAGGCTCGGCCATCTGCTCGTAGAGGCGCTTGAGAGCCGGAGCCATGCGATAGGTGATGGTGCCCTGACACATTATATAATCGGCCTGACGGGGGCTGTTGCGAGCCACCTCGAAGCCGAAGCGTGCCATGTCGTAGCGAGCTGCGCCCAAGCACATAAACTCGATAGCGCAGCAGCTGGTGCCGAAGCAGAAGGGCCACAGCGAGTTGCTGATACCCCAGTTGATAAGCTGGTCGAGCTTGCCCACCACCACGTTGGTGCCGCCGGCGCGCAATTCCTCCACCAGTTGGTCGATATATTCGTTGTCCTTGAAGTCGTCGTGCTTCATGCTCTTGATTTTCACTTCCATCGCAGCGCTCCTTTCTTCCAGGCGTAAGCCAGACCTAAAACGAGAATAAACAGGAAGGTGCCCACAGCCAGCAGCGTGGAGGTGCCCAAGCTCTTGGAGATGGTGGCCCACGGGAATAGGAACACCGTCTCGACGTCGAACATCAGGAACAGGATTGCGAATAGATAGTAACCCACATGAAACTGAGCCATACTGTCGCCACGCGTGGGAATACCGCACTCGTAGGGTTCACCCTTCTTTTGGGTGAAGCTGCGCGGACCGAGCAACCGTGCGATAATCAGCGCCGCAGCCACGAGAACCACTCCCGTGAGAGCCGCCGTTATCGCCAAGGTAGTACTTTCAATAATTAAAATCATCTTCTTTAATGAATATTTTTGTTTTTCTTTATTTCCTACAAAAAAGAATGAACCACAGCAATCCGTTATTTGTTAACTGCTAAACCGCTGCAAGACATCGTCGCCGGGCAGGGGCAACACCGATTGATGTGGTTCATTCCCGCTTATAGATAATTGTAAAAAGGAAGGGACACGATTGATGTGACGCGTGCCGTTAAGATTTGACGATTGCATCGCGCCGCACAACGAAATATGTCGTAACATTTCCATGTTCGTTTGCTGCCTTTAAATGCACCTATAGCACTCTAACAATCACCTTGTTACACCTGCCGGGGCTCCACAAACCGACCGTTAGAGCCTATTAATGCGCTGCAAATATAAGCAAAATCCCCCACCCCACCAAAAATTTTCACCTATTTTCCCGAAATCGCGAATTTGGTTAAATGAAATCAAGTTTTCAAAATTATTCAGCTTTCTAATGCAAGCTCACAGAAAATTGTGGAAATATTTTGTCATGTTAACAAAAGAGTATACTTTTGCATTACGGAAAAGTGTGGAAATACACGTTTTTGGTAAGTCAAATTTCAAAACACAAGGATTCACATCTGCTCGACGAAAAGCTATTGTTCAACTAAAAAACGTAACAATAAGTTGGTAATAAGTCGATTTTTTGGATATGTCGCGAAATTTTTGTTACTTTGCGAGCGTTTTTTCAATAGTATACAAGTGGACGAGTTACAAGAAACGAGAAAAACCAAAATAAATAACAATAATGAGAAAAACGATTATCTTGGCTGCCGTGGCAGCACTAACATCAACCGCTGCTATGGCACAACAAAACAATTTCAACTACTCGGTGGATCGCTTTGCCGACATCGAGGTACTGCGCTATCAAGTGCCGGAGTTCGACAACCTGTCGCTGAACCAAAAGAAGATGGTTTACTACCTTACGCAAGCCGCTTTACAGGGCCGCGACATACTGTTTGACCAAAACTGCAAGTACAACCTGCTCGTACGCCAAACGCTCGAGGCCGTCTACACCGGATACACCGGCGACCGCACGTCGAAGGATTTCCAAGGCCTTGAACTCTACCTGAAGCAGGTGTGGTTCGGCAACGGCATCCATCACCACTACGGCATGGACAAGTTTGTGCCGCAGTTCTCGCAAGCGTTCTTCGACGCGCAAGTGCGAGCCCTGCCGGCCGACAAGCTGCCGCTGTGCTCCAAGAGCGGCGTCGCCAATGTGGACGAGTTGCTCACCGTGCTCGACCGCGTGATTTTCGACCCCGCGTTCCTCGCCAAGCGAGTCAATCAAGCCGATGGCGAGGACTTGATTCTCACCAGCGCCAACAACCTGTACGAAGGCGTGACGCAGAAAGAGGTGGAGGACTACTTCAACGCGCTTAAAGACCCCAACGACCCCACTCCCATCAGCTACGGTCTCAACACCAAGGTGGTGAAACGCGACGGCAAGGTGGTGGAAGAGCCTTATAAGGTGGGCGGCCTATACTCGCGCGCCATCGTCAACATCGTCTACTGGCTGCAACAAGCCGCCAACGTGGCCGAGAACGACGCCCAACGTGCCTATATCTCGAAACTGATTGAATTCTACATCACCGGCTCGCTCAAGACCTTCGACGAGTACTCCATCCTATGGGCAGAGGAGACTAAGAGCGACATCGACTTCATCAACGGCTTTATCGAGAGCTACGGCGACCCGTTAGGCATGACCGGCTCGTGGGAGAGCATCGTCAACTTCCGCAACAACAAGGCAAGCCACCGCACGCAACTCGTAAGCGAGAACGCGCAGTGGTTTGAGGACCATTCGCCGGTCGACAGCCGGTTTAAGAAGAAGAACGTCAAGGGCGTGTCGGCAAAAGTAATCACCGCCGCCATCCTCGCCGGCGACAGCTATCCCTCCACTCCCATCGGCATCAACCTGCCCAACAGCAACTGGATTCGCGCCCAACACGGCTCGAAGTCGGTAAGCCTCGAGAACATTACCGACGCCTACGACGAGGTGGCAAAGGGCAACGGCTTCAACGAGGAATTCGCCTATAGCGCCGCCGAGGTGGAGATGATGCGCAACCACCTCGCCATCGCCGACAAGCTGCACACCGACCTGCACGAGTGCCTCGGCCACGCCTCGGGACAACTGCTGCCCGGTGTCGACCCCGACGCGCTCAAGGCCTACGGCTCGACGCTTGAAGAGGGACGCGCCGACCTGTTCGCACTCTATTACCTCGCCGATCCCAAGCTGGTGGAACTGGGCATCTTCACCGACCCCGACACCTACAAGGCCGAGTACTACAAATATCTGATGAACGGCCTGATGACGCAGCTCACGCGCATCGAGCCGGGCAAGAACATTGAGGAGTCGCACATGCGCAACCGCAAGTTTATCAGCGAATGGGTGCTCGAGAAAGGAAAAAAGGAAAAGGTGGTTGAACTGGTG
Source organism: Muribaculaceae bacterium (assembly GCA_017478265.1). GTDB lineage: Bacteria > Bacteroidota > Bacteroidia > Bacteroidales > Muribaculaceae > Sodaliphilus. The sequence goes on along the minus strand of JAFVDY010000004.1, from coordinate 2,967 downwards.
AAGCGCAAGGGCAAAACCTACGTTAAAGTGAACAACTATCCGCGCCTTCGCGAGCTCTTCGGCGAGCTGCTTGCCGAGGTGCAACGCATCAAGAGCGAGGGCGACTTCGAGGCCGGCCGTCAGCTGGTGGAGAAATACGGCGTCAAGGTTGACCCGAAGCTTCATGCCGAGGTGCTCAAGCGCTATCAGGGGCTTAACATCTCGCCTTACAAGGGCTTCGTCAACCCGCTGTACACACCCGTTTATGACACCAACGGCAACATCATCGACGTCAAAATCTCCTACAACGAGAACTACGTCGACCAAATGCTGCGCTACAGCCGCGACTATTCGCCCCTGACAAAGTAACCGCCACCCCACCCTACCCCCAACCGCATGGACATCAAACAAATGCAGTTTATCACCTATTGCGTGGGAAACCTCAGCGACGCTCTCAACAAGAGCGCCGCCGAGGTGTACGACGCATTGCGCCGCACCGATATCCTCGATGGCTACATCATACGCTGTTACGACACTCTACACACCTTCGGCAAGGACTACCTGATTGACGACCTAACCCAACTGCTAAACGAACGCCACGCCTTCAAATGAGAGTTTATCATACTTCTAACGACATCATAAGAATGCCAGACACAAAGCATTCGCGAGAGAAACTTGACTTTGGCAAAGGATTCTACCTTACAATTCTCAAAGAGCAAGCTATCAGATATGTTCAACGGTTTCACTCGCGTGGCTTAACCGCTTATATCAACGAATTCGAGTTGGACGATGACACGCCCGGATTCAAAATTATGGTGTTTGAGGAATATGACGAAGCGTGGTTGGATTTCGTCACCTCATGCCGACGAGGTATTGTGCCACAAGGCTACGATGCCATATCGGGCGGTGTTGCCAACGATCGTGTATACAACACTATTGACCTTTATTTTGAGGGATTAATCTCGAAAGAAGAGGCTCTTGGAAGGCTCAAGTTCGAACAGCCCAACCACCAGATATGTATCCTCAACGAGGAGATGATTAAAAAACATCTCCATTTTATTAACGCCGAAGTATTCAGTTATGGAAGCAAGTAAGACTTTGCTACAAATGAAATATGCGCGCATTGTCGACAGCTTTGCCCGACAACAGGGCATCGACATAGAGGAAGCGTTTGCCATTTTCTATCACTCCGACCTCTTCCGGCAGATAAGCGAAGGCATTGCCGATTTGCATTGTCGCAGCGAAGAGTATCTCGCCGACGAGCTCCAAATAGAATATAAAGAGCGAAAAAGGTCGGAATCGGTGGCGCCGGAGGTGGCGCAAGTGAAGCGGGAGCTGTACGCGCGGCGCAACGGCGTGGTGGCCGACCACCTGCGAAAGGCCGGCGACCCGCACCACTACATAATGGGCTGCACGCTGGTGGAGATAATGGAAGTGGCACGCCTGCACAAGCCTAACGCGCTGCTGGCAAGCGAGCTATGGCGCTCAACCGACCATCGCGAGGCACGACTCATTGCCACCATGCTCTATCCGCGCGACGAGTTTGACGAGGACACAGGCCGACAATGGCTGTTCGGCTGCCGCACTACCGAGGAGGTCGATATTCTATGCCACAAACTGTTGCGCTATCGACCATACGCGGCCGACTTGCTCGACCTTGCTCCAAAAGTGAAATCGCCGCTGAGCCACTACATCGCGCATCGCCTTCGCCTCAACCTCGACCACGACGCGATGTAAGACATAAAATAGAAAATGTAAGATGTGGGCTACCGCCGCCGATAATAATTCGGTAAACGGTAGCCCACATCTTTATAAGATTGCGCGCAAGCGACAATCAAGTGTGCTACAGTCAACTACATCTCACATCTAACATCAAGAAGACATCTTGCATAAGTGGTGTCGCAGTTGCTGCGGGGGAAGGCCAAAGTGTAGGGTGACGTATTTTCCAAAGAACGATGGATTGGGGAAGCCGAGTTCGTTGCTGATTTCTTTCATCGACTTTTCGGTCTCGGTGAGATAGAACCGAATGTCTTCCATCACCTGCTCAGTAATCCAGCGGTTGGCGCTCTTGCCCGAATAACGCTTGCATATTGCCGAAAGATATTTAGGCGACACACACAACCGCTGAGCATAATAGTTGACGGGCATATGCTTAACCGGCGTTGCAGTCAGCAGGTCGATAAACTGCTGGAAAATATGGTTGTTCCTCATAGTGGGTTGCGGAGCGGCCTCGTCGACCATTTCCTTGAGAAATCCACAAAGCCCGAGCAAGCCACCACGCAGTATCGACTGTAAGACCTCAGTTCGGAACAGGCGATGCCGGGTGGTCTCGTAGCTGAGTTTCAAGAGATTGTAGAAATGTGAGAAATATTCTAAATCATCTTTATTGTTCAGCGAGAGCACATGCAATTTGTGCACATAAAGCACCTCGTTCCAAATACTCATCTTCTCGCGCAGAAAGCTTAGTAATATACGATTTGTCATGAGCAGGATGATGAATTCGAAGTCGGCGCTGAACAAGAAATTGCTCAGTGTGGTGTTGACGGGAGTGAGCAGCAACTGGTTGCGTGCCAGTGTCATTGGAGAGCCGTTGAGGTCGAACTGCGCCTTTCCGGCGGTACACACGAGCAACGCGTTCATATCGACTCGCGCGAACTTAGGTGCCGCCAAGTCCTTCACATTATCTATGATAATGATGTCGTCGTCGTAATAATTGGCAAAATGCCGTCCTTCGATTGCCGCGGCAGGTAACTTATTTTCATTTTTTTTCGTCATTTCAGGCGCAAAATTGGCCATAAAAATCGACATCACAATGGCTAAAAGGCGTTTTTTTATGGTCAAAACAACATTGCGGTGAAAAAACTATCATTCCGAGGGAAAAATCAGACATCACTCAACTACAAAATATACCCAATTTTGCGGCTCAAAATCAAAGCAAACAGAAAACAGAATGAGAACAAAATGGTTTATGATCGCGCTGTCGGCGCT
>JAFVDY010000027.1 GCA_017478265.1 Muribaculaceae bacterium | reverse complement strand
TAAGGAGTTCGCGGCTTTTTTAAAAGAGACATATGGACACATCCCCCGTGAGTTGCCGTACACTTGAGCGTTTCTATCATGTGGATGCGAACACTCTGGAGAAGCAGTACAAGGATGTATTGAGCGGCCGCCGTGCGCCGAGTAAATCCACGGTTGCGTACCAGAACGCCCACCGTGACAGCGGAGTGTTCCGAGACATCTTCTATGCGCTGTATTCCCATTAGCCAACCTGGTTGTCTCGCTAAGACTTAACACATTCACCAAAATTGACCTAGAGACTTGGCTTAATGCGCCGTTCACACCTCCGCCTGAACATGAAAATGAGGCGGTGGGGGCATAAGCGGTTTTGCTCACTCTTTTGATAGCCGATTCTATAAGAACTAGCCGTAACTATCGTGATTTCTAACAAAAATATTTAGGACAATATTGGCGTTTAGTGTTAAAAAATACTCTGATTCTACGTCACGGCTCAAATAAAAGCGCTACCTTTGCGCCGTGAGAAGGTGAATTTTAACAACCAATCTAATATATTTTCGACTATGACAAAATATGATTTCGATACCGTAATCGACCGTAGAGGCACTCACTGCAAGAAAGTAGATATGCTCAACGCCATGTTCGGACGATCCGACCTACTGCCGCTATGGATTGCCGACATGGACTTCGCCGTAAGTCCCGACATCAGCAAAGCTCTCGTCAACCGCTTCGGCAACCACCCCATCTACGGCTACACCCTGCCCTACGACGACTACTGGCAGTCGATAATCGACTGGCAGAAGCGCCGCAACGGCTTCGACATCTGCCGAGAAGAGATGACTTTCATGCCCGGAGGTATGCCTGCACTGGGAATGGTGCTCAACTTCTATACTCAGCCAGGCGACCGTGTCGTCCTCCAAGAGCCGGTGTACTACGACTTTAAAGACGTGATTGAAGGTAACCGCCGGCTCGCCGTGCGCAACAACCTCGTCCCCACAGGCGACCACTTCTACCGCATGGATCTCGACGACCTCGAGCGGGTGTTCATCGAGCAGAAGCCGAAGCTCATGGTGGTGTGCAACCCTCAGAATCCAATAGGCATTGTATGGAAAAAAGAGGAATTGCAACAGGTGGCGGCACTCGCCAAGCGATACGGCGTTATCCTCTTCAGCGACGAGGTATTTGGCGACATCACACTCTTCGGACACAAACACACGCCGCTCGCAACCGTCAGCGACGACGCAGCCGACGTCACCATCACCTGCGGCTCACCGGGCAAGACGTTCAACATTCCGGGAGTGAAAAGCACTTGGCTCGTAATCAAAAACCCCGAACTGCGACGCGAATTCTACCGCTGGGTAGAAGTGAACGAACTCTGTAACGCCAACATCACAGCGCTACTCGCTACCGAGGTGGCCTACCGCCATGGCGAGCCATGGCTCGAACAGTGCCGCTCTTATATCGAGCAGAATGTGCTGTTCGTCGAGCAATTCTGCCGACAACACATCCCGGCCATCTACGCAATCCGCCCGCAAGCATCGTTCTTGATGTGGCTCGACTGCCGCCGACTCGGCCTCGACCACTCCCAACTGCTCCGCTTCTTTGCCGACGACGCCAAGTTGGCTCTCAACAACGGCGAAATTTACGGCGTGCCGGGATATTGCCACATGCGCCTCAACGTGGGAACCCCGCGACGACGCCTCGAGCAAGCTATGGCACAACTGCGCGACGCTGTCAACCGCTTGACAAACAATTTCTAATTCCTAATTTAACTAAATGTACCGCAAAATTAAATTCACCAAGATGCATGGCGCCGGCAACGACTACATCTACATCGATGCCACTCGTTTTACAATCCCCGACCCCGCGAGGGCGGCACGCTTGTGGAGCGACCGTCACTTCGGCATCGGGAGCGACGGACTGGTGCTTGTAGGCCGACCCGACCCGGCAGTGGCCGACTTCAGTATGCGCCTGTTTAATGCCGACGGAAGCGAAGCGCTCATGTGCGGCAACGCAAGTCGTTGTGTCGGGAAATTGGTATGGGAAATGGGCATGACGCGAAGCCGTAGCCTGCGCCTCTCAACGCTCTCCGGGGTGAAACATCTCAATCTTACTGTCGATCCAAACGGCGAACTCACCAATGTCGCCGTAGATATGCTCGAACCGGTGCTTGCCGACACGCAACTCTTCCTGCCCGACGGCGAACCTTTGCCCGACGGCACATTCGTCTCAACCGGCAACCCTAACTACGTCATATTCGTCGACGACCTCGACCATGTGGACGTGGCGCGCGAAGGCTCGCGACTCGAGCGCCACTCACGATTCCCGCAGCGATGCAACATCGAGTTTGCGCAACTCACTCCTTCCGGCATGCGCCTGCGGGTGTGGGAGCGGGGCAGCGGCATTACACTCGCTTGCGGCACAGGAGCTTGCGCAGCACTCGTGGCGGCAGTGCTGCGCTTTCAAGTAGCGCGCCAATGCCACGTGACAATGGACGGCGGCACGCTCCACGTTGCTTGGAACCCTAACGACAACCACCTCTACCTCAGCGGACCCGCCACCATAGTCTACCAAGGCGAAATCGACCTGCCATAGCTCATTTGATTTGCCCTGAGAGTTATCTCAAAAACAGCTTTTCGGTGGATATTATAAGATATTGGAAAAGAAGACGATAACAAATTTTAAAACTGAGAAACTTGGCTAAAAGTCGATTTTTTTCACTTTTAGCCAAGTTTCGGCATTCTCGTTGTATTTCTTTTGTCGCAAAAAGCGGATTGTCAGTTAATTAGAAAAATGTGAATTCTAGACTATTTGAGGAGTCAGGCAGTGGGGGTCAGGCGGGAGATGCGGCGGAATTCGCCGGCAATCAGGAAGGCGGCAAACACGTTGGCAAAGAAGTCGCTGATGGGGAACGACAGCCAAACGCCGTTGAGACCAATCATGGGCGGCAAGACGAGCAGCAGCGGCAGCATGAATATTACCTGGCGCGACAGGCTCATGAATATCGACTTGCCCGCACGACCTATCGACTGGAAGAAATTGGTGCTCACAATCTGGAAGCCGACACCCCAGAACATCCACGTCGTCAGCCGCAAGGCCCGTATGCTCTCGTCTATGAGCTGCGCGTCGGCGGTAAACGGTCGCGCGATGTAATATGGCGCAAGCTCGGCCACCAATGTGCCGAGCGCGCACACCGCCGTCGCCACCGCCACCGCCATCCAATAGGTGCGCTTCAGGCGGTCAAACTTGCGCGCGCCATAATTGTAACCCACTATGGGTTGCATACCCATGCACACACCCAGCACAAACGTAACCAGCAACTGGGTGAACGTGACGAAGATACCCATGGCGCCCACGCTCATCGGGCCGCCCTCAGTCTTGAGCGTGTTGTTGACGATGGCATTTATCACGCAGCCGGCCGTGTTGACGATGCATGGCGCAGCACCTATGGCAAGCACCGGAGCGAGCACACGCCAGCTTAGGCTGAACGTGCCGCGCTTGAAGTGGATCACGCTACGCGGATTGAGGAAGTGATGCAGCACAAAGCACATCGAGATGAACATCGAGATGTCGGTAGCGATAGCGGCACCTTTGATGCCAAGCTTCAAGCCGAAGATGGCGATGGGCGCCAGCACCAAGTTCAAACCAGCGCCGATAAACATCGAAATCATCGCCTGAGTGGGGTAGCCGGTGGCGCGCATCACATTGTTGTAGCTGAAGGTTATATTGTTGAACAGCAGGCCGGGCAACATATAGACCATAAACTCGCGGGCGTACGGCAACGTGACCTCGTCGGCTCCGAAAGCCATCAGAATAGGATCGATAAAGATGCCAAGCATCGCTATGTAGAACGTGCCGAACAGCAACGTCATCACAAAGCTGTTGCCCAAAATGCGCTCGGCAAGCTCACGGTTGTCCTGACCGAGCACAATCGACGTGCGAGCGCCTGCGCCGGCACCCACCAGCACTCCGAACGCGGCCGAGATGTTCATCACCGGAAATGTGATTGCCAAGCCGGCTATTGCCTCCGGACCTACCCCCTGGCCAATGAAGATGCGGTCGATCACATTGTAGATCGACATCACCACCATCCCCACTATGGCCGGTAGGCTATACTTCCATAGCAGCCTGCCAACGGGCGCGTTGCCCAACTCCTGCAAACGGTCTTTCTCGGTCATGTTCTCTTATTAATAATCTGATTAAATTTAACGCGTTATGGCTTCTTGCGGTCGTGCTGCCAAATCTCAAGACTGTTGATAAAGTTCTGCCACAGAATGTAGCAGCCCGGACCCACCGTCGAAAGTGGATTAAGATACATTCCGGCTATCCAGATGGCGAAAGCTGTGTTCTTCTGCCCAAGAGCCTGACCCGTCTCGATGGCATGGCCGGTGTAATGGCCTATGTAGCGGCCGGTGGCGAACTGCACCAAGCAAGCTATTAGGCTCACCACGGCTATGGCCACTAAGAACACCGGCGCGGCATCGCTCCGCACAATGTTGCGGACAGTAGTGCCCGACACTATCACGAGCGAACAGCCCCAGAAGTAGAACGAGACGTTGGGATGACCTACTATGGCGCGGTGCAGGCGCGGAGCGAGATGCTTGACGAGATAGGCCAGCAACATCGGCAGCAACAGCACCACCGCCACTCGCTGCATAATGGCGAACACCGACCGCCAGAACGGCATATCCACCGCAGGGTCGATGAGCGGAAACACCAGCGGAATAAGCACAGCCGTGGCAAGGTTGGAGGCGAACACGTAGGTGGTCATCTGCTCCAAGTCGCCCTCAAGGCGGCTCGTCACCACCGGAGCGGCACTCGCGCAGGGTGCGATCATCGTCATCAGCAGGCATTCCATCATCGTTAGTGCCTTACCGGTAAGCTCAAAGTAGAGAATTAGCAACACCGGAGCCACTAGGAACAGCAGCTGCATCAGCCCCACCCACAGGTGCCACCTCACAGGGCGCATCCGGTGGAAATCGATGCGGCAGAAGGTAGTGAACAGCACTAAGAACAGGAACAGCGGAAAAATGGCATCTATCACCGGGGTAAAGATGCGAGAGGCGCGGTCGAGGGCCGGCACAAAGGCAAATATAACATACAGCGCAGCGCCGCCAATGATCGCCACCGGTAGCGTCCACTCCTTTAAGAATGTTATTATCTTGTTAAACATCAATTTGTGTCAGGCCTTTCGCTCTTTACTTGTCGCGAGAGATAATGTAGGCAAAGATTTGGTCGAGCATCTCAGTCACCTCGCCGGGTTCGAAGGCTTGGGCGAGCAACTGCTGAGCCTCGTTGCGCAAGCGGTGCATCGTGCGATAGGCGTAGTCAATGCCTCCGCTGTCGATAGCCCATGTGATAAGGGTGTCGATTTCTTGAGTGGTAAGCAGGGTCTTGCCCACAAGCGCCACCATCTCGGCATGGCGGTCGTCGTCGCGACGCGAGAGGGCATATATCAGCGGCAGGGTCACCTTGCCTTCACGCAGGTCGTTGCCGGTGGGCTTGCCCACCACGGGGTCGTGGAAATAGTCGAACGTGTCATCTTTGATTTGGAAGCAGAGACCCAGCAACTGAGCGTAGCGTTTGATAGCCTGCATCTGCTCGGAATTCCATGCGGCGCCTGAGGCGAGAGCGCCCACCTCCACGCATGAGGTAAACAGCGACGCGGTCTTCTTCGAGATTATGTCGAAGTAGTTGTCCTCGGTGATGGTGTGGTTGCGGGCGGTATCGAATTGGTCGACTTCGCCGAGCGACAGGTCGGCTCCCAAGTTTGCCAAAATCTGCATTATAGGGCTGTTGCTGTTCACACCGCACACCAATGCGCGGCTCACGAAGAAGTCGCCAACGAGCACCGCGATGTGGTTGTTCCACACGTGGTTGATGGTGTCGACTCCGCGCCGCTGGCGCGCCTGGTCGATTACGTCGTCGTGAATGAGCGACGCGTTATGTAGCAGTTCGATGGCGGCGCCGGCATAGAGCACATTGTCGTTCACCTCGCCGCGTAGCTTCGCGCTCAGCAGCACCATGATGGGACGCAGCTGTTTGCCGCTGCGCTTCAGGTAGTTGTCTACAATCGAGTTCATCAAGTCGCTATCGCTGTGTAAGCTCGACTTGATGAACTTGTTCATGCGCTCCAAATGAGGCGCGAGTGCCGCTTGTATCTCACTCAAATTTGTCATTTCTTCTCGTTTCAGCCCGCAAAATTAGCAAATAATTGCCAAATAGCGTGACAATCGGACCAAAAAGTTTAATTTTAGCGTTTTTGGCGGACAAATTTGGCGGCGTGACAGATTTTTAGTAACTTTGCGGCCACATTGTAGGTCGACATGGGTTAAACCTATAGGCCACGATGGTGTCAAAATAGTGAAACGTTCAATTTAAAACGTAATGGAAATGAAGACGTTGAAGAAAATATTCACCCTTGTGCTGATAATTGTGGGCATTGGTGTGGCTTCGCTAACCGACGCGGCGGCACAGTCGTTGCGCGACGGTAACTACAACTACATCGGCAAGATTCTGCCCAACGGCACCGTGCGTAACGAGCGGTATGTGGCCATAGGCTTTTTCAATGGCGACGGAACTATCGCCGACCGACACGGAAAGATGCAGGGGCGTGTGTCGACAAGCGAGCTCGCCATCTACGACGACGACGGCAAGCGAATAGGATTTCTTACTACCGACGGACGCGTCTTCGACGGCGAGAGCGTGCAACTGGGAACTATCGACCGCAACAGCGGAAAGGTGACCGAGCTCGACGACGGCGAGGAGAAAACCATAGGCTACGCACACGGAGTGTCGATGCTTTGGATTGCGGCCTACTACTTCTTCGACTTCTTCGACTGATTTATGCTCGTGCCGCTCACAACTCTTTCGACCATCGAGCGGACAACAACAAATGTAGACATACCGACAAATGGAAAGCAATTTTATTGATTACGTAAAGATACTGTGTCGAAGCGGTAAGGGCGGAGGAGGTAGCCGACACCTTCACCGCGCCAAGTATATTCCCAAGGGAGGGCCCGACGGTGGCGACGGTGGGCGCGGAGGACACGTCTACCTGCGCGGCAACCGTAACCTGTGGACGCTCATCCACCTCAAGTACACCCGCCACATACTCGCCACCGACGGCGAGCCGGGATACGAGAACAACTGCCACGGCAAGGACGGCATCGACCGCACCGTGGAGGTGCCGTTGGGAACTGCCGTATATGATGCCGACACGGGGCAATTCTTGTGCGACGTTACGCGCGACGGACAAATAGTGCGACTGCTAAAGGGCGGGCGCGGAGGCCTGGGAAACACCCACTTCAAGACCGCAACGCGACAGACGCCGCGCTTCGCACAACCGGGCGAACCGGGCGTCGAGAAAGAGGTGATACTCGAACTCAAACTGCTCGCCGACGTGGGATTGGTGGGCTTCCCAAATGCCGGAAAGTCGACCTTACTATCGGTAATCAGCGCGGCCAAACCCAAGATCGCCAACTATCCGTTCACCACTCTCGAGCCCAACCTGGGCATAGTGAGCTATCGCGACCGACAGTCGTTTGTGGTGGCCGACATACCAGGCATAATCGAGGGAGCCAGCGAGGGCAAAGGATTGGGACTGCGCTTCTTGAGGCACATTGAGCGCAACGCGGTTCTGCTGTTCATGATTCCGGCCGACACCGACGATATAGCACGTGAATACGCCATCCTAAGCCGCGAACTCGAAACTTTCAACCCACAGCTGGTGGAGAAGCCGCGAGTGCTCGCCATCACCAAATGCGACATGATTGACTACGAGCTGAAGGAAATGTTGCGACCCACGCTGCCCGAGGGCATCGACACAGTGTTCATCTCGAGTGTAGCGCAACAGGGGCTCACCGAACTCAAGGACGTGCTCTGGCGAACCATCAACGACGAGCACAACCGACTGCCCGACAACATCATGGAGCGTGATCTCGACGAGCGACACCGCGTGAGAGAAGAGGACGAGTTCATCTTTGCGGCCGAAGTACCCGACTACGACGAGACTCCCGATGCCGGAGGAAAGATGATAGTGGACGAGCAAGACTGGGACGACGAGTACTGGGACGAGCGCTTCGACGACCCCAACGCCAAGTTCCAGGTGGTGAACGACGCACCGCCGGCCGACGACGAGGACGACGATATCTGATTCCCTATCCTCCAACCATCCACTATGAAGTTGCGTGATATATACGACTCCCGACGGGTGTGGAAATTCTCGCTGGTAGCGGTTTCCATCGCACTGGTGGTCACATTCCTGATGATAAGTAACCGGCTGGTGAAAAACCTGGCGGCGCAAGAGCGTGAGCGCATGGAGATATGGGCCGACGCCACGCGCGAACTCATCACCAGCAACAACACCGACGTCAACTTCCTGCTGCGTATCATCAAGGGCAACAATACCATACCGGTGCTACTGGTAGATACCGACGACAACATAATCGAGCAACGCAACTTCCGCCTGCCCGAACCCCTCGACCCCGAAAATCCCGCCGAACTCAAGGGCAAGAACCTGAAATATCTACAGAAAAAGTTGCAGAAACTCAAGAACTCCAACAACAAAATCGAGATTAAAATCGACGAGGAGATGAGCCAAGTACTCTACTACGAGGACTCGACGTTGCTAAGGCAACTGGCCTATTTCCCCTATATCGAGTTGGCGGTGCTAATCATTGTGATGGCGATAGCATATTTCGCCCTCATCAGCGTCAAGCGAGCCGAACAGAACCGCGTATGGGTGGGCCTCTCGAAGGAGACGGCACACCAGCTCGGCACACCAATCTCGTCGCTCATGGCTTGGACGCAGATGCTCGGCGAGATGGGCGTCGACGGCGAGATTGTGGCCGATATGGACAAGGACGTCACTCGCCTGCGCACCATTGCCGACCGTTTCTCGAAAATCGGCTCAATGCCCGAGAAGAGCGCTATGAGCGTCAACAGCGCCGTAGCCACCGGATTGCAATACATGAGCAATCGTATCCCCAAGCGCGTCGAGCTGCATATCGACACCGACCCGGAGCGAGACTGCCAAGTGATGCTATGCCAGCCTTTATTTGAATGGGTGATGGAGAACCTGACCAAGAACGCCGTCGACGCCATGGAGGGCGTAGGAAGGCTCGACATAGTGGTGGAACGCGAGGCCGCTGGCGCGCTCATCACCGTAAAGGACACCGGCAAGGGCATCGCACGCAAAAACTTCAAGCGCGTGTTCAACCCCGGCTTCACCACCAAGAAACGAGGGTGGGGACTGGGACTGACGCTCGTGAAACGAATAATCGAAGAGTACCACGACGGCAAGATTTGGGTAAAGGAGAGCGAGCCCGGAAAGGGCACCACCTTCGCCATCACCCTGCCGGCAATCGACAAACGATAATAGCCTGAATATGACCTTTTTGAACCATAACAACAACGATGCTTCGACGGCCTCTATCACAATGCTCGGCACAGGCAATGCGATGTGTACGCGCTGCTACAACACTTGTTTCTACCTCAAAACGCCCGCCGGAGGTATGCTCACCGATGCCGGAGGCGGAAACGGCATCTTCCGCCAGCTACATCGCGCAGGCATCGCCATCGAGGATTTACACCACTTGATGGTAACTCACGTTCACACCGACCATATCATAGGCGCCATCTGGCTCATCCGAAAAATCTCTCCCATGCAGCACAAGGGGCGCTTCCAAGGCCACTTCACCATCTATTGCCATCGCGAGGTGAAGGAGGCGTTGCTCACCATGTGCAACCTGATGATTCCGGCGAAAATAATGAGGGCCGTGGGCGACACAATCATCTTGCGAGAGGTCGACGACGGAGAGACGCTCGCCGTGGACGATATGCAGGTCACTTTCTTCGATATCGGCTCCACCAAGACTCTGCAATACGGATGGCAGGCGGTGCTGCCCGACGGACGTCGGGTGGTCTGCTTAGGCGATGAGCCGTACAAACCGGTTGCCGAACAATACGCTCGCGGTGCCGACTGGCTGCTGCACGAGGCTTTCTGCCTATATCACGACAAGGATCAGTTCAGGCCATACGAGAAACACCACTCAACGGCGCTCGACGTGGGAATGATCGCTCAAGAACTCGAAGTGAAAAACCTCTTGCTCTACCACACCGAGGACACCCACCTCGCCACCCGCGCCGAGACCTACGCCGCCGAGGCCGCCCGCCACTATTCCGGCCACATCGCCGTCCCCGCCGACCTCGAGACAGTCAAACTGTAACTTTACACCGGCGAGCCGATTCTATAAGAACTGGCCGTAACTATCGTGATTTCTGACAAAAATATTTAGGACAATATTGACTTAAAGCAGGCAAAATTTCATCCTTGATTATGTTCTCCTCCAGTTCCTCCACCTGCCGGATTACATCCTCGGGGAGCTTCACTCCCACATCGCGGGAGTTCTCTATGATGCTATATAATTTCTCAAGCTTTGTCATTCTATTTATCTAATAAAAAAGAACATATTGATTGTCAATCACTTGTTATTATTCTTTTCTTTTTGATTAGCAGCTTTCTTCTTTTTTCTGCCACTTTTTCAAAGAAAGAAATCATGGAAGCGAATATTTCCTATATCTCCTCCCTCCACTCGTCTTCAATTCACCGTTTTTAGCCATTTCACGAGTCATTCTCTCAAGTTCAGGAAATTCAACGTCAGGGAGTCGTTTAGCTATTTCAGACATTAGACTATCTGGATGGAATCTAAGATCTTCTTTTATCAATGCTTGCAGCCGATAGGGTTCAATAGTCTTCAATGTCGTTTGAAACTGCACTTTTGATTTTGCAACGAAGTTAGGATCTATAGAATATTTCACCCCTTTGCCAGTTCCTCGGCTCACTACTATTCCGTTTGACAGCAGCGCGTCAACCCATGACCTGAGGCGTTCACCTTGTAATAATTGCAATTCTTTTGTCAGGGCTATGGCAGATATTGTCTTATGCTGGAGTATTATACCCAAAGTGATAAAGCATTTTCTACTTATTGTGTAATGATTAGAGACGAAATCACACAATCTTGATGCATCTTTTGTTGTTATGTTTCGAGCAACTGACACTTCCACATAATCTTCACCCTCAATAACAACTGGCTTATTCTTACCAACTGTTAACAATGTTTCATACATCAGGTCAAATCCAGAACCTTCTGCTTCCATAAGATGAAGGTCATAAAATACTTTCGCGAGATGAACATTTCTTTTTTCTGTCTTTTGTAGAATATTGTTAACCGTAACACCAATAGGTAAAAGTCCAGGGTTGGTGATTGCCATATGATCTGGATAGAGTTTAATAAAAATGTCACCGCGAGTAGTATATGGTCTATGTACAATAGCATTGCATAATAACTCACGAACCACCTTTTCATCGTAAGCAGGGATATTTTTTCGCCAAAGACCTTCAGAGACCTCATTATATTCTCTCCATTCTGGGATTGACAGCCAGATTGCCTCTATCAATTCTTTGGGATTGAGGCGGTAGTCATCCCACACCTTTTTATCCACTTTGTTCTCTTCAGAATCATATTTAATGTATTGCACTATAGGAGAATAAAGAAGACGAGCCCTTTGTTCAGGCTTTCCCAGCCAAAGCACTCCCAAGTTTGTCAGATTGCCAGCATCGTCAGTCATTTGATAGTAAGAAAGCAGTTCCTCTTCCGACATTTCTTTCACAAAATCGGACACACGGTCGGAAGAATGTACATCAACGATAAAGTCACGTATCTTCTTTTCATCTGCCTTTGACCTATGGACATTCAGGCTGACTTTTGTTTCCCAGTTATATGATGGCTTATCCGAAATCAAACGACTAAGTTCGTCTGGCAATAACATGCGGCTCTTGTCATGATCTCGTATCAGATATTGTCCTTTAGTAGTACTTGCGATAGAGACTTGCGATGGGAAAACCTGCAGTTTAATATACTGTCCACCATTGCCTGCTGTCACTATTTCTGGACGCACTGCAACATTGAAGGTAAGCTCATTTATCCTCTTTACAATCTTCTCAGGCAAATCACCAGATATAGTCTGGGAACTTTCTGGAAGATCAGCGTCATTTTCTATTCCTATATGAAGCACACCACCATTAGCATTGGCAAAAGCAACGCAATCTTTTGCCAGCTCTCCGAAATTAGCAGTTTTCCCGATTACCGTCCTTATCGATTTCTTGTCAAATTTAGAATTTTCTTCCATTAGTCCTCTACTTTATGATATTATTAATGTCATAATCAAACTCTTGTAATATCAAGGCACTGTCCTTGAGGTTTCTCATTGACTCTTTCAAAGTCAATTCTGGATACTGGTTCCAAAACTCCATAAAAGACCACCTGTCACTATTGTCTCCCTTATTCTCTGAAACAAGTAGGAGAAACATTTCTGCACAGTCATGAAAAGCAAGAATAGAAAAGCCTGCAACAGTTTCTACCTGCCTAGATTGTTGTACGCCAACATTATAGAGGTATTTAATTATTGCTAATCGACGGATTATGATTTCTCTATCTAACATCAGTATTATCATAAATAATTTTTTCAAAAAAACACAAAGGAAGTTGACTATAAAGTAAAAAATAACTACTTTCGTAGTGACAAGCAAATCACGTCAACTTCCTTTGACATGGCAAAGATAACACTTTTTTCTCAAGTAATCGGCAAATTGCCGAAAGAAATTATCAGAAAAATAATCAGGACAGCAGGCACGGACAAGCACTGCAAGGGCTATCAAGGACTATGCCACATGGAGCCAATTAGTTAGTATGGTGTTCTGTCAGTTCTCGCAATGCGATTCGGTGCGTGACATATCGAACGGTCTGAAATCAGCCACGGGCAGCCTGAACCACTTGGGCATCCGCCGCGCGCCGAGTAAATCCACGGTTGCGTACCAGAACGCCCACCGTGACAGCAGAGTGTTCCGAGACATCTTCTATGCGCTGTATTCACATTAGCCAACCTGGTTGTCTCGCTAAGACTGAACACATTCACCAAAATTGACCTCGAG
>JAFVDY010000001.1 GCA_017478265.1 Muribaculaceae bacterium | reverse complement strand
CGAGCTCCTCGCAGCTCACCTCATAGTCCTTCGACAGACCATGATGCGTAGCGTACATGCACTTGCCTACTGTCTCATAGTCGCCGCGTTCCAAAGCGTCGCACACGTCGAGCACGCGCTGTTTTTCTCCAATTACGTAGACGGCGCGCTTGTAGTCCTCGTCGCTCACCTTGTCGCGAGCGGCCTCAAGCATCTCCATAGTAGCGTCGCGAAGGGTATCAACGCCCAAAGTGGCGGCAACACGCTCGCACGACCGACGGCGCTTGTTGTATGGCGAGTCGACCAACTCATGCTTTACGCGAGAGTCGAGCAACACCAGTTTATAGCCTACCGGGTTGAACGGGAAGTACTTGTATTCAAGCGAACGGCAATCCATGCGCATCAGATGATCTTTCTTGCCGAATACGCTGGCAAACTGGTCCATGATACCGCAATTCACGCCGCAATAGTTATGCTCGGTCGACTGGCCAATCTTTGCGAGCTCCATCTTCTCAAAACGATTATCGTTGAACATATCGTTCAGTGCGAAAGCGAAGCACGACTCAAGTGCCGCACTCGACGAGAGACCGGCACCAAGAGGAACATTACCTGCAAACACCGCGTCAAAGCCCTTAACGGTTCCACCGCGCTTGATCACCTCGCGGCATACGCCGAAGATGTAGCAAGCCCATTGCTCGGCGGGTTTGTCCTCCTCGTTGAGTCCGAACTCGGCGCTCTGATCCATGTCGGCACTGTAGAGGCGTACTCGCTCGCTGCCATTCTCGGCAATAGCGGCCATAATGTACTTGTCGATGGCACCCGGGAACACGAAACCGCCGTTATAATCGGTATGTTCGCCGATAAGGTTGATACGGCCCGATGAGGCATAGAACAAAGGTTCGCCACCAAAATGGCTAACAAACAGTTCTTTTAGTCTTTCCTTCATAGTTGTATTAAAACGTTTTAATTTATGAGTTTTTAAGAAACATTTTTTCGTTTGGCTCGCAAAGGTAGCGCTTTTTCATCACCCGACAAAACATTAACCGTTAAAAATCCTTTACCCGCGTGTTCAATAGCCGGGTGTGTCGAGATCAGATGCACGACCGGTGAAGTTGGGTTGCCGTTTCTCAAGGAACGATTGTATTCCTTCAAGATAATCGGCGCCTTGATAAACGCGGGTGCGATAAGCGTTGATGCGTTCAAAGCCTTCGCTTGAGATCACCGCCGACGCTTTTGATAGTACACGGAATTGTCGCTTGATTGCGCTTATCGACATCACCGAGTTGCGTCGCAGCGGTTTAAGGAAGTGCTCTTCAAGTGTCGCTTCAAGGTCTTCCTCTGCGGTCACGCGATTGATGAGTCCTACATTTAAGGCGTCGTCAGCCTCGATTGGCTGTGCAAGGAAGAACATCTCGCGGGCCTTGTTCAGTCCAAGCTGATTGACAAAGTGCATGATCCCCGACGCGTTATACGGAATACCGATTTTGGCTGGGGTGATGGCGAAAGTGGAATTGCGCGAGGCGATAATCATGTCACAGCTCAGGCACAAATCACACGCGCCGCCCCACACTGTGCCGCTCACGCAAGCTATCACCGGTATCGCCACCTCCTGCAGCTTGTGTAACATTCGCTCCATAGGCACATCGTAGGCCAAAGGATCACTGCCGTCCTGCGGCAACTCCTTAATATCGTGGCCTGCGCTCCACACGCCGTGTCGGGTCACAGCCTGAATAACTATCGCTACACACTCGCTGTCGTAGCCCTGTTGCACCGCTGTAGATATTTCCTCGCACATCTGCTCGCTCAGGCAGTTGAGGTGCGACGGATTGTTCATTACTATAAAGCAGATACGATCTTCAATTTTAAAGTCGATAAGTTTATATTCACTCATTTTTCTAATGCTTAAGTGTGATTTTTGCTTCGTCCCACAGAGCGTCCATCTCGGCGAGCGTCATCTCGTTGAGGTTGCGGCCTTGTTCATGGGCGCGTTGTTCGATATAATTAAAGCGGGCTATGAATTTGCGATTGGTGCGCTCAAGTGCGTTGTCGGGGCGCACGCCGTAGAGGCGGGCGGCGTTGACTACGGCAAACAGCAAATCGCCGAATTCCTCCTCCACATCGCTCTCTTTACCGCTTTTCACGGCTTGCTCCACTTCGTTCATTTCTTCTTTCACCTTGTCCCATACGTCGTCGCGCTCTTCCCAATCGAAACCTACATTCGCGGCTTTCTCCTGAACGCGCTCGGCCTTGATGAGAGATGGCAATGAACGGGGAACACCACCCAGCACCGTCTTGTTGCCACCTTTTTCCTTCAACTTTATCACCTCCCACTGCTGCAACACTTGCTCGGCATCGCTCGCCGTGGCGTCGCCATAGATGTGGGGATGACGGAAGATGAGCTTTTGGCGCAGGCGCTGACATACATCGGCGATGTCAAACTGCCCTTTCTCGTCGCCAATTTTGGCGTAGAACAACACGTGCAACAGCACGTCGCCAAGCTCTTTCGATATTTTCATCTCGTCGTTGTCGATAATAGCTTCCGCCAGTTCCATCGTCTCCTCGAGGGTGTTGGGGCGGAGGCTCTCGTTGGTCTGCACCGAGTCCCACGGGCAACGCTCACGCAACGTGTCGAGCACGTCGAGCAACTCACCGAACTCTCTCAGTTTAGTTTCCTTACTGTTTCCTGCCATTTTAATAGTTAATTAAAATCTTTAAGTATCTTGTGTTAAATAATTGTCATTTACTGCTGTTTTAGTCCTTGTTTAAGAAACTTCATATATCGCGACACGCTTTCGTCGTACACCGCCGGACCGCTCAGCAGCTGCCCCTCGTGGTCGAGCACCACATAGTAGGGCTGCGAGTTGCTGCCGAACTTGTGTCGCTGCAGGTAACTCCATTTGTCGCCCACTGTTTCCAGCGTCACTACTTTACCGTTTTCTTCCACCTCGATAGGCTGTGGCAGTTCTGCCTTGTCGTCTACCATAAGTGTGATGGTGATGAAGTTGTCATTGATAAAGCTCTTCACCTCGTAGCGGTCGAGTACAGCCCCTTCCATCTTCCGGCAGTTCACGCAACCGTAGCCGCTGAAGTCGATGAGCACGGGCTTTCCGCTTGCCCGCGCGGCCGCCATGCCTTGCTCGTAGTCGTCAAACACTCGGCGCTCATCGCCCGCGAGGTTGAAGTCCTGAGTGCTCATAGGCGGAACAAACGCACTGGTGGCTCGCAACGGCGCGCCCCACAGGCCTGGCACAAGATAAGCGGTGAACGCCAGCGAGATAATGCCAAGCAGTAAGCGCGTAACCCCCACCCTGCTCGTCTTCGCCTCGCCATCGCTCTTGAGCCTGAACATTCCTAATAGGTAAAAACCGAGCAAGCCGAAGATGGCTATCCACAGCGATAGGAACACTTCGCGGTCGAGGATATGCCAGCCGTAAGCCAAATCGGCTACCGACAGGAATTTGAGTGCCAAAGCCAACTCAAGGAAGCCAAGCACCACCTTCACCGTGTTGAGCCAGCCTCCGCCCTTAGGCATCTTCTTGAGCGCCGACGGGAACAAAGCGAACAGGCTGAACGGTATAGCCAACGCTATCGAGAAGCCGAGCATGCCAATGGCGGGAGCCAGACGATTGCCCTGCCCGGCGGCTTCGACGAGCAACGTGCCGATTATAGGGCCGGTGCACGAAAACGATACTATCGCAAGCGTGAACGCCATAAAGAAGATGCTTAGCAAGCCGCTCGTGCCGTGCGACGCCTTGTCGAGTTTGGTCGACCACGAGCCGGGCAAATGCAAGTCGAAGGCTCCGAAGAACGATATGGCAAACACCACCAACAGCAAGAAAAACACAATGTTGCAGATGGCGTTGGTAGCTATGGCATTGAGGGTGCTGGGGCCGAACAGTGCGGTTACTATCAGGCCTAACGCTACGTAAATTACAATTATCGACAGGCCGTAGATAACGGCATCGCGAATCGCCTTGGAGCGCGAGCCGCTTTTCTTCATAAAGAAGCTCACCGTCATAGGGATTATAGGCCACACGCAAGGGGTGAGCAACGCGAGCAGACCGCCGCCAAAGCA
The DNA here is from genome assembly GCA_017478265.1 of Muribaculaceae bacterium. Taxonomy (GTDB): domain Bacteria; phylum Bacteroidota; class Bacteroidia; order Bacteroidales; family Muribaculaceae; genus Sodaliphilus. The sequence goes on along the minus strand of JAFVDY010000001.1, from coordinate 2,718 downwards.
AGCCCAGAACACCATCCACAGTGAGCCCGCGTCGCTGCCCGCGGCCACGCCGTTGTCAACGTTTACCGGAGCCCACAGATCACCGCCAACAGCACTGCCGGTGGGAGTGATTGTCTCCGGTTCTGCTACTGTAGCGGAAATGGTGTCGGAAGTTTCTTCCTGTTTCTCTTCAGCAGATTTTTCTTCTTCCTTTGCTTCTTCAACTTTTATAGTGCCGCTGAAGGTCATCGGCTCGGTGGTTGGGGCGCTACAAGTCTTGTCGTTGCACGACATATAGCGTATAGAGCCTTTCATCGCATATTTCTCGGCGGTAATCTTCACTTTTTGAGTCAAACTTACGGTGCCGGTCCACCACTTGAGGTCCATATCGAAGTTGGGGTCGTGCTGCACATGTGCCGTCACGCTTGGCTTTAAGCCGCCTACAAGTTCCACGCCCTCGAGGGTTTTCCAGTCTACACTGGTGGCCACCGGGCCGCCCGACGGCAAGTCGGTGCTGTACAAGTGCCAACCGTCGTCTATCGTCGCAGTCATCGTCACCAGGGCGGTGCGCGTTTTGTCGTCAACCTTAATGGCGGTTTTCCACTTTACGGGGGTAACTATCTGAGCTGTGGCCATTATCACAGCCAGCAGCAGGGTCATCAATATTGTCGTTCGTCTCATTGTCATGCTTCTATTTGTTCGTTGGCTTGATTTTGAATGCTGTGCCTTCTATCAGGGTACATATCACATTATTATCCTTATCGACGGCAAAGCCGTTTACCTCGCTGTAGCCCAGCGTGGTGCGAAGTAGCAACTCGCCACTCTTTGCGTCAATCACCGCCACTTGGCCGCGGCGCGAACCGGTGTATACCAGTCCGTCAACCTCGATTATCGGGCACGGAGCGTGTTCGTAACCGAAGCCGCAATCGGTGTTCCACAGTTCGTGATACTCGTTGCTTATGGCATCGACGGCGACCACAGTTCCGTCCATGGTCTTGGCATAGACGCGTTTGCCGTCGGCGCTCATGCCCAGGCTCTCACGCACTTTCCGGTCGGGGGCGAAATGTCGCCAAATCTGCCGCCCGTTGGTGCGGTCGAGACAGGTCATATAGCGGTCGGGAGCGACTATTATCACGTGTCCGGTGTTCACCGCCGGCACCACATTGCCCGGGCTTAGCAGGTGCTGCCGCGGTTTGCCGTTGTCCCACTGCCACTTGAGCTGTCCGCTCTTGCGGTCGAGGCAGCGCAGTTGGCCGTCCCACGCGCCGAATATCACGTCGTCGCCACCCACAAATGGCTCGCCTTGGCAGTAGTTGTCAATATTGATGTTTTTCCATAGCATCTTGCCGCTCGTCATATCCCACGCCTCGAAGCTCTTGTAACCGCCTTGAAAAAGCGTGCCATCCACTACCAAGCCGTCGGCGACGTAGGGTCCGCCACTGCGATATTGTGCTTTTACAGCTCCTGTAGCTCGGTCGATCCACAGCAGGCGGTTGTCGCCGGTGGGCACTACTATGGTGTTCTGCCACACTGCAGGGCGTGAGAACAACATACCGCAGTCGAGACGTGATCGCTTTCCCGCGCTTGACGCCAATTCGCCCAAACTGGTACCATAGAATACCTCGCTACCACTTGCCGCGGGACGAGTGAAAATTGACGCACCGAAGGGTTTTGACCATTCGGCCTCGTCGGCAATCTTTGTTATTTCAAATGTCCGTCCGCCGGTATAGTCGACGCGAGACTCGCGCTTAACATCTTTATATTTAGCCATGGGCACGGCGAAAGCGTACTTCAACTCAGCTGACTCGCCCACCACCTTGTTCCACACTTTCACGCTGTCGCCGGCGATGTCGAGTAAGGTATAGCCGTGGCCTTTACCGTCTTTCATGTCGAGCGCTCGCACGCCTATGCTCTCGATGCCGGAGGCCGACTTATATTGCATCCATTTGTGGAAGTGGCCGTGCTGGTGGGCTATCACGGGGTAGTCTTTCAACACGTTTTGATATTCGACATAGTTGTCCATATCGTCGAGCAACGGATAATGGTTTACACTAAGCACGCGCATACCGGGGCGATACAAGCGCTTAAGCTCGCTTTGTAGCCACGTCAGGTCGTGTGAATTCACATGGCCGTCCCCCATTTTCATAAACGGGCCGCAGTTGGTGCCGATTATTATAAGGTTATCCACCACCACACTGAAGCGGTCGCTACCCCATAGGCGCCCGAAGGTTTGGCACGCGCTCTGGCTCCAGTTGTTCTCGTGATTGCCGGGGATTACATAGCACGGCTTTGTGATGCCGTCGAGCAGCCGCTTTACGTTGAGCAACTGCTCGTCGCTACCCTCGTTGGTCAAATCGCCGCTTACCACCACGGCAACCACATCGCTCGCGTTAATCTCCTCAATCGCCAGACGCAACTGCCGCTCGTTCTCGTTGCCGGGAGTAACGTGTATGTCGCTCAGCACCGCCAAGTGTTGCGCTACGAGCGGCATTGCTATCATCAGCGCTAATATCAACGCTGTTAATCGCATGAATTTACAATATTTCATATTCGATTTTGCTCGTTTTTATTCAAATTTTCGATTTATTGACGCCAAAATTAATATTTTTTTTGCAACTATCGTTCTTTTATTAAATAAAATTAGTAACTTTGCTGATTGAAAACGGGTGTTTAACGCGCTTTCATAAGGCTAAGTTTATTATTTTATCATTGCTAAAGGTATGTTTATCATAGGTATTG
>JAFVDY010000026.1 GCA_017478265.1 Muribaculaceae bacterium | reverse complement strand
GGCGCAATAAATCAACAATTGTATCAAAAACTAAAAGGAACTTGCCGATGTCGGCAAAAAACGGTATCTTTGCGGCGATTTTCAATTAAAAATTGCCGATAGTATGAAATATATCTCAGTCATTCAGTTTGCCGAGAAGTTCGGTATTAGTGAACGCACCGTACGTAACTATTGTGCCTCCGGCAAAATCGAAGGTGCATTCATAACGGGAAAAACATGGACTATCCCGGCGGATGCCGTACCACCACATAAGGATAAAAGGAAAATATCTCCGTTACTTTCCCGGTTACGTGAGGAAAAAGACTGCAAACTTAACGGCGGCATCTATCATCGCACACAGATTGACTTGACTTATAATTCCAATCATATAGAAGGATCGCGTCTCACCAAAGAGCAGACACGATATATATTTGAGACCAACACCCTCGGCATCACTACCGAAAACACTCGCATTGATGATATTATGGAAACGGTCAATCACTTCCGTTGCATTGATTATATCATTGACCATGCGACTGACAAGATTACTGAGGCACATATCAAACACCTGCATTTGATATTGAAAACCAACACTTCCGACAGTGAAAAGTCGTGGTTCGCTGTAGGGGATTATAAAAAGCTCGCGAATGAGGTGGGCGGTGAAGAGACCGTGCAGCCCCATGAAGTGGGCAAGCGGATGAAACATCTGCTTGCGGAGTATAATAGCCTTCAGAAAGTGGAATTGGATCATATTCTTAATTTCCATGTGCTATTTGAGCGCATCCATCCATTTCAAGACGGGAATGGCCGCATTGGGCGATTACTTATGTTTTGGCAGTGTCTGCAAACCGCTATTGTGCCATTCATCATCACAGAGGAAATCCGTTTTTATTATTATCGCGGCATACAAAACTGGGGGCACATCAATGGCTATTTGCGGGACACATGCCTGACGGCGCAAGACAATTATAAAGCATTGCTGAACTATTTTAACATCAAATATTAGCGAACCTCAACAAAGCAGATAGTGTGTTAGTTGTCGGTTTATAGCGTAGGTCAGAAAGAAGCGAAGCGGCCCGGGCCGGTGGGGCGGGGGTCGCTTCGATATTGTGGGGTTGTGTATCGCTGTCGCGATGGGCGGGGCGTTAGCCGAGGAAGGCGAGGAGTACGCCTGCGGCTACTGCCGAGCCGATTACGCCTGCCACGTTGGGGCCCATAGCGTGTATGAGCAGATAGTTCGACGGGTCTTCCTTCAGTCCTTGGTCGTTGCTGATGCGGGCGGCCATAGGCACGGCGCTCACGCCGGCGTTGCCGATGAGCGGGTTGAGCTTCTTGTCCTTAGGCAGCACAAGGTTGAAAATCTTCACGAAAAGCACACCCGAGCAGGTGGCGATCACGAATGCCATGAAGCCGAGGAAGAAGATCTTGATGGTGTCGAGCGTCAGGAACTGGCTTGCCTGAGTGGACGCGCCCACGCTCATACCCAAGATGATGGTGACCATATCGGTCATGGCGTTGCTGGCGGTCTTTGCCAGGCGAGTGGTCACGCCGCTCTCGCGCAGCAGGTTGCCGAAGAATAGCATACCGAGCAGGGGTAGACCGCTGGGCACGAAGAAGCACGTGAGGATAAGGCCGAAAATCGGGAAGAGGATCTTCTCGGTCTGCGACACCTTGCGGGCGGGTTTCATGCGTATGAGTCGCTCCTTCTTGGTGGTGAGCAGTCGCATGATAGGCGGCTGGATAACCGGCACGAGCGCCATATAGCTATAGGCCGACACGGCGAGAGCGCCCATGAGGTTGGGAGCCAGCTTCGACGACAGGAAGATGGCCGTGGGGCCGTCGGCGCCGCCAATAATGGCGATGGCACCTGCCTGGTCGGGCATAAAGCCTAAGGCGAGCGCTACCATGTAAGCGCCGAAGATACCGAATTGTGCGGCCGCGCCCACGAGCATCAGCTTAGGGTTGGCCAGCAGCGATGAGAAGTCGGTCATCGCGCCAATGCCCAGGAAGATGAGCGGCGGATACCAGCCCTGTCGCACGCCTTGATATAGGATGTTGAGCACCGATCCCTCCTCGTAGATGCCTATCTCGTTGCCCGGCATGAAGGGTATGTTGCCAATCAGGATACCGAAGCCAATCGGCACCAGCAGCATAGGCTCAAAGTTCTTTTTAATCGCTAAATAGATAAAGAACAGACCCACGCAAATCATAATCAGGCTCGAGGGCTCCAGCGTGACGTTGTAGAAGCCGGTGAAGTGCCAGAATTTGACAAGGTTGTCGTTCAAAAAACTTCCAAGTAACATAACTTTGCTGTTTTAGATAGTGTTCTGTATTCTGTGGTTTAAGCGATTACCATGATGGCGGTGCCTTCGAGCACCGACTCGTCCTTTGCCACGTTAATCGACTTGACAACGCCGTCCTTGCCGGCATGGATCTCGTTGCCCATCTTCATGGCCTCGAGGATGCAAACCACGTCGTCGGCTTTCACTTGCTGGCCTTCCTTGACGAAGAACTCCTTGATGACACCTGGCAGCGGCGACTCTATCACGTGCTCGCCGGCCGCGGCGGTCGCTTTCTTGGGCGCGGCCGCAGCGGGCTTTGCGGGCCCGGCGTCGACTGCCACGCGCTTAATCACGGGCGCGGCCACTTTCTCTTCCTCGAGCTCAACGCTGTAGGGCACGCCATTCACTTCGATATGTGCGATGTTGTTGTCAATGTCGCCAACTTTCACGTTGTAGTCGTGACCATTGATTTTGTACTTGTATTCTTTCATTGTTGTGAAAATTCGTAAGTAAATAAATGTGAACTGATGAAATTGAGTTACGACTCATGCACCTCGGGCAGGTGAGGCAAGAGGTTGCCTTTCGACTCCCAAGCGCTGGGCATGTCGTGGCTGTGGTTGAACGTCAGGATGCCGCTCTCCACGTCGTGGGCGTTGAGGTGCTGATACAGTGCCATGCAGATGGCGGCGATTGCCTCGTCGTTGCTTCCGGGCTGGGCGTTGTGCTCGTGCTCGGTGGTGTGTTCCTCGCCCAAAGCGGCCTTAGCCTTCTTCTCGCTTGCCTCGAACGCTTTGCCGAAGAGCAGGAAGCAGATAAAGAGCAGAGCCAGAGCGGCGAACACGATGCCCATGGCAAAGAGCGTGAGGATTCCTCCGCCGCGGTCGTTGACGTAGAACTTCTCGATGTTGTCGTTCACCGGCCGTGCGTTAAACTTGCCCGGCGTGATGGCGGTGGCGTCGCTCTTGCCGTCGCGCACGCCCCATTCACGGGCGTCGAACTCGCGGCTCTGCTTGTGCAGGTTGATGTCGCCTTCGGCAAGGCGCGCGAAACTCTGATTGGCCGGCAACGACGCGGGCACAATCACCTGGTCGACCAAGTCGCCGTTGACGTCGTAAATGGCTACAAAGTTGTCCTTGCCTTGCTCGAGCTTGAACGGCAGGTGGAACGTGCCGCGGGCGCTGTCGCCATCGGCGTAGAACACCACGTGTGAGCACGGCGCGATCTTGGTGGCGCCGTCGCCGCGGCGAATCTCGTGAAACGCCTCTTTCTCCTTCTCCTTATAGGGGTTGACCTTGGTCTTGCCCTTATAGGAGGGGTCGTTGGTGATAAACATCTTCTCGATGCCGTTGCTGCCGTGCGACGCGTTGTAAAGCTCGATCCATGCCGCGTGGTTGCCGTATTCATCGATCAGATTGGTCTCGTCGACGACCATCACCTCGTTGATGCGCATGTCGAGTCGACCCTGCGCCGTGGCGGTGGCGAACGCCGCGAGAGCAATCAATGTTAGAAATATCGTTTTTTTCATATTAGTCGTTTCTTTCTTGTTTCGTTTAAGATGCAATGCTTAAGCGGCATCTCTGATTACAAGGGGATATTGCCGTGCTTCTTGGCGGGATTGACGAGCTTCTTGGTGCGCAGCTGCTCCAGGGCGCGGATCACGCGGAAGCGCGTGTTGCGCGGCTCGATGATATCGTCGATGTAGCCGTACTTGGCGGCGTTGTAGGGAGTGCAGAAGAGGTCGTTGTACTCCTTCTCCTTCTCGATGATAAACTCCTTGAACTCCTCCATAATCTTTGCTGCCTCCTCGGCGTTGCCGGCCTCTTTGGCCTCGGCGGCCTTGGTCTTGGCGGCCTTGGCGTCGCGTGCGTAGAGGATCTCGGCTGCTCCGGCTGCTCCCATGACGGCAATCTCGGCGCTGGGCCAAGCGTAGTTCATGTCGCCGCGCAGCTGCTTGCAGCTCATCACGATGTGGCTGCCGCCATAGCTCTTGCGCAGGGTTACCGTCACTTTGGGCACTGTGGCCTCGCCATAGGCGTATAGCAGCTTTGCTCCGTTGAGGATCACGGCGTTATACTCTTGTCCGGTGCCGGGCAGGAAGCCCGGTACGTCGACGAGCGTCACCAGCGGAATGTTGAACGCGTCGCAGAAGCGAACGAAGCGTCCGCCCTTGCGCGAGGCGTTGCAGTCGAGCACGCCCGCCATGTATTGCGGCTGGTTGGCCACCACGCCCACCGACTGTCCGTTGAAGCGTGCGAAGCCCACGATGATGTTCTTGGCGTAATCCTTCTGCACTTCGAGGAATTCGCCGTTGTCGACGATGGCGCCAATCACGTCGTACATATTGTAGGGGTCGTTGGCGCTCTCGGGGATAATCTGGTTGAGCGAGTCCTCAAGGCGGTCAATCGGGTCGGTGCATGGCACGCGCGGTGCCTCTTGCATATTGTTGCTCGGCATGTAGCTAAGCAGCTGCTTGATGGTTGAAATCACCTCTTCCTCGGTCTCGCAGGCAAACTGAGTGACGCCGCTCTTGCTGGCGTGCACGCTCGCGCCGCCCAGTTGCTCGGCTGTAACGTCCTCGCCTGTCACGGTCTTCACCACCTTCGGGCCGGTAAGGAACATATTAGAGATGCCTTTGGCCATCAGAATGAAGTCGGTGAGTGCCGGAGAATACACAGCGCCACCGGCACACGGGCCGAGAATGGCCGAAATCTGAGGCACTACGCCGCTGGCGTTGATGTTGCGCTGGAAAATCTCGGCATAGCCCGCCAGAGCGTTGATGCCCTCGGGGATGCGAGCGCCGCCCGAGTCGTTAAGGCCGATTACCGGCGCTCCCTGCTTCATTGCCAGGTCCATTACCTTGCAGATCTTCATCGCCATAGCCTCGCCCAGCGAGCCGCCAATCACGGTGAAGTCCTGAGCGAACACGTACACCAAACGGCCGTCGACCGTGCCATAGCCGGTGACCACGCCGTCGCCTGCGAACGACTTCTTCTCGCTGCCGAAGTTGGTGCAGCGGTGGCGTACGAACATATCGAGTTCCTCGAAACTGCCCTCGTCGAGTAGCATCGCAATGCGCTCGCGAGCAGTGTATTTTCCCTTCTCGTGTTGCTTGGTGATAGCCTTCTCGCCACCGCCCAGACGTGCCTCGGCGCGGCGATCGATTAATTGCTGAATTTTTTCGAGTTGCTTACTCATTGTCTCTTGTTTTGAAGCTGTATTATAAAATAGCAAACTCCCTAACGTGCCCTGACGGTGTCGTGGCGGGGTTGGGGAGTGCTAATCGGTCGTTCTCTCGTTATTTCTTTTTGGGGTCTTCACACAACTCTACGAGCGCGCCGGCGCTGGTCTTCGGATGCAGGAACGCGATGTTCAAGCCCTCGGCGCCGCGACGCGGTGTCTTGTCGAGCACGCGGCCGCCCTTCTCTTGAACCTCGTCGAGAGCGTTCTGAACGCCATCCTCAACAGCAAACGCGATGTGCTGAATGCCGCCGCGGCCGCCGTTCTTCTCGATGAACTTGGCGATTGCGCTCTCGTCGCTCGTTGCCTCCAAAAGCTCGATCTTGGTCTGGCCAACCTGGAAAAACGCCGTCTTCACGTGCTGGTCCTCAACCTCTTCGATTGCGAAACACTTGAAACCTAATAAATTCTCGTAGAATGGGATTGCCTCCTCGAGCGAGGTGACGGCAATGCCCACATGCTCAATGTGAGAAATGTTCATAACTTGTTGTCGTTTAAAAATTTATATAAATTTCTTTAATAATGTCGCTTTAATTGACGTGCAAAGGTACACAATATTTTAAAAATAATGTGTAAAAAAAAGTAAAATTTCAGCGCAACTTATCAACAATTTTTGGTGGTGTGAGCCGAAAAGACTAATTTTGCCGACCGAACAACTGAATTTTTTCCTATAATGAATATCCAATTCTACGATAATCAATACCTTAGCGGCGCAGTGCCAATCGAACTGATCGCCGCCGACGCCTCTCAGCAGTGCCCGCCGGCCGTGCTGGCTTGCGACGACCCGGAGGTGAGGCAACAGCTCGTCGACGCTCTTGTTGAGCGTTTCGATAATGGCTTGCCGTTCAGTGCGTTGCAGATGGGCGAGCTGCTCGACCACGCACTCGTGGTCGACGGTAAGCGTCGTGGCGCGTGCAACGTAGCCTTGCTGGTATACCACAAACGCGGCGCGACGGCGCTGCAGCTGGGCTCGGGGCGTATCATTCAGGTGCGCGGCCACGCCCGAGCAATGCTCTATGATAGCCGCGATCAGGCCCCCGACATCTACTCCTCTAAGGCAAAAGTGATGGAAATTGTCGACATCGCCAACGACGACTTCTTCATCGTCACCACAGCCACCCGCTTCGACACCGCCGCAATGGTCGACATTCTCAGCAACGCCTCGCTCAGCGACGAGCAGAAAGGCGTTGAGCTCGCGCAATTGCTCGCCGGCACCGACGCCTCTATGCTGCTGCAACACATCAGCGAAGTGACCGGTGTCGACGGCATCGCCATCACCGACCTGAGCGCGAAATGGATAGTTCTCACAATCCTACTCATATTGGCTATAGCGGCCGTGGCCGCCATCGCCATCTTCCCCAATTTGCTGAAGTTTTAGAACGTTACTCGTTTAAGTTGTTTTTTTATACCGCTGGCAGAACTCGGTCAGTCGGCAGTTCACGCAGTCGGGACGCAGCGCCTTGCAGGTGTAGCGCCCGTGTAGCAGCAACCAGTGGTGAGCTTTGTATCGTAGTTCGGTTGGTATATGCCGTGTGAGTGTTTTCTCCACCTCCAGCGGAGTCTTGCCGTGTGCCAGCCCCATGCGGTTGGCAACGCGAAACACGTGCGTGTCGACAGCAATCGTCGCCTTGCCGTGCACCACGCCCAGTATCACGTTGGCGGTCTTTCGTCCCACGCCGGGCAGTGAGGTGAGTTGCTCCATAGTGTCGGGCACCTTGCCACCGAATTCGTCGACGAGCTTCACAGCCATCGCTTGCAGGTGGCGCGCCTTCGAGTTGGGGTATGACACACTCTTGACGTAGCGCAAAATCTCGTCGCTCGTGGCGGCGGCCATCGCTTCGGCGGTAGGGTAGGCGGCAAAGAGCGCCGGCGTCACCTGGTTGACGCGCGCGTCGGTGCATTGGGCCGAAAGGATTACCGCAACCAGTATCTCAAACGGGTTGCGGTAAACTAATTCGGTGTCGGGGTTGGGCATCGCTTGGGCGAAATACTCCAGCACACCGCGGTATCTCTCGTTGATTGTCATCGCGCTATTAGTGTGCGGTTTCAAACTCGCGCAGGAAGCGAACGTCGTTCTCGCTGAACATACGCAGGTCTTTCACCATATATTTCAGGTTGGTGATGCGCTCCACGCCCACGCCGAACGCGTAGCCCGTGTATTCCTTGCTGTCGATGCCGCACGCGTCGAGCACGTTCGGATCCACCATGCCGCATCCCAATATCTCCACCCAGCCGGTGTTCTTGCAGAACGAGCAACCCTTGCCGCCACACAGCATGCACGACACGTCCATCTCGGCGCTTGGCTCGGTGAACGGGAAGTAGCTCGGGCGCAGACGAATCTTCGTCTCGGGGCCGAACAGCTCCTTGGCGAAGTAGAGTAGCACTTGCTTGAGGTCGGCGAAACTTACGTTCTTGTCGATATACAAGCCCTCAATCTGGTGGAAGAAGCAGTGGGCGCGGGCGGTAATGGCCTCGTTGCGATACACGCGGCCCGGGCAGATGATGCGGATGGGCGGCTGGCTCGAAAGCATCACGCGCGACTGCACCGAGCTCGTGTGGCTGCGGAGCACTATGTTGCGCGTCACGTCGTTCTCGTCGCTGGCGATGAAGAAGGTGTCTTGCATATCGCGAGCGGGATGGTCGGCCGCGAAGTTGAGCGAGGTGAACACGTGCAAATCGTCCTCCACCTCAGGCCCGTCGGCAAGCGTAAAGCCAAGGCGCTCAAATATTCGGATAATCTCCTTGCGCACAAGGGTAAGCGGATGGCGTGTGCCAATCTCCTCGGCGGCCGCCGGACGGGTGATATCGATCTTGGCGGCTTTGCTCTCGCCGGCCTTGCAGCTGTCGCGTAGCGCGTTGATCTTCTCCGTGGCAAGCGTCTTGAGCTCGTTCAGGCGTTGTCCGAACTCGCGCTTCTGCTCCGCGGGCACGTTACGAAACTCATTGAAAAGCGCCGTCACCTCGCCTTTCTTACTCAAGTATTTGATGCGAAGAGCCTCCAGGGCTTCCTCGTTATTCGCTTGCAATTCAGCTATTTGCGCCTTTAGCGCTTCAATTCTTTCGAGTAGCATATTCGGTTTATAATCAATATTTTCTTGAAAAATCGCCGCAAAGTTACAAAAAATATCCCAATCGACACCAATTTTCTCAAACGAATATTACAGCAGGGCGTCGATCTTCGCTTTCAGCGCCTCGTAGGTGATTGAGCCGGTGTGGCGCTCGGCGGGCTCGCTGCTGCCGGCGCGGAAAAAGAGCAACGTGGGCAGGCCGCGAACGCCAAACTCGCCCGGCAAGTCGATGCCTTCGTCGGCGTCATATTTGCCTATGAGCACCTTGCCGTCATATTCTCCGGCCAGTTGCTCCACCACTGGCGCGATAGCCTTGCATGGGCCGCACCATTCTGCCCAGATGTCAATCACTACGGGAAGCTCCTTCCCGATCTCATTCTTGTAGTTGTCGTCGGTAAAAATAAATGCCATAATTGTTATCTTATTATTGTTTAAACGTTTACTTCATATTTTATGCCCATATCGTCGAGCGCGAGCAGGAATTTTTTCGACAGCGGTATCTTGTATCGCGACCGCAGGTCGATGTTGCGGTTGTTCTTGCTGTCGCGCATGCGGAACAGCAGTTCGCAACGGTTCTCGGTGGTGGCCGTAAGTTGGTCTTTAATCATGTCGACCATCGCCAAGTCGTCCTCGTTTAGGCTGATGCGCAAGTTGTTGATCATGTGCCCCTTGAGCGTGTTTAGCGGCTCAATCGACTTGATGTTGAACATCACCTTCGACGGATTGTAACGACTCGGGTTGAACGACGCGCGCACCACTATCGAGTTGCCCACAATGCCATAGTTGCGGTAATTCAGGAAGTTTTTGTCAAACAGCGCGATCTCGTAGCTGTCGGTGTAATCCTCTATCTTCATAATGCCGAAGTTGCCGCCTTTCTTCGACGGGCGCTCGGTGTAGTCCACCACTATGCCGCCAAACACCAGCTCCTGGTCAATCGGCACTTGCAGTGTCTCGCGCTCTTCCTCGCCCTCATCGCTCGTGCTGTCGCCCTCGTTGCCCTTGCCGTCGTTCAGGTCTTTGTAGAGGCGCATGTGTCGCAAATCGGTGTTGCAGCCGAATTTCATCTCCATAAAGAACGGATCCAACGGATGCGCGCTCAGGTACATTCCCACCAAGTCGCGCTCGCGCGACAAACGCTCTATCTCGGGCCAACGTTCGGCTTTGGGTATCACAGGCTTGGCTATCATGATCGGCTCGATGTCGCCAAAGAGCGACGTCGATTGCATCTTCTTGTCGGTTTGGAATTGTTGGCCGTATCTCACCAAGGTCTCGCTGAAGACCTCGTTCTTGCTGTTGGCCTCGAAGAATGCCTCGCGGCTGATTTCGCTGAAGCAGTCGAGTGCGCCGGCAAGCGCCAGCAACTCAATCGCCTTGCGGTTGCATGCCGTGAGGTTGACGCGCTCCACAAAGTCGTACAGACTCGTGAACGGCCCGTTCTGCTCGCGCTCGGCGATTATCGCGTCTACGGCGTTGCCGCCCAAGCCGCGTATGCCAGCCAAGCCGAAGCGGATGTCGCCGTTCTTGTTGGCGCTGAACTTCTTGCGGCTCTCGTTGATGTCGGGCCCCTTCACCGCTATGCCCATCACCTTGCACTCGTCCATAAATTTCGACAGCTTGGTCACATCGTTCAGGTTGCGGCTCAGCACGGCTGCCATATATTCCGACGGATAGTTGGCCTTCAAGTACGCCGTCTGATACGCCACCCAGCTGTAGCAAGTGGCGTGCGACTTGTTGAAGGCGTACGACGCGAATTTCTTCCAGTCCTCCCATATCTTGTTGAGCACCTTGCGGTCGTGACCGTTCTTCTCGCCGCCCTCATAAAACAGGCCCTCAAGGTGGTTCATCTTGTCGATCTGCTTCTTTCCCATCGCCTTGCGCAGGGTGTCGCTCTGGCCGCGGGTGAAGCCGGCAAGCTGGCGCGACAGGAGCATCACTTGCTCCTGATACACCGTTATGCCGTAAGTGTCCTTGAGGTATTTCTCCATGCAGTGGATGTCGTACACGATCGGGTCGTCGCCACGCTTGCGGCGGATGAATTGCGGGATATAGTCCATAGGCCCGGGGCGATACAGCGCGTTCATCGCAATAAGGTCCTCGAAGGTGCTCGGGTGCAACTGTATAAGGTATTTCTGCATGCCCGGCGACTCAAACTGGAACGTGCCCGTGGTGCGGCCCTCGCAGTACAGCTGATAGGTGGCGGGGTCGTCGATCGGTATCTTCTCGATGTCGAACTCGATGCCGCGCGTGGCCTTGATGTTCTCAAGCGCTTCTTTTATAATCGACAAGGTTTTCAGACCCAAGAAGTCCATCTTAAGCAGTCCGGTATCCTCGATTACGCTGCCTTCGTATTGGGTCACAATCAGTTTCGAGCCGTCTTTGTCGGTGGCTGTCGACACCGGCACCCAGTCGGTGATATCGTCACGGCCGATAATCACACCGCAAGCGTGCACGCCCGTCGAGCGGACATTCCCTTCCAGTTTCTCGGCAAACCGTATGGTGTCTCTCACCAGAGGGTCGGGGTTGTTCTTCTCGGCTGCAAACTCGGGGAACGCCTTCAGGCAGTTCTTAATCGATATTTTATATTTCTTGCCGGGCTTCGACGGGTCGTCGGGCATATCGTTGGGCTTCGAAGGTATAAATTTCGCCAAGCGGTTGCTCTCGGGTATCGACAGGTTCTCCACCCGGGCCACGTCCTTAATCGCCATCTTAGCGGCCATCGTGCCGTAGGTGATGATGTGCGCCACTTTTTCGGCGCCGTATTTCTCGGTCACGTATTTCAGCACCTCGGCGCGGCCGTCGTCGTCGAAGTCGACGTCGATATCGGGCAACGAGATGCGGTCGGGATTTAGAAAGCGCTCAAACAGCAAATCGTATTTTATCGGGTCGATGTTGGTGATACCCAAGCAGTAAGCCACTGCCGAGCCGGCAGCGCTACCGCGGCCCGGACCCACCGAGCAGCCAAGCCTTGGCGCGGCCTTTATGTAGTCCTGCACAATCAGGAAGTAGCCCGGAAACCCCATGTTTTTGATGGTCTCAAGCTCGAAGTCGAGACGCTCGCGATGCTCGTCGTCAAGCTCGGGCCAGCGCTCTTTCGCGCCCTCATACACCAGATGACGCAGATAGTCGTCCTCGTTGGTGAACCCTTCGGGCAGCGGAAAATCGGGCAGAATGGGCTTGTGGTTGATTGAGTAGAACTCCACTTTGTCCAGAATTTCGGTGGTCGACTCCAAGGCCTCGGGCACGTCGGCAAACACCTCGTTCATCTCTTCCTGCGTCTTGAACCACTCTTGCTTGGAGTAGAGCATGATGTCGTTGTCGGTGATGCGCTTGCCGGTCGATAGGCATATAAGGCGCTCGTGGGCGTCGGCGTCGTCTTCGTTCACAAAATGGCTGTCGTTGGTGCAAACCACCTTTATTCCCAGCTCTTTGGCGAATTTCATCAACACTTTGTTCACCTCCATCTGGTGGGGATAGGTCTCATGGTTGGCGCGAGGCGCGGTGGCCTTGTGGCGCTGTAATTCCAGGTAGTAGTCGTCGCCCCAGATGTTGTGAAACCATTTCACTACCTCGCGGGCGCCGTCGATGTTGCCTTGCATTATCAAACGCGGCACTTCGCCGCCGAGGCAGGCCGAGCACACTATCAGCCCCTCGTGATACTTCTCAAGGTGTTCCTTGTCGGTGCGGGGGTGGTAGTGAAGGCCGTCGGTCCATGCGTTCGACACTATTTTCACCAGGTTGTGATAGCCTTTCTCGTTCTTTGCTAGCAATATCAGGTGGCGACCGCGGTCGTTCTTGTCGCTGCGGTCGCTCTGGCTACCGTTGGCAACGTACACCTCGCAGCCGAATATGGGCTTGAACAGTTTGCTTCGCGCCTCGCCAAGCCGGCTCTTTACCTCTTCAATGGCCTGAGCGTCGCCGCCGTTGGCCTCAAGCTCCTCGAGCTGCTTGCCAAGCTCTTTAATCTCGCCGTTGGCGGCCGAGTTCTTCTTGCCTACGTAGTCGTGAAGCTCTTTTATTCCGTACATCGTGCCGTGGTCGGTAAGCGCCATGCCGCGCATGCCGTTGCTTATCGCTTTATCGACCAAATCCTTTACCGCTGCCTGACCGTCGAGGATACTGTATTGAGAGTGAACATGTAAATGTACAAAAGGTATCATTCGTAATAGTGCTTTTTATCGTTTTGGGGACGACAAAATTACTCATATTTTTCTACCCGCCGTCAAAAAAAATCATAAAGTTATTAACAACCTGTAATATTTACCCTTTTGAATAAATTTTTCACTTAAATATTTTATTAATGTGAAAAAATGTATTATCTTTGCGGGCGATTATGCGACTTTTTGTGGCCTCGGCACCCCTGTCGAAGTCACTATTTATGATAATACTTAAACTATCTAACAAATATGAAAATGAGAATGACTTATCAATTCAAATGGGCAGCTGCCATCGCGCTCGCCCTGGGAATGTCGGCTTGCGGTGTCGATATGCCGGTCGAGACGCAATCGTCGTTCGAAACTATGACGATTAAAAAGCAGGACATTGAAGTGCCTATTAAGTTTAGTGCTAAAATGAAGGGACAAGCCGATGTCACCATCACCCCGCAGGTGAGCGGACAGCTCATGAAAATCTGTGTTACCGAGGGTCAGCAGGTGAGCCGAGGCACGGTGCTTTTCGTAATCGACCAGCGTAACGCCCAGCACGAGGTGCAGGCCGCGCAAGCCAATCTGCAAGCCGCGCAAGCCAACCTGCAGGCCGCTATCGCGGCGCAGAACAGCGCCCGACTCGAGTATGAGAGCAATAAGAACCTCTTCGACAAGAAAATCGTCAGCAGCTATATGCTCGAAAATTCGCTCAACGCCTATAAGCAGGCGCAAGCGGCTGTAGGACAGGCTAAAGCGGCAGTATCGCAAGCGCAGGCTACCGTCAGCCACGCCAAGGTTAACCTCGGCTTCTGTACCATCACCTCGCCGGTGGCGGGCGTCATTGGCGAGATTCCGGTCTTCGCCGGCGATCAGGTTACGCCCATGACGCAGCTTACCGTAGTGAGCGGCAACCGTATGATGGAGGCTGAGTTCTCAATCTCAGAGTCGATTATTGAAGCTCAAATGTCTGATTCAGCATATAAGCACGGCGACAATGAGAAGCTGCTTCCCCTCCTGCCCGATGTCACTTTCATTATGAAGAACGGAACTGTGTATGAGCATAAGGGGCGCGTAACAAGCATCACCGGAGTGCTCGACGCTTCCACCGGTACGCTCGCTTGCAAGGCCACTTTCCCCAACAACGAGGGTAAACTCTTCTCGGGCGTACAGGGTAATGTGGTGCTGCCATTCAACGAGAAGGACGTGATTGTAATTCCCGAAAACGCCGTCGTTCGACTCCAGGACAAATCGCTCGTCTATAAAGTGAAAGCCGACAGCACAGCTGTGGCCGCTGATGTCAAAATCGTCCAAACAGGCAATGGTAAGGACGTAATCGTGATCTCGGGCCTCAATGTGGGCGACAAAATCGTGACCGAGGGAGCCAACAATGTCCAGGAAGGACAAAAGGTGCTCTTCCCGGAGGAAAAGAAAAAGAAGAAAAGGTAGTGTCACACCAGCTTCGATGTAAGATGTAAGATGTAAGATGGAAGATGTGTGTACCAGTGTCCCACCAGTGAGGAGAGACGACAGAATTAATAGGTCGTACCACTGTCCCACCCGTGGGGGAGCGACAGAATTAATAGGTCGTACCAGTGTCCCACCCCGAGTGGAACAGCGACTGAAAAATAGGTCGTACCAGTGTCCCACTATTCTGATTTCAACTTTTTCTTTAACTCAAATTATTGAAAATCATTAGACTGTAAAAAAGACAACGATGAAGAACAATATTTTCATCTCTAAATATGTGATGGCGTGCGCCATCTCTATCGTGATTTCGCTCGTGGGTTTCATTTGCTTGAATACGCTGCCCGTTGAGCAATATCCCGATATCGCACCGCCCACCGTGCGTGTAACCACCAACTATACCGGTGCCGATCCAAAGACCATTATGACCTCGGTGATTCAACCGCTCGAGGAGAACATCAACGGTGTGCCGGGCATGACCTACATGACCAGTAGCGCCTCAAGCAACGGTGAGGTTACTATCAACGTCTACTTCGAGCAGGGTACCGAACCCGATATCGCCGCCGTCAACGTGCAGAACCGCGTCACGCGTGCTACCGCTTTGCTGCCGGCCGACGTGGTGAAGGTGGGTGTGCAAGTGCTCAAGGTGCAAAACAATATCTTGCAGATCGCGGCCATCAAGAGTACCGACGGTAAGTACGACGACAATTTCATCGCCAACTATATCGATATCAACATCAAGCCCCGACTGATGCGCGTCACCGGTGTGGGCGACGTGATGAGCCTCGGTAACACCTACGCGCTGCGCATCTGGATGAAGCCCGACGTGATGGCACAATACGGACTTACGCCCGACGATGTGTTTGCCGCTGTGGGTAGCCAAAGCTTCGTGGCCGCTACGGGTTCGCTCGGAGAGCAATCCGACAATGCCTACCAGTTCAGCATGGAGTACAAGGGTACGCTTAAGTCGATAGATGAGTTTAACGACATCGTACTGCGTACCGTCAACGGCGGGCACCTCTTGCGCTTGCGCGACGTGGCCGATGTTGAAATCGGTGCCGTAAACTATAGCTTTACCTCTACCGTCGATGGAAAGCCGGGCACGCTCTTCATTATCTACCAGTCGCCGGGTGCCAACGCCACGCAGGTCAACGCGAGCATCAACGCCCTCTACGAGGAGATGAAACCAATGATGCCCGCGGGACTCGAGTTCGAAATCCTGCAAACGAGCGACGACTTTCTCTATGCCGCTATACACAACGTGGTGGAAACGCTCGTAATCGCGATTATCCTCGTAATCCTGGTGGTTTACTTCTTCTTGCAGAGCTTCAAGGCTACGGTGATTCCCTCGATAAGTATTATCTTGTCGCTACTCGGCACCTTCGCTATCGTAACCGTCCCCGGATTCTCACTTAATATTCTTACGCTATTCGCGCTCGTACTCGCCATCGGTACCGTGGTCGACGATGCCATTGTGGTGGTAGAGGCCGTGATGGCGAAATTGGAACAGGGATACACCGACCCCGTTAAGGCCACCAACGACGCCATGAACGAGGTGTCGGTAGCCGTTATCTCGTGTACGCTCGTGTTTATGGCAGTGTTTATCCCAGTCGCTTTCATGCCGGGAACATCGGGTAGCTTCTTCACTCAATTCGGTGTCACACTGGCCTCGTCGGTGGGTCTGTCGTGTGTGTCGGCCCTTACCCTCTGTCCCGCACTCTGCGCTATCATGCTCAAAGCAAAGTCGGGCGACGAGGATGAGAAGCGAAAGACGTTCGCCTACTACACTCGCAAGGCCTACACTGTAAGCTACAACGCTATCCTTAATAAATATAAGGTGGGCATCGGTCATTTCCTCAACAAGCCTTTCCTCTCGTGGGCTCTTCTCTTGATTGCGTCGGGTATGTTGGTATTCTTCATGTCTAATCTGCCATCAGGTCTTGTACCGCAAGAGGACCAAGGCGTTATTCTTGCCGAAGTGCAGGTGCCGGAAGGTACCACTCTGCACGAAACCGGCGAAATCATCAAGCGTGTGGAGGAGAAGGTGAAGAATATTCCCGAGCTGGAGAGTTACGGCGTTTCCTGCGGCTACGGTATTATGTCGGGTACCGCCGGAAGTAACTTCGCTACGCTCATTATTCGTCTGAAAAACTGGGAAGAGCGACCGGGCTTGAACCATTATGTCGACCTCGTAATCGGACGTTTCTTCTTCGACTGTCAGTCGATTAAGAATGTGAATGTGTCGGCATTCCAGTTGCCTCAGGTGCCGGGATATGGTAGCAACAATGGTGTCAACCTCGTGGTGCAAGACCTCAACGACGGCGACATGACAGAGTTCTCGAATCTTACCGATAAGTTCCTCGCTAAACTCGGCCAGCGGCCGGAAATCGCTCTGGCAATGTCAACTTATTCGGAGCGCTATCCGAAGTATCAGGTCGAAGTGGATGCAGCGCAATGCGACCGCTCGGGGGTAACTCCGGCAACGGTCCTCAACACGCTCGGTAACTTCTGCGGTGGCGCCTATATCGGCAACTTCAACCAGTTCGGTAAGGTGTACCGTATCATGGCCAACGCCTCGCCCGAGTATCGTCTCGACCCATCGTCGCTCAACAATATCTTCGTCCAAGTGCAAGGCGGCAAGATGGCGCCCATCTCGCAGTTCATCTCGCTCAAGGAGATTGTAGGCTCTTCAAAATTGGAGCGCTTCAACCTCTTCCAGAGCATCACTTGCTTTGTGCAATCGGCAAGCGGATATACCGAGGGCGATGCCCACAAGGCAATCGCCGAGGTGTTCAAAGAGGAAATGCCGCGTGGCTACTCCTACGAGTACGGCGGTATGTCGCGTGAGCTGGAGCAGACCTCCGGTAGCAATGCCACCATGATGATCTACCTCATTTGTGTCATTCTCATCTACCTCATTCTGGCTTCGCTCTACAACTCCTGGTTTACCCCCTTCGCGGTGTTGCTCAGTGTCCCGTTCGGCCTAATGGGTAGCTTCTTGTTCTCGTATATCGGTGCGAAGATGCATTTGCCGGGAATGGAAAACAATATCTATCTCCAGACTGGTGTGATTATGCTTATAGGTCTGCTTGCCAAGACGGCCATCCTTATCACCGAGTACGCGACT
>JAFVDY010000025.1 GCA_017478265.1 Muribaculaceae bacterium | reverse complement strand
TGTCTTCGAGGTTACTCCCGCCCAGGGCTACCAGCTCACCGGTGTTACCATCACCGCTGGCAACGAGGCTATCGTGCCCGAGGTTGCCGAGAACACTTACTCGT
The DNA here is from genome assembly GCA_017478265.1 of Muribaculaceae bacterium. Taxonomy (GTDB): domain Bacteria; phylum Bacteroidota; class Bacteroidia; order Bacteroidales; family Muribaculaceae; genus Sodaliphilus. Next base: position 12,217 of record JAFVDY010000025.1, on the reverse strand, counting down.
TCACCATGCCCGAGAGCGATGTCAACATCAACGTCGCCACAGAGCTAATCCCCGCCAAGACCTATCCTATCAACGTTCAGGCTATGGAGAACGGTAGCGTTGTTGCCGACCCGATCGCAGCCGCTATCGGCGAGACCGTAACCCTCACCGTTGCGCCCGCCGACGGCTATGAGCTGGAGACCATCAGCGTAACCGCCGGTCGCGAGATCCAAGGCGGCAGCGGCGGCGCTCGTGCTCCGCACGTGAAGATGTGGCAGTCGCAAGGCAACATCGAGCTCACTAAGGTTGACGACACTCACTACACCTTCGTTCTGCCCGAGGAGCTGCCCAACGTCCTCACGCCTAACTACACCGACAATACCGAATTCAAGGTATCCGCTACCTTCAAGCTGGCTCCCGTTCCCACTCGCGTCATCACCGGTAAGGTGGTCGACAAGAAGGGTAACGCTCTCGAAGGAGTTAGCGTAGTTGCTCTCGTCAAGAACGTTGAGCCCGCAGGCATCTCGCGCCTGAAGGCAGAGGGCGACCTCAGCACTACCACCGACGAGAACGGCGAGTTCAGCCTCGAGGTTCCCGCCGACCAGCAGTACGACCTCACCTTCTCGAAGGCAGGCTACAAGTCGCAGACTGTAGGCGAGGACGAGGTTCCCGGCACCGGCTTAGTAATGGCTAAGGACTATCCCACCGCTATCGACGCTATCGTTGCCGACGAGAACGTTGCCGGTGTTAAGTACGTAAGCGTAAACGGACAAGTTAGCGACCAACCCTTCGACGGCGTCAACATCGTCGTTATCGAGAAGGTTGACGGCACCAAGACCGTTACCAAGATCCGCAAATAATCAACCCTGATTATTCCCCCTAACCCCAGCCACGGCGCCACCCGCGCCGTGGCTTTCTTTTTCACACCCCCCACTCGCCCATGCCACCGCCGACAAAAAAATTTTTCATTTATAATTTTTAATTTTTAATTTAAAAGTTGTACCTTTGTAGGTTAAAACGACTATAATTTTAATTTGTATCTGTAACGTTATGAGTAACAACAACATACTTTCCAACCGCGTGATGGCCATCGAACCCTCGGCCACAATAGCGATGTCGCAAAAAAGTAGCGAACTGCGTGCCAAAGGCATCGATGTGATTAATCTGAGTGTGGGCGAACCCGACTTCAACACGCCCGACCATATCAAGGCCTCCGCCAAACAGGCTATCGACAACAATTTCTCGTTCTACACTCCGGTGCCGGGATACGCCGACCTACGGGCAGCAGTGGTCGACAAACTGCGACGCGAGAACGGACTCGACTACACGCCCGACCAAATAGTGGTGGGCAACGGAGCCAAGCACGAGCTGAGCAACGTGATTCTCGCATTGGTCAACCCGGGCGACGAGGTGGTCATTCCCACTCCCGCTTGGGTGAGCTACATTCAGCTCGTCAACCTGTGCGGAGGCAAGAGCGTGACAGTGCCCGCAGGCATCGACCAGGGCTTCAAAGTTACAGCCGAGCAGCTCGAGGCAGCCATCACACCGCGCACGCGGCTGCTCATTCTCTGTTCGCCAAGCAACCCCAGCGGAGCAGTATATAGCCGCGACGAACTCGCCGCTCTCGCCACCGTGCTCGAGCGACACCCACAGGTGATGATCATCAGCGACGAAATCTACGAGCACATCAACTACGTGGGAGCTCACGCATCTCTCGCGCAGTTCCCCGCTCTGAAAGAGCGAGTCGCAATCATCAACGGTGTATCGAAAGCCTACGCCATGACGGGATGGCGCATCGGATACGTGGCAGCGCCGCTTTGGCTCGCAAAGGCCGTGAGCAAGCTGCAGAGCCAGCAGACGAGCAACGTCTCGTCGATAGCGCAAAAGGCCGCCGTGGCAGCTCTCAACGGCGACCAAACTTGCGTCGAGACAATGCGACAAGCATTCGAGCGCCGACGCGACCTGTTGCTCGAACTCCTCCGTCACATTCCGGGACTCGACGTAGCAACGCCCGACGGCGCGTTCTACGCATTCCCACGCGTGACAGCATACTTCGGCGCACGCACACCCGACGGAGACATCATCAACGACGACACCGACCTCGCACTTTACCTGCTCAACAGCGCCCACGTCGCGACAGTCGCAGGCTCAGCCTTCGCCTGCCCGGGTTACATCCGACTGAGCTACGCCACCTCCGACGACAACCTACGCCAAGCCGCCGCCCGCATCGCCACCGCCCTCTCCTCCCTCCTCCCCACCCGGTAATTTAGCGAAACGATTATGACCTATCAGCGTGAAACATCCCTCGACAGAGGGAAAACATTTGTAACACCATGCAAGCAACGTCGAAGACGTGCGCAGCTTGGTGACAGCAACATATCAACAACCGTGCCTCGAAGAGGCACAACCAAGTTAGATCTATGAGTGCCGTTTGTTCAATATATCATGTCGTCATCAACACTTATCGACGACAAATGACGATACCCGCTCTCACAAGCGAGCATCTATATAAATATATATGGGGAATTGACACCAAGCGGCGCACCCCGTTGGGGTCGCTTGCATGGTGTTACGAAGGTTTTCCCTCTTCGAGGGATTTTAGTGCCTTCCTTAAGTCATTCAGCCCAAATTATATGACTTTTAAATAATTCGTGGTAATTCGTGAAATTCGTTGTCCAAAATATGATGAAAGCGTTAAGGTGGATATTGGCAATGATGGCCGTGGCGGCATTGTGCTGCGCATGCGGCGATAGCGACACGGACGGCGTACCCGAGCCCGCGCCCGCGGTCTACTACTGGCGCACTACCCTCGCGCTCGACAGCACCGAGCGCGCTTTCCTCGCCGAGCATAATATAAAAAAGGTGTACCTGCGATACTTCGACGTGGCCGTCGGCGCCGACGGCAAAATCGCCCCGAACGCCACGCTACGCTTCGCCGACTCCTTGCCCCCCGCCATCGAGGTAATCCCCACCGTGTTCATCACCGAGAACTGCCTGCGATACGACCTCGACGAGTTCGCACCTCGCATCGTCAGGCGAGTCACAACTATGACCGACGCCAACAGAGTGAACGCGGCACGCGAACTCCATCTCGACTGCGACTGGACCGAGCGCTCGCTCGACGACTATTACGCCTTCCTCAAAGCTGTACGCGCGCAGCTGCCCGAGGGCTACCGCTTGAGCGCCACCATACGCCTCCACCAGCTGGCGATGGCGCCACCGCCCGTCGACTACGGCGTACTCATGGTCTACAACACCGGCGACCTCACCGACCACTCGTGCCCCAATCCCATCCTCGACGAGCGAGACGTCGTGCCATACGTCAAACGCCTCGCCGACTACCGCCTGCCGCTCTGCGCCGCCTACCCCAACTTCGGGTGGAACCTACTCTTCGACGGCACCACCTTCAAGGCCATCCTCTACGGCGAAGACCTCGCCGACAGCACCGTATACTACCGCCTCGACCCAACCCGGCACCTCGTAATCCAGAGCCGCGACATCTACATCGCGCGCGGAGCCGAAACAGTGCACCTCAACGCCGGCGACAGCGTGCTCTCACGGCTGCCGGCCCCTGACGCCATCGTCAAAATCCACGATATGCTCGCCAAGCGACGGCCGGCGATTAACAGCCAAGTAATCATCTACAGTCTCGACAGCAAAAATATTAACAATTATAACAGTAAGCATTATGAGAAAATTTATCGCCCTTAGCCTATTGGCGCTCCTCACAGCAGCCACAGCTCTCGCCTGCGGCGGATGGGGACGGCCGCACTATTACATGTTTCATGTGTGCCCCGAGCCACAGGAGCAGCCCTCGTCGATAAGCGCATCGGTCAACAAGTACTGGATCGACTACACCGGCGGAAAAGCCGACAGCTACGATGTGAACGCGCTCGGCAACGTCGACCTCAAGAAATGGAGCACGAGCGACAACGAAATCGTTAAGGCCATCATCGCCAAAAACGACTACGAGGCCGAGCTCTACGTCAAGCGACTGATCGGCTACCTCAATATCAGCGACGCACTCGCGCCAGACGCTTGGAACTACCCCACCGCCGAGGAGAAGGCCGACTACTTCAACCGCCTCGCCGGCATACGAGCCCAAGCCATGGGCTACAAGGGCGAGCGGTTTAAGGCGCAATACGCCCTGCTGGTGATGCGCACCTATATGGCGCAAGGACTATACACCGACAATATCGACTACTGGAACAAAACAGCGTCACGACTGCCGGCAAGCGTCTACCGCGACATGATGCGAGGCATCTACGCCAACGCCCTCACCAACAGCGGACGTGCCGACGAGGCGCGAGTAATCTACGCCGAACTGGGCGACTACCAGAGCCTGCGATGGATGCTACGCAAAAAACGGAACCTCGCCGGCATCAAGGAGGAATACAACCGCGACCCCAACTCGCTCATGCTCCCTTATCTGGTGGAGGACTTCGTCAACAACGCGCAAGAGACTCTCGACTGCGACGGCAACAAGGAGAGCGTCGAATACACCGGACACCGCGCCGTCTACAACGCCGAGGTCAAGCAATTCATCACATTCGCAAAGCAGGTGGCAGCCAAGAAGGGATCACGCGACGCAGCCATGTGGCTCAGCGCCGCAGGTCTGCTTGAGCACATCTCCAACCGAAACAACAAAGAGGCCATCGCGCTGCTCGAGAAAGCAACCACCCTTAGCGGCACACAAGAGATGAAGGACAACGCCCGCCGATGCCTCATCCTCGCCAAAGCCTGCGATATGCACTCCCTCAACGAGAGCGGAGCCGCTTGGCTCGCCGGAGAGCTCAAATGGCTCGAAAGCTCGATGTACACCGAGGGCTACACCATGAGCGCGACCTCGCGCATCGCCGACGACGCCATCGTGCCGCTGCTCGCCAACGACCGACCGCGACTCATGGCGTTCTACTCTTGGATGGCCTCACACGACATCGCCGACTGGAGCGGCGACTACTACGCCACGCTCGACTCGGTGAGCAGCGCCGACTTCGACCGATTCTTCTCCTACATCAACGACAACGGAGGAAACGAACTCGACCGCATGCTGCGCACCGGCATCGCCAAGGATCCAATCAACGCCGACCGATTCAACGACATGATGGGAACGAAACTCGTGCGCGAAGGTAAATTCGCTGCGGCTATAACCTACCTCGAGAAAGTTTCGCTCAACTATCTCAACGAGCAGGGCATCGCACGATACGCCTCGCGACGCGACTATCACGTCGAGCGATGGCTAAAACGTCAGATAGTCGACTACGACGACGGACGAAACGACGGCGCTTCGCCGGCCATCAAGGTCAACCAGAAAATACAATTCTGCAAAGAGGTGCTTCAACTCGAAGGCGAGCTGAAAGCGGCTACGGGCAACAAAGCCTGCGACATCGCCTACCGACTCGCGACAATCCTCTTCCAGGCAAGCTACTACGGCGACTGCTGGTATCTGGCTGAAAGCTCGTGGAGCTTCTACCACGACCCCGTCTCGCCCGGGAAATACGACTTCGCCGCGAGAGCGGTCGACCTGCTCGACCGCGCAGTGAAAACCACCGACGCCAAACTGCGCGTGAAAGCCCTCTACGCACGTGCCTATATGCCCGTCGATCCTTGTATGGACTATGAGGTGGACTACGGCAGCTGGGATGGCCACTGGAAGCTGACACGCACCGACGGTTACAACTACCTGGCGCTCAGCGAACTCGCCAAGTATCGACGAACTGCCGGAAGTAAGGCGCCACGCTACGTCACTCGATGCGACATCCTCACCGCTTTCATGAAATACTAACCGTTCCTTCTACTCCCGCTCTCCACACTCCTACCTATAACATAAACCGACTGACTATGAAATCTTTGACAAGAATAATACTTGCGCTGGTGACGGCGGCTACCGCCGTCACCGCTCACGCGCAAGTGGAAGTGCACGCCGACACCATATCACAATCGCAAATGAACCGCGAACAACTTAGCAACCCGCTCGATGCCATCAACGGACGCGTTGCCGGTGTAACCATCACCAAGAGCGACAACGGAGTCGCCGCTATGAACGCCGTGCGAGTGCGCGGTACCACCTCGCTCACCGGCGGTAACGACCCGCTCATCATAATCGACGGCGTAATGGGCGACCTCACCACTCTCGCCGCCGTCTATCCCGCCGACATCGAGAACTTCACCATCCTCAAGGACGCCAGCGAGACAGCGCAATACGGCTCGCGCGGAGCAAGCGGCGTCATTCGCATCACCACCAAGAAAGGAAAGGGGAAGCGCACCACTATCAGCTATAACGGCTCGGTGGGATTTATCACGCCATACAAAAACCTCAATATGCTCGACGCCAACGGATACCGGAGGGAGGTAGTGGCTCGCGACCTCATGCTCATCGACATGGGAGCGAACACCGACTGGCAACGGGCCATACAACGCATCGGCTTCCAGCACGACCATCACGTGGCATTCACCGGAGGTGGCGACAACAACGGCTATCGCGTCTCTATCGCATACCTCAACCACGACGGTGTCACTCTGCACGAGAAAATGATCAACTTCACCAGCAACCTGAGCATGTATCAGCGGATGTTCGGCGACTTGCTAAACATCGACATTGGTATGTTCGGCAACGTAAAGAAGGACAAGACCGCCATCTACGATATGCAGAAGACTTTCTACTCTGCAGCCACTTTCAACCCTACATTCCCCGCAACCGGCGACATAAACACGGGATACTCGGGATTCACCTACGCCAACCAAATCAACCACCCGCTGGCGCTCATGGACAGCCGGACTACCGACAAAACAACCCACATCTCCACTCACGCCAAACTCACGTTCACATTCTCCCCAAAGTGGAAACTAATCGCTTTCGGCTCTTATAGCCACAACGAGGTGGAACGCTCACAATATCTGCCCACCAGCATCTGGGCAGGAGGACAAGCGCTACGCAGCTCGGAAAAAACCGAGACGCTGCTGGGCAACATATCGGTCAAGTTCGACACAAAGGCGGGAAAAAGCACCTTCAACGTAATGGCTATGGCCGAGGCGCAACGCGAGAAACTCTCAGGATTTAAAACCACAACAACCAATTTCACAGCCGACGAACTGGGATTCTACAACATTCAGGCGGGAGCGCTGTCGCTCTGGGAAGGCACAGCGAGCTACTACGAGGACCCCTCGCAGCTCTCGTTCCTCGCCAACTGTACTTGGGACTACGACGGACGTTACTCCATCACCGCCACAGCGCGTGCCGACGGCTCGTCGCGTTTTGGCAACGGAAACAAGTGGGGGCTGTTCCCCTCGCTCTCGGGTGCTTGGACTCTTAGCAAAGAGGCGTGGCTGCGAGACTTCAAGTGGCTCGACAACCTCAAGCTGCGCGTCGGAGCGGGTATCTCGGGAAACCAGGGAGGCGTGAGCAACTACACCACACTCAACTTGCTCGCTCCCGGAGGTATCGTGCCGGTGGGGCAAGACCTGAAGGTAGCGCTCATCTCGCCGCGAAACGTCAACCCCGACCTTAAGTGGGAAATCAAGCGACAAGTCAACTTCGGCATCGACGCCGCTTTCTTCGGCAACCGCATCATAGCGAGCCTCGACTTCTACACAAGCAAAACAGTCGATATGCTTTACAACTATCCCGTGCCCGTGCCGCCGTTCACCTACCCCACCCTGCTCGCCAACTTGGGCTCGATGCGCAATAGCGGAACAGAGCTCGCTCTGGGCTTCACTCCGCTCAAGACGCGAGACATCGAACTCAACATCAACGCCAACATCACCTTCCAGCGCAACAAGCTGCTCTCGCTCAGCGGCGACTACCACGGACTTCACGTCACAGCGCCCGACTACGTGGCTATCGCCGGACTCAACGGCGCCGGTTTCCACGGAGGCAACAACAATATCGTTTATCAAATCGTGGGTCAGCCGCTCGGCGTCTTCTACCTTCCGCACGCCGACGGGCTACGACCCACCGACAAAGGATACGCCTACAATCTGGTCGACCTCGACGGCGACCAAATCATCAACACCGACGACGGAAAGGACCGTTACATCGCCGGACAGGCCGTGCCTAAAACGCTACTGGGTAGCAACATCAGCCTGCGTTTCAAGCAATGGGACATCGCCATTCAGGTCAACGGTGCGTTCGGACACAAAATTTTCAACGGCACCTCGCTCTCCTACATGAACATGAACTCGCTGCCGGGCTATAACGTGCTGGCCAAAGCGCCCGAACGAAACATCGTCGACCAGGCGGTGAGCGACTACTGGCTCGAGCGTGGCGACTACGTCAACATCGACTATATCACCATCGGTTGGAACGTGCCGCTTAAGCGCGACAAGGTGGTCCGTAGCCTGCGTGTGGCTCTCACAGTCAACAATATCGCCACCATCACTTCCTACTCGGGGCTCACGCCCATGATCAACAGCAGCAACGTCAACTCCACTCTCGGAGTCGACGATAAGCGCACCTACCCGCTCGCGCGAACTTGCTCGCTCAGTGTCAACCTCGTGTTCTAACCTCTCCCGGCCTTTAATTAGTAATAAATTATGAAGAATTTTATTTACACATTATTAATATTAATGGTTGCAGCAGCTTCGGGCTGCAACAAGTTTCTCGACGAGACTCCGCGCGACCGTCTCCCCGTCGACCAAGCCTACGGCAACCTCGACGAACTCTACCTCAACGCCGTGGCCTCTCTATACTCATGCGTCGGCGGTAACAAGGACAGCTACGGCCTGCAAGGCACGAGACGCGGCATCTACGACCTCAACACTTTCACCACCGACGAGGCCATGATCCCAACGCGGGGCACCGACTGGTACGACGGCGGACTCTGGCAGGGTCTCTACACCCACTCATGGGGTACCGGTAGCAGCGCCGTTTCCGGCACCTGGACCTACCTCTTCCAGACTATCCTGCGGTGCAACAAGTCAATCGAGGACATCACGGCCTATCAGCAACAGAAGCAGGTCGACGTCTCCTACTACCTCGCCGAGGTCAAAGCGCTGCGGGCCATGTTCTACTTCTACGCCATGGACCTCTACGGACGTGTGCCCATCATCAAACGCTCGGAACCGGAGTGGGAAGACCTCCTGCTGAAAAATCGCAGCGAGGTGTTCAACTTCATCCGCTCTGAGCTGCAAGAGGCCATTCCCAACCTGAGCGAGAGCTATAGCAACCGGCCGGGGGCCTACTATAGCCGTATGACTATGCCGGTGGCCTTCTTCTTACTCGCAAAACTCGCGCTCAACGCCGAGGTCTACACATGGGACAATTGGACATCTGAACCGAGGCCCGACGGCAAGAACATCATCTGGAAGATTGACGGCAAATCAATGAACACCTGGGAGGCGACAGTCTACTACTGCGACCTACTGGCCGATATGGGTTACGCGCTCGAACCCGACTATCAGACCAACTTCCAGGTCGAGAACGAGCAGTCTTACGAGAACATTTTCACCATCCCAATGGACAAATGGCTTTACACCAACCAGTTCACCAACCTCTTCCGCTCCAGGCACTACAACCACGCCACTGCCCTCGGACTTAACGGCGAGAACGGCTCGTGTGCCACGCTCGAGGCGCTCGACGCGTTCGGCTACGGCACCGACCGGCAAGACCCGCGATTCGACATCAGCTACTACGCCGGAGAGGTCTACGACTACGATGGCTACCCGGTTCTGCTCGACGACGGCACGCCACTCGTCTACGAGCCGCGAAAAATCGCGCTCGACCTCAGCGGAAGCCCCTACGAGAAAACGGCAGGCGCACGTATGCGCAAATACGACGTCGACCGAACAGCAACCAAGGACGGTAACCAGAGCAACAACGACATCGTGCTCTTCCGTTATGCCGACGTGCTGCTGATGAAGGCCGAAGCTCTGTTACGCGACAGCGGACCTAACGACGTCAGCCTCGCTCTTGTCAACCAAGTGCGCCGACGCGTCGACGCTGACGAGCGAACATCGCTCTCGCTCGACGACATTCTGCAAGAGCGTTTGCTCGAACTCGCATGGGAAGGATGGCGACGCAACGACATGATACGCTTCGACACATTCTGCAACCTGCGATCGTTCTGCCCCGTCACATCGCTCGAGGCCGACCATCACACCATCGTCTTCCCCATGCCGGGAGAGTTTCTCGCCATCACTGGTGATAAGCAGAACTACGGCTACTGATTTATCGAGAAAAAATGACCGTTCGTGGGGAGTTAAAGCGCCGAATGTCGGTTTTGATGCCTCACAGGTTAAACCTCACAGTTACTTTATCGTCAAAGAAGCAAACAAAATTAATGAACAAACTCGATTATTCACCCATTAAATATTATAGCGTTATGAAAAGGACAGTATTCAACTTGATCGCAGGCGCAGTTTTAATGAGCGGCATCATGACTGCCGTTTCAGCACAAGCGCAAGACCGCCGAGGCGGTGGCAACAGTGGCGGCTCCGGCCGCTCAACTCAAATGCAGCAACGCGGCGGTAGCAGTAGCATGAGCACCAACCGCACCCCGCAAGTGCAGCAGCGTAGCTACAGCAGCCCCTCGGTTTCGAACAACAGTCGTAGCAGCTCATCGATGAGCTCGGGCAGCAACCGACGACCCAACATGAACTCGTCGACGGCAACGCAACAGAGGCAAACGGTAACGCCGCGAACCGACCGGCAGGTCACACGCGACAACAGCGTCAACCTCAACTCGCGCTCTAATGCCACGCAACAGCGCAATTACAATAGCAGCACGAGCACCAACCGCCGGCCCGACCTCAACAGCGGAGCAAGCCACTGGCCCGGAAGCAGCTCTAACAATAGCTCTACCGCCACACGGCCCTCAAGAGGCGCAAGCGGCAACGCTGGAGACATCAACTCCGGCAACCGGCCCGGAAACAACCGCGGCAACAACAACGGTAACAACAGCTACTATAACAACGGCGGCAACAACAACCGTAACTACAACGGTAACAGCTACGGAAACAACTACAATAACAACTACCGTGGCAACAACAACGGTAACTACAGCGGAGGACGCCGTCCCGGAGGCGATGCGCGCACTGGCTACGGACCTTCCAACGGAGGCATCGACCACAATCCTCGCGGACATCGCACCAACTACGACCACTACCGCTATAGCACCGACAACCGAGTGCCGATGAACCACCGATACAACGACCGGTTCTACGACAGCTATCGCCACAACAGCTGGAGCTGGTACGCACCCGTCCGCCCGCCTCATCGACCCTACCGTCCCGCTTCGCTCTGGTACTATCGGCCCGTGGTGCCCGCAGGATACACCTACTACTACTCGGCTCCCGTTGTCAGCGGTGTTATAGGTCTTGAGTTCGGTACGCCTTTCAACTCGTCGCTCAACTTCCTTTACTACAACGGATACGTCATCGACGGATACTACGACAACATCGTCTACCTGCGCGATGTACCCATGCTCGACTACGTTTGGCCCGATGTAATGCTGCAATACGACGCTCGCGGACTCGCTTACGCGCAGTTCATCGTCAGCAGCCCTTACGACGACAGATACCGCTTCAACCGTATCTACAACGACCTATGCATAAGCTACGGAACGCCTATTCGCCGAAGCGGATACAACGGATACTTCTCATGGTACGGGGGCGGAGGCGTAGGATACATCAACCTCGGACTCACCTACGACGCCGGTCGATACTACACCACCATCTCCTTCGGATATTAATCCGCTACGCGAGTGTGGTAACAGGCTCAACCGCTACACGAATATCTCATACTGAATAACGATATCTTTTCATTTGTTCATTTGTTTGCATTGTTTGCCCCCGTCGCTGTCGAGAGCGCCGGGGGCAACCCTTTTCCTACCACCTCCACCACCCCACCCCGCACAATTGTAGGGGCGACGCATGCGTCGCCTGGGTGCCCGCCACCGACAACACCCACCGTCCAACCCGCCAATGCCGGCCGGAGGCCGGACCCTTTTAATAAACCCGGCCTAAGCGAGCTCGCGAGCGCAGGCCGGGGCTCGACACCCCTCGACGAAAGTCGCCCGACGGGCGACCCCAATCCCTGCCCGCCCACTTCCCCACGCCGCCGACAGAGAAATTCCTAATTTTTCATTAATAATTTTTAATTTCTCATTTATAATGCGTACCTTTGCACGCCTGTAGAACAAGTTTTCAGCTTATAATGCAATTAAACAAATCGAACCGATGTTAAAAGAGAATATTGTAAAAATCTACGAGGAAAGTTTCCGCAACAACTGGGACCTGCCGG
>JAFVDY010000024.1 GCA_017478265.1 Muribaculaceae bacterium | reverse complement strand
CTCGAGCAACAGCTCGAAAGCGCTCTCGCGGTCGACCATGGTGTCGTATTTGCCGTAGATGCGAGAGTTCTTTATCAGGTCGAGGCGCTGGCCCTCGGTGATGGCGCCTATTTGGCTGAGCGGGAAAAGCATTTTGCAGCGCTCCACCACTGTGGGGGCGCCTTTCTCGTCGAGTACCGACACGAGCGCCTCGCCGGTCTCGAGATTGAGGATCGCCTCGTCGGTTTTGAAGTCGGGGTTGGCGCGGAACGTCTCGGCGGCTGTCTTTACAGCCTTCTGGTCCTTAGGAGTGTAGGCGCGTAAGGCGTGCTGAATGCGGTTGCCGAGTTGGCCAAGTATCACCTGCGGGATGTCGGTGGGCAGTTGCGAGATGAAGTAGATGCCTACGCCCTTGCTACGGATAAGGCGGATTACCTGCTCAATCTTGTCGACGAGCGCCTTCGACGTGCCTTCGAACAGCATGTGCGCCTCGTCGAAGAAAAATACCAATTTTGGTAGCTCAAGGTCGCCCACCTCCGGAAGAGTGGAGTAAAGTTCGCTTATGAGCCATAGCAGGAAGGTGGAGTAGAGCTTTGGCTGGAGCATGAGCTTATCGGCAGCCAGCACACTCATTATGCCCTTGCCGTTGGCGTCGGTTTGAAGCAGGTCGGTGATTTCGAAGGCCGGCTCGCCGAAGAACTTGTTGGCGCCCTGGTCTTCGAGTTGGAGCAGTGCGCGCTGTATTGCGCCTACGCTTGCCGAACTTACGTTGCCGTATTTAGTGGTGAACTCTTTAGCGTTTTTCGCCACATAGTCGAGCATCGAGCGCAGGTCTTTCAGGTCGAGCAACAGCAGTCCGCGCTCGTCGGCTATACGGAATACGATATTGAGCACGCCCGCTTGAGTGTCGTTGAGTTGCATCAGTCGAGCCAGCAGCTCCGGCCCCATTTGCGAGATTGTGGCGCGAATGGGATGGCCTTGCTCGCCATACACGTCGTAGAACCTTACTGGGCAAGCCTGAAATTCCGGTGCCTCGAGGCCGAATTCCGGCAACCGTTTCTCGATAAACCCGCTCATCTTTCCCGGCTGGCTGATGCCCGAGAGGTCGCCTTTCATATCTGCCATAAAGCAGGGGACGCCGGCGTGCGAGAATGTCTCGGCAAGCACTTGCAGCGATACCGTCTTACCGGTGCCGGTGGCGCCGGCAATATGGCCATGGCGGTTTGCCATCTTGCCGGTTATGTTGATTGGGCCGTTGGAGCAATGGGCGATGTAGAGTTTTTGTTCCTTTGTATACATATTCCTTGAAGTTTTATGTTAATATCTGTGGCAAAATTACAAATATTTTTTCAAATGTCTAAAAAATAGCCCTAAATTTAGCTCTGATTCGCCTTTTTTGTGATAGGAAAGAGAATGGTCTGATGGCCAAGGTGGTCGGAATGTGGCAAAAAAAGTGCGATTCCGACCACTTTCGATGTGAATTTGATATATTGATGAATTTCTATTTAAATAATTGTAATATAGAATGTTAAGTGCGATACATTCTGCAAACTGATTGCTAATGCCTTGTCAAAGTGGTCGGAATGTGGCAAAAAAAGTGTGATTCCGACCACTTTCTCTTGCTGATTAATAATTTTTTTGTAATTTTGTGCCGTCAAAAAAACGAAAAGATTATGGATACTATAATTGGTCGAATACAAGAGCAAAGAGAGTTGCGGCGACCTACGTAATAAGATTGTAGCCTTCCGTGAGGCTACAGGTACGCGCAAGACGTTGGTGCCGACTATGATTACTACCTTTGGCGTGGTTCAGAATAAGTACAGTAATCTGATACAGCAGGAGGTTACTCTCGACGATTTGTTTGCTCAGTTGCGTTAGTCGGCTTTGGGGCGGATGTGGACGCGGAGTCGCGCGATGCGGAATTTTTTTAGTTTGGTGGCCGTGAAGTCGACCCCGGCGTGAGTGATGGTTTCTTTCTCCTCAAGGAATTCGCCCTTGATGGCGAGCACCATGCCGGCGAGCGTCTCGGCTTCCTCTGACACGTTTTCGAAAGCTTCGGGGTCGATGCCCGAGAGCTCGAAGAAGTCGGTAAGAGGTGTCTTACCGTCAAACATAAAAGTATTGTCGTCGATGCGCGTGCAGTAGGTTTCTTGCGTGTCGTACTCATCGTCGATGTCGCCCACTATTTCCTCAAGCACGTCCTCCATGGTGGCGAGGCCTTGTGTGCCTCCATATTCGTCAACAACTATCGCCATGTGGATTTTCTTGCGTCGGAAGTCCTCGAGAAGATCGTCGATCATGCGGCTTTCGGGCACAAAGTAGACGCTCCTCAAGAGGTCTTGCCAACGGAACTCGGCGCTACCTTTGCCTATGTAAGGCAAGAGATCTTTGGCGTAGAGGATACCTTTGATGTTGTCGGGGGTATCTTGATAGACGGGCATGCGCGAGTAGCCGTGCTTTACCACAAGACGTACCACCTCGTCGAATTTGCTGTCGTAGTCGATGTCGATAATGTCGACTCGCGGTGTCATGATTTCGCTCACCGTTTTGTCGCCAATCTTGAGGATGCCCTCAAGCAAATCCTTCTCTTCGTCGTTCTTCACATCGCTTATTTCGAGGGCTCGCGAGAGGTCTTCGGTCGAGATGTCGTCGGCTTTGGCGTTGACGCGGCTATTGACGATGCTCGTGCTGCGCATCATCAGTTTGGCGAGCGGCCCGAACAGAACTGACATCAGTTGCAGTCCCGGGGCCGTGAAGCGCGCGAACTTAACGTTGTAGCTATTGGCGTACAGCTTCGGAATAACTTCGCCGAAGAGTAGGATTAGAAATGTTAGGATTACGGTTTGAACCAGAAAGCTGGCTATGCCGCTGTTGAATTGCATCATCTGGCTCATGGCGAAGTTGAGCATTACGATGATGGTGATGTTGATAAGATTGTTGCCGATTAGGATTGTTGCCAGTAGTCGGTCGGGGGCGGCGAGCAGCCGCTCAATGCGCTCGCGCGAGTCATCGTCGTCGATGCTGTTGATGTCCTCTCGCGAGAGCGAGAAGAACGCAATCTCGGCACCCGAGTTGAAAGCACTGAAACATAGCCCTATTATGGCTACAACAATAGCGATAATGCTGCCCGCAGTGGGCGTGTGGAACGTGATGGCGTTAGCTGCGCCTATGGTCGTTAATAATAGTTGTGATAACGGGTCAGGATCCAAAATATCAATAATTTAGTTAAACAATCGTCGATTGAAATCATCGCCGCAAATGGTAGGTAATACACTTATAAACGGCTCTATCGACGTGCAAAGATATAAATTAAATATTAAAAAGAAAAATTTTTGCGCTCGATTTACTCTATTTGCCCGCTTCGAGGCCGGATGCGAGTCGTTGTCGCACCACTTCGTACATCATAATTCCACCGGCAACACTCACATTGAGTGAGTGAATATTGCCGAATTCAGGAATAACTACGCGCTCGGTGCAGAGTTGTTGCACCTCGGGAGAGATGCCGTTGTCCTCGCTACCGAGCACAAGTGCTACAGGCGAGGTATAGTCGGGCTCGGTGTAGCTGATGGCGTTGCGGTCGCTTGTGCCTACTATCTTGCATCCACTGTCGCGCAGGTAGCGGATAGCGTTCACAAGGTTGCGCTCGCGGCATACAGGCAGGTAGTTTAATGCGCCGGCACTTGTTTTGACGGCATCTGCTCCCACGCTCACGCTTCCGCGCTCCGGAATTACAATCGCGCTGGCTCCGGCACACTCGCAGGTGCGTGCCAAAGCACCGAAGTTGCGCACGTCGGTCACTCCGTCGAGTATGACGAAAAATGGCACTTCGCCGTCGTCGTACAGCATAGGAAGCAGTTGCTCTACAGTGTAGTAGGGCACAGCCGCCATCATGGCCACCACGCCCTGGTGGTTTTTGCGTGTCACGCGGTTGAGTTTCTCCACAGGCACACGTTGCACGGGTACGCGATGGTTGCGCGCGGTGTCGAGAAGCTCTTTGGCGAGGTCGCCGTTCAAGTCGCGTTTAACCATTATTTTGTCAATGGTTTGTCCGGCGTTTATCGCCTCAACCACAGCTCTAATTCCAAAAATATAGTCCATATTTTATAGTTATTCCTTGATGATCCATTCCGAGATGGTACCGGTTTCTGTCGAGAAGTTGATGCCCACTCGCAAGGTGGGCAAATCGTTGGTGACGGCAAGCGGATAGTCCTTGCTGTCGATTTGCTCGAGCGCTTGCTGTGCCGAGCCGTTGAGTTTCAATTCCATCAGATAGTTGCGACGGCCGGTGGTGAGCAGGATGTCGATGCGTCCGTCGCTTGTTCTCACTTGCGATTGCACGTAGTCGCACGTGAGGGTGAATATTACGTAAAGTAGCGCCGTGTAATGCCCCTCGCTGTTGCGCGTCCCCTCCTGATAAGGAATCGACTTGAGGTAGCGTTGTAGAAACTTCAAAGCCCCGTCGATATCGTCGGCAAGAATCGGTCGGATGATTCGAATCATTGTCTGCGACGGCGTGTACTCATTGTTGTTGGCCAGCGTGGCGAGCAGTAGGCGCATGAATCCCACTTTCACCTCGTTGTTAGGGAAACCGAGCGTGTAGGAGTTGGTGAGCCGGTCGTAGCTCTTGATGGTGATGTAGCCGCTTTGGTAAATGAGCGGTATGGCCGAGGTCATACCCTCTGTGGGGGTGTCGAAGTCCTGAGCGTCGATGTCGCGCGACTCGATGTCGGTAATGCGCGTGTTGAACCGCTTCATGGTTTCGATGATGAACGTGGGAGTGCCGGTCTCAAACCAGTAAAGATTGAAGTCGCGATCTTTCAGCGCTCGAATGAGGCTGAAAGGATTGTAGACAGCCTCGCCCGATTTGGCGAATCGATAGCCGTTATAGTAATTTTTGAGTTTCTCAAGCAACTGCCGGCGCGAGCATTCCTGTTGTCGGGCCATAGCGTCGACGCCATCGGAAAATTGTGTCTCCAGCTCGTGCTGAGTTATGCCGCAGATGGCGGCATAGCGCGGGTTCATCGAGATATTCTCCAGATTGTTGAGCTCGCTGAAGATTGACAGTTGTGAGAACTTGGTTATACCGGTGATGAATACAAACCTGATGTGCTCCAAGCAATCCTTGAGCGGGGCGAAGAGGGCGCGCATCATGTCGCGCACCTCGCTCAGGTTGTCGCCCGACAGGTTGTTGAGCAAAGGCGCGTCGTATTCATCGATTATAACCACTGCCTTTTTTTCATATTTCTTGTGGCAAGATATGATAATATCCATTAATCTGTCGCCAGAAGTTATATCATTTTTCGACTCAAGTTCGAATTGATTCTCGATACGATTTAGATTGTTCGCAATCTGTTGTTTTATTGCAGGTACGTCTCTCTCTTTAATCGAAGCGAGGCTGAGGTGTATAACCGGATGTCGAGTCCAGTCCTTTTCCAATTTCTCGATTTCAAGCCCTTTGAAGAGGTCGCGTCGCCCCTCGAAGTAGAACCGGAGCGTGGAAGCCAGCAGCGACTTGCCGAATCGGCGCGGACGCGAAAGGAACACGTAGTCGTACTCATGGGTTAGGGAGTAGATAAGCCCCGTTTTGTCGGCATAGAGATAGCCCTCTTCCATTATTTTGTCGAAGTTCTGTACTCCTACCGGGTATCGAATTGGTTGTTGCTGTTCCATGTCAGCTATTGTTTAATCTGTGGTTAGTTGTTTTTTAGAGCGATTAGTGAGCGGGCGTTGGCAAGCGCGGCGTCGTCGACGTTGCCGGCGCTGAGCATTCGGGCCACCTCGCGCAGGTGTTGCTCGGCGTCGAGCGTTTCGAGCGCGGTGACGGTTTCGCTGGCGGTGTCGTGCTTGTAGACGCGCAGGTGGCTGTCGGCAAGGGCTGCGACTTGCGGCAGATGGGTGATGGCAATCACCTGAATACGCTGAGCGATGTCGTTCATCATGCCGCCCATCTTGGCAGCAATCTCGCCGCTTACGCCGGTGTCAACCTCGTCGAAGATGATTGTAGGCAAATTCATGTGTCGTGCGATTATCGACTTGACGGTGAGCATCAGGCGCGAGATTTCGCCGCCCGAGGCTGTGTCCTTTACCGGCATTAGCGCCTGATTCTTGTTGAAGGCGAAGAGAAACTGTACGGCGTCGGTGCCGCGTTCACAAAGCTCCACAGTCTGGAAGTCGACCTCAAACTCCAGATTCTTCATCCCCAGTGTCCTCGCTTGCGGCTTAAGTGCCTCAACAAAGGCTCTAGCCGCTTTTTGTCGCGTGAGCGACAGTTTTGAGGCGAGGCTCAGGGCTTTCTGCAGCTCGGCATCAAGTGCGGCTTGCAGCTCGTCGTGTCGGTCGTCGAAGTGTTTTACATTTTCGATGCGTGCGGCGAAATCATCGCGCAGGGCGATAAGCTCGTTGACCGTTTCGACCTTGAATTTGCGTTGCAGATCGAATATATCGTTGAGGCGTTGCTCGACGTGTTGCAGACGTGCCGGGTCGTCGGTGACATTGGCGTTGATTACGCTCACGCTCTGCGAGATGTCTTTCAACTCGATGATGGCGTTGTGCACCCGTTCGCTCATGCCGGCTATGTCGGTAAGGTTGGGCTCGGTGGCCTCGAGGGTGGCTGCCACGGTGTTGAGGCTGTCCAGCACCGAGTTTTCTTCGCCGTTGAGCACGTTCTCAACATTCCATAGCGCCTCGCGTATCTCGCTGGCGTTGGAGAGCACCCGGTGTTGCGCCTCGAGCTCAACGTCCTCGTTCTCCTTCAATCCGGGTTTCTCGAGTTGCTCGTATTGGAACGTGATATAGGCCAAGTCGGCCACCGAGCGGTCGTATTGCTCGTTGAATTCCTCCAGCGCTTTGGCCGCCAGGCGATAACGCTTGTACTGGCTGCGGTAATCATCGAGCATTACGCTGTTGCCGGCAAGGCTGTCGAGTATATCAAGCTGGAAGGCGGGCTGCGATAGCAGCATATTATTGTGCTGCGAATGGATGTCGACCAATCGCGACATGAGGTCTTTAAGTGTGGCGACGGCGGTAACGCCATCGTTGATAAACACTCTTGAGCGTCCGTTGGCGCTGATTTCGCGTCGGACAATAATCTCGTCGCCGCCTTCGCTCAGGTCGACGTCGGCATCAAGCAAGCGGCGGCGGATGTCGTAGTTGCCGGCGATGTCGAAAGTGGCCTCAACCACCGTCTTTACCTCGCGATTGCGTATGGCGGCGCTATCGGCGCGACCGCCCAGGATGAGCGATAGCGCCCCAAGTATAATTGATTTTCCGGCTCCGGTCTCGCCGGTGATGATGGTGAGGCCATTGGCGAAATCCACCTCAAGCCGGTCGATAAGAGCGTAGTTGCTTATATAAAGCCGTGATATCATTCAGTTGTTGATAATGTCAAGTTAGGAATTGGGGTTCTTGATTTTCTCGAGACGCGTGTTGTCGGCCGGGAAGAGCTGGTAGAGCGATTCGTACACATTGTCGCGCTCGGTTTGATTGGCTTTTGAATAGATGTTGACAATCTCGTCGAGCTTCGCGTCCTTAAACATCGACAGGCTAACGCTCATGGGGCTCGCGTCATAGATTTTCTTGAGGTCGACTGTTAGCGCTTGCGTTATCACTTGTCTTCCCTTGTCGACACTTGTCACCATTTGGTCGAGACCCATACGGTGGTAGTTATAGATTATGGTGCGGATTAGAGAGGTGGTCTTGTCGGTGTAAGCGCTGAGCACGGCACTACGGTTCTTGTCGTCCTCAAACATCTTCCATCCCGTTTCGCCCGAGCTTTGCGCCAGTCTCACCACGTTGGCGGCTTTCTCGTAGTACGGTTCTCCGCCCTCAAGCCCGAAGGAGTCGAAGTCGATGGCGATTATCATATAAGCCCAGAAGTTGAGAATTGCCGTCAAGTTGCTTTGCATCTCCATCTCGTTGAACACCAGAGGTTCGTTTTCTTGATACAGGAACGAGATTTTTGTGTCCTTGAAGTTGATGAGAGTGGTGGTGTAGCTACTGTTGTAGACAGGGCGGGTCGACTGTATCTGCAAGTCGCCTTCCATTTTGCCGGTGGCGTCGTCGTAGGTGGCGATGGTGAAGAATAGTTTACAATCAATCTTCTCGTTGGTGTAGAATTGGGCGTCGGTCCACTGAGTGGTGTTCATATATTCGCTTATGGCCTGCTGCAAGGTGTTGAAGATTTCCTTGTTGGCGTTCGCCACCTTTTGGGCGTTAATCTCCACCTGGCAATTGAGTTCCTCGGCGCTTGCCGTGGCGCTTGCCATGGCCACTGCGATTATCGCCGCCATTGCTGTTGCTTTATTTACTAAACTCTTCATAGTGATAGTGATAATTCGCTATTGATTAAGATATTCCTTGGACAGCACATCTACAATGTCACGTGCCACCAGTCGCTTGTCCTTCAGTTCGCCCGCGCTGTTGACACCATTGCGCCGCATTATCGTCACTTTGTTGGTGTCGGTTTTAAATCCGGCACCCTTGTCGCGCAGCGTGTTCAGGACGATGAAGTCGAGATTTTTGCGCTCCAGTTTGTCCATCGCGTTGAATTGCTCATTATCAGTTTCGAGAGCGAAACCTACTGTTATCTGCCCCGGGCGTTTCATCATTCCGATGGCTCGAGCGATGTCGGGGTTTTTCTTGAGGCGGATAACGGGGATGTCGTCCTTCTCGCGTTTGATTTTAGATTGCGCCACGTTCTCGACGCAATAGTCGGCCACGGCGGCACACATGATCGCGACATCAGCATCAGCGAAACGTTCCACTACAGCGTCGTGCATCTGTTGAGCGCTCTCCACGTCGATGCGCGTCACGGCGGGGTGGGGTAGAGGTAGTGCCACCGGCCCGGCCACAAGCGTTACGTCGGCTCCTCTTGCGGCACACTCGGCAGCGAGAGCGAAGCCCATCTTGCCGGAACTGTAGTTGCCGATAAAGCGCACAGGGTCGAT
>JAFVDY010000023.1 GCA_017478265.1 Muribaculaceae bacterium | reverse complement strand
TCGTTTTTTTTTGTTGTCCATATTGCTGAGTGTTATATTGTTATCAATAGTTTACGTTCATGTTGCCAAGCACCTTCGAGAGGTATACGTCGCAGAGCATCACGTCGATTTCGGCGTCAATCTTCTCGCTGTTGGCTTGCAGCCATGCTGTCTGTGCGGTAAGGATATCGTCGGTGGTGGCGAGCCCTTCGCGGAAGGAGATTTGCGCCACGCGCAGGTTCTCGTCGGCCTTTGTGAGGTTGGCGCGGGTCATCTCGAGTGTTTTGTAAGATTCCTGATAGCGGAAAGCCGCTTGGTTGACTTGCAGCTCAACCTTCTCGCGAGCGTTGTCGAGTTCGACCCGTTTCATGCGCGCGTCGATTTGCGCCGCTTTATATTTGTTGCTCAGTCCGCCCCAGTGCCAGAGCGGAATTTTCACCATCGCGCCTACTGAGAAGGCCGCGCCGAACCGGTTCTTGAACCCGTCGTAGCTGTTGGGGTTCATAACGTGGAAAGCGCCTACGGCCGCCACTTGCGGCAACATCTCGCTACGCGTCACGCGCGCCTTCTGGTCGTAGATGTTGGTGGCGAGTTCGAGCGAGTGAAGGTCGTGTCGGTTGGCGTACACTTGGTTCATGTCGATTACCGGAGCCTTCTCGGGCAGTGCCCATGCGTCGAGATCCTCGTCCGTGAGTGTGAAATTGCTGTCAATCTTCATGCCGCAAAGCTGGGCAAGAGCCATTTTGGCGAGCGCGACACCGTTGTTAACCTTGGTTAGCGCCACTTCGGCCTCGTTCACTTTTACGTCGACCGTGAGTTGGTTGGCGTGAGTGGCTACTCCCTGAGCTACGAGCCGCTTGACGTCATCGTCAAGTTGCTTGACCAGCTGCAGGTAGCTCTCGGCGAGGCGCTGTTTAGCCTTGAGCGACACCACTTGCCAATAAGCTGCATCTACGCTGTAAATCACCTCTTCCATCTTGCTGTCGTGCATCGAATGTGCCAGCTGTTCGGCGTAGCGTGTAATCTCGTTCATAGCCTTGATTTTGCCGCCCATGTAGATGGGTTGAGTGACGGTGATAGAGCCGAGGATGATGTTGTGGATATTGTAGGTCATAGCGCTCTTGGGCAGCAAAGCCACCTGTGCCGGCACCGGTTGACCGTTTACCACGAGCGGTTGTCCCGTAGCGGGATTGTTGACGATATTGAACTGGTAGCCACCGCTGGCGAGGTCGAAATTCTTTACCGGCAGCAGCGCGTCCTCCTCAATAAGAGCGATTTTACGCGAGTTGTAGATATATGCTCCGGTAAAGTCGAAGGCCGGCAGATAAGCCGCGTGCGCTTCCTTGCGTTGATACCCCGCCTGCTCAATCTTCAATTGGCTGGCGACCAAATCCTTGTTGTTGCGCACCGCCATGTGTCTGCACGAGTCGAGCGAGATGGCGGCTGAAGCGCCGACAGATGAGGCTATTATAGCAAAAGCGAGTAGTAGAATTTTCTTCATATAGGTAAAAACTGTTCAATTTTGCCGGCAAAAGTACTATCTATAATTAGAGTACACAAATTTTGAGGTAAAAAAAGAACAATTTTATTATAATTATGAACAAAAGAAAAAATTATTTTCACATTTGTAGCTTATTTTTTGACCACGTCGAAGCCCTTTCCGTTCCATTTGAGGGTGTAGCACGGGGTGTTATCCTCAATGGGGTTGAGGACGATGTCGCGGCCGTCGCGCGGTAGTTTAATCTCATATTTCTCAAAGTTGAAACTCTTGCCGCACATAGCGTTAGGCGTGATGGGGCGCATGAGCAACTCGTCGGGGTTGATGCGATAGAACATGAGGTCGTTGAGGCATTGTGTGGTGCGGTCGTCGCAGGTTTGTTCCTCAATAGGCACGCTCTCGTCGTAGACATACTCGTCGCCATGCAGGGCGACGGCAACGATTACCCCTCCGTCGGCGCATCGCCAGTAGCACATCTCGATTGATTCGGTGAGTTCGGCAAGTCCTTCGGCGTGGAAGAAACCGTTTTTCTTGTCGAGCACATAATCGCCGATGTATCCATCTTGTCCGACCCCCAGCATTTTAGCCACCACTCTGTTGCAAAGGTAATTGGGATAGGCTTGCGAGAATGCGAGCACGAATTGGTCGATAGTGGCGTGTTCGGGCTCCTGAATGGCGTAGATGTGAGCATTGTGCCATTGTTTCTCTATTTGGCTGAGCGAGAGTTCGTTGTCGGCAAAAATCATTTCTTGCCCCATAGCGGTTTGCGCGGTGCACATTACCGCAAGCGTCAGTACAGTCAATAGTAATTTCTTCATAACAGTCAAAAAAATTATCGTTTCAAAATGCAAAAATACAAAAAAAACAATAAAAGAATGAAATATTATTTTTTTTGCTTAAAAAAGTTGCGTATTTTGTAAACTTGTGCTAATTTTGCACTTTCAATTAGTTGTTTACATGAATGAGACAATAAAAATATTAATATCAAAAGAGGTTTCGATTTTTATCAAAAGTTTATCCCGTCAAGCTGCAGATAAAATTTACTATAATATGCATCGTGTCTCATTGGGAGAAAAGAATAATGAACTGTTTAAGAAACTCGAAAACTCTGAAATATGGGAATTCAGGACTTTATATAACAAAATTTCATATAGAATATTCGCCTTTTGGGATAATGATGAAAATGCCTTAATAGTTACTACGCATGGCATTATCAAGAAAAGTAATAAAACACCAAAGAAAGATATTGAGAAAGCTGAGAGATCAAGATTGGATTATTTTAATAACAAAAGATGATGGCTATGAGCAGAAATGAATATATTACATTAAATGAGGCGCTTGATGATTTTTATGGAGAAATTGGAACACCCGAGCGTGACCGTCATGAGCGTGAAGTAAAAGAAGCGATAAATATTTATAACGTAGGTAGAGCGATAAAAGAGGCAAGACTTCGCCAGCATTTGACTCAAGAAGAACTTGGCGATAGGGTAGGAGTGAAGAAGTCACAAATCTCTCGTCTTGAGAATGGTAATAGTATGACGTTGCCTACTATAAGCCGTATATTCAAAGCATTAGGGTTTAGAACCGCCTCGTTGGAATTGGGAGGCGAAATCGGCTCATTGGTATTATGGTGAAATTATTTTTAATTCTCAATCTGCGTAATAGCAATTTTAGGATTTTTTTCGTGAAAAGTTTGGTGGAATGAAGGAAAAGTTGTAATTTTGCGGCGCTTTTGAGCTCCCGTGTGATGGGAAATTAAGGGCATAAAGAACTTAATTTTTAGTAACACAACAAATTAGATTAAAAGAAATGAAGACATTCCAACTGAATGCTGAGCCTCGTGTTGCCCTTGGCAAGAAGGCTGCGAAGGCGTTGCGCCTCGACGAGAAGATTCCGTGCGTGTTGAACGGCGGTAAGGTGGTTGAACTCAAGGATGGCAAGTATGCCGGTACTCTTAAGGATGGCGAGAAAGTGGTAGAAATCGGTCGCGACGGTAAGGCTGTTCTTACCACCGACTTCACTGTGAAGTACGGCGATGTTCGCAAGCTCATCTACAACACCGACACCCAACTGGTAGAGCTTAACCTCAACGGCGAAGTGCGCAAGGCTGTAGTAAAGGACATCCAGTGGCACCCCGTAAAGGACACAATTCTTCACCTCGACTTCCTTGAGGTGGGCGACGACAAGCCCGTAGTGGTTGAGATCCCCGTCAAGGTAGAAGGCCACGCTGCCGGTGTGAAGGCCGGTGGTAAGCTTTACCTGAGCATGAAGAAGGTGAAAGTGCGCGGTATCTACAGCAACATTCCCGAGCGCATTGTTGTCAATGTTGACGCTTTGCAGATTGGCCAATCGGTTAAGGTTAGCGATTTGAAGTTCGACAACTTCGAGCTCGCCAGCGCCAAGGACCTGGTTATCACAGGCGTTCGTGCTACCCGCGCTGCCGCTGCCGCCGCTGCCGCCGCTACTACTGAGGAGGAGGCTGAGTAACCCGATGTCGCTTCTACAGAAACTTTTCTCACTATTTCGACTACGCAAGGAAGACGAAACAGAAATGAGCAAGTTTTTGATTGTTGGACTGGGAAACATTGGCGCTGAATACCAATCGACCCGTCACAACATAGGATTTATGATGTTGGATGCCCTCGTTGAAGGGGCGTCCAACATTTCTTTTACCTCGGCGCGGTATGGCTCGGTGGCGAAGATGCGTTTGAAAAATCAGCAACTGCTCTTGCTCAAGCCCTCGACGTATATGAATCTCAGCGGCGAGGCCGTGCGCTATTGGGTGAATAAAGAGAAAATTGAGCCCGAACATTTGTTGGTGTTGCTCGACGATTTGGCATTGCCTTTCGGCACCGTGCGCCTGAAAGGCAAAGGCAGCGATGGCGGTCACAACGGCTTGAAGAACATCAATGCCTGCTTGGGCACTACCAATTATGCGAGGTTGCGCTTTGGAATAGGCAACGCTTTTCCCACAGGGGCGCAGATCGACTATGTGCTCAGCAATTTCACACCCGAGGAGCGCGCTTTGCTTCCCGAGCGCCTGAAGCATGCCGCCGAGGCGGTGAAGGCTTTCTGCTTGAGCGGTATCGACTTTGCTATGACACATTATAATAATAAGTAAGCGCTAACGAGTGACAATGGCAGCGGAAGTAAGGATAGACAAATGGCTGTGGGCTACGCGAGTGTTCAAAACACGATCGCTTGCCACCGACCAATGCAAACTTGGCCGCGTGACAATGAACGGACAGAACGTGAAGCCGTCGCACCTGGTGAAAGCCGGTGATATAATCGACGTGCGCAAGCCGCCGGTGACGTTTCGCTTCGAGGTGCTCGCCACGCTCAACAATCGCGTGGGCGCCAAACTCGTGCCCAACTATCTGCGCAACCTTACGCCCCCCGACCAGTATGAATTGCTGGAGATGGCGCGCATCGGAGGCTTTGTAAAGCGTCAGAAAGGTTTGGGCCGTCCTACTAAGAAGGAAGGGCGCGAGATGCGCGAGTTTGCCGACGAGGCATTCTTCGGTTTCGACGATTGGGACGATGATGAAGAAAATTAGGAATTAGAGATTACTTGATTAGATAGATTTATGAATTCTTTCAAACAGTGGTGTAAAAAAGTAACGACCAACAAGTGGTTTGACCGTGCTATCACGCTTGTGATTCTGTTGAACTGCTTTTTTATAGGAGTAGAGACGTATTCCAACAATGCTACCGTGGCTTTGTTGCAGTCGATAATCCTCGGAATTTTCACCATCGAGATTATTCTGCGCTTTATCGCCGCCGACAGTGTGAAGTCGTTTTTCTCGGGCGGCTGGAATATCTTCGACCTGTCGCTTGTATTGATAAGTTATATCCCCGAGAACTTGTTTGCCAACGGCTCGGCGATGATGGCGCTACGTGTGCTGCGTGTGTTCCGTGTGCTACGATTGTTGCGGAGCGCGCGTGAGATAAAGCTGATAATATCGGTGCTTATCAAATCGCTTAGCGCTCTGTTCTATAACGTGATATTCTTCTTTATCTTCGTCTATCTGTTCGCGATAATAGGCGTAAACCTCTTCCGTTTGCCCAGCGAGCAGCAGATGACTGCCGAGCAGCGTGTCAACTATGAGAAGTTGCAGGAAATCGCCCCTAACGCTCCGTCCAACAGCCCCGATCCGTTCGGCACGCTCGACGAGGCTTTCTTCACTCTTTTCCGTGAGCTCACGGGCGAGGATTGGACCGACGTGCGTTACAACCTCGTGACCGCCTCGCAACTTGGGCTGATTAAGGTGAGCCCGACGGTGATTACCACCTATCATGTACTGTGGTTTATCCTGTCGGCATTCCTGCTGTTGAACCTCGTGGTAGGTGCTATCGTCAACAACTATCAAGTGGTGATGGAAGAGAGCAAGGAGACGCCCCCCGATGCTGAAGTAGACGAGAGTAACCCTAACTAAAGATAGTTATTAGGATAACAAATCAAAGAAACTGGTATTTAACCCAAATAGGCCAAACGGCCTATTTGGGTTAATTCATAGAAAACGTGTAATTCATCATTAAAACCCCATCTTTTGTCATAATAGTGGTTATAAATTTGTAGTAGGCGTTCATTTAGTGGTAATTTTGTATCGCAAATATTAATCAAATATATATAAACAAATGAGCAAGATAAGAAAAATTACTACTTTGATGCTGGCGGCAATAAGTGTCGCCTGCGCGTATGCCAATCCCTCGTTGATAACGCGTAAAGTTGGGAGCGAGCAGATGTTAAATCGTTTCCTGTCGTATGTGACAATCGAGAGCCAGAGCGACGATGAGTCACCATTGCCGTTCCCAATGACTGAAGGCCAGAAGCAGATGGCTCAATATGTCTACGACGAGGTGAGGTTGATTGCAGGTGATGACGTGAAGGTGACACTTAGCGACGACTATTATGTGTATATCGACATTCGGCCGAATGTAAAGAAAGACGTTCCGTCGATTTTGTTTCTGGGACACCTTGATGTCACCCCTGAGGCTCCCGGCAAGGGCATTCGTCCGCTTGTACACCGCAACTACGACGGCGGGAAAATTGTGCTTACCGGCAATCAAGTGCTCGACCCAAATCAGCCCAAAGGCGCACATCTTAAGGATTTGATAGGGAAAACTATTGTCACCAGCGATGGCACCACATTGCTCGGCGCCGACGACAAGACCGGGTGCGCCATACTGGTAACGCTCGTGGAGGAAATTATCAACAACCCCGAATTTAAGCATGGCCGCGTGATGATATGTTTGAGCCAGAATGAGGATATAGGGCTTGCCGCCGAGCGCTATGATCCGTCGGTGTTTAATTGTCGTCCCGATGTGGTTATCGACATGGACGGCGACACGCATGATAAATATTCGGTCGGCAATTTCTCGGCCATAGGCCAGGCTTATTATTTCAAAGGCAACAACGTGCACGCCAGTCACGGCAAGGAACTCAAATATGCCGACGCGCTCACGGCGGCGGCAACCTTCATAAGCCTGATACCGGTAGAGATGAACCCCGCCAACCGTGACGGTGATGAGGGATACATCCACTGTTTCACGCTCTATCAACCCAAGGACGAGAATGGCAAAGAAATAAGCACTGAATGGATTGTGAAAGCGCGTTTACGCTTCTTCGACCCCGCCGAAGGGCGCTATCAACAACAGTTGATGACCGATAATATGGCTAAAGTGCAACAGTTGTTTCCTCACGTGGAGGTAAGCAAAATTGAGGACCGTATGCAATATGAAAACGTGAAATATTCTCTTCCGCATTTCTTGCCCGCAATGATTGAGAAAGCGGCCGCCGAGGCCGGAATGCCAATGACCTCACGCATGGAACGCGCCGGTACCACCTCCGCGATGATGCTTGCGAAATACACCGACTTGATGCCCGGTGGCTCAGGCGTTTACTCCGGTCAGCAAGCCGAGCACTCCACGCTCGAGTGGTGCTGCATCGAGGAACTCCTCGCGCTGGTGAATTTCGCCGAGAACCTCATCACCGAGGTGATGAACAAGTAAGAATGTTAATGTTGAGTGATATCTAAAACAATAAGTTGAATGCAATTATGAGAAAGTTAAAACTAATAACGGCAATGATTTGTAGCTCATTGGCGATTATGCTTATTATGCCTTCGAACATGGCTTATGCGCGTCTCAGAACCAAAGTGCTCAAGGTGCCAAAACCGCGAGTGGAGCGAGTGTTGCCAAAGCCGGAAGTGCGACGAGTACCATCGCCAGGCGGTTACAAGAGCAAACCGCGAAAAGGTGTCATGCAGCGGCCGCATAATGAACATAGAGGTCCTATCGTTCCGATAGTTCCTAAAGTTGATTTAGGGAAAACGAAAAGAATTATTATCCCTCCAATCTCAGAATCTCGCAGGCTGCCAGCGGACTTTACACTAATTAAACCCACAGAGCACGATTCTTTATGGATGGATTTAAACAAGAGAGTTAATGAGTTTTATTCAAACTTGCAAGCCGCCGACTCGCTTTACGACAACAATGCCGCTTATCGCGACAGTCTCGATCTGTTGTATAACAGTCGAGTTGGAGAGTATTCTCTTGGTGATAGCGTGACAAGGTCGTTACTGCATGACCTTGCTTTGAGCGGCTCACTTGAAGCCCAGTATCATTTGGCGTCGATGTGTCTTGCCGATGGTGTCAACGACCGTGATTCTATTTTAGGAAAAGTGTTTATACTGCATTCGGCTAAGCGTGGGCATCCTATGGCATGCTATTATATGGGCGTGCTGGAAGAAAGCGGAGAATTAGGCCGAGCCGATACTATAAAGGCTGTGCAATGGTATGATAAAGCCGCCAGCGCCGGTGTCCCACTCGCCATGTGCGCACTCGGTGACTATTACCGCAACAGCAATGATTCAGTGAAAGATTTGGATAAAGCCAAGGCTCTCTATGAGCAGGCGGCAAATGCTCAGGATGGTGAAGGATACTATAAACTGGCTCTTCTGCTCAGCGATGAGGACTACGTTTCGAGCATTGATTGGAGTCAAGTGGCTGAATATCTTCGCTGTGGCGCGGAGCTGGGTAATGCCGACGCTCAATTAGCCTATGGTAAATGTCTTAAGGACGGGAGAGGAGTGCCTGTTGACACCGATGCGGCAATCGATTGGCTGATCAAAGCCTCGATGAATGGTAGGCCGGAGGCTGTCCGTGAGATAGATGCTCTCAAAACGCAAGTAGTGGAGTAGTCAGATTATAAAAAGTAAGGCCTCGACTTAGCGAGGCCTTACTTTTTATAATCTATTCAAGTTTCGCAAGTAAATAAATAGTTGATATAAGTTTCGAATGTTGAGAGTCTTATACAACTCCATAAAAAAGTTGTTACAAGTTGTTTAAGTTTTCTTTTTATATCGTTAGCTACTTTAGGAATTTGAGTAATCGATATTAGCGCCGCGTCACTTGACGAGGTTGCCGAGGATGCTGCGGCTTATCTCGCGAGTGATGGTGCGCGTCGCGGCCGAGGTGGCGTTCTTGGTAATCTTGGCGGTGGCGCTGGTGCGGCTCTTGCTCTTTTTGCCTGTTACCTTTTCGGTTACGAAAGCTCCCACGATTGAGGCGAAGGTGGCGGTGATGGCTGTGATAACGGCACTCCATACCTTGGATAGAATGCCTTTCTTCTTGCTGCTCTTAGCCGCCTCGCGTTCAGCCTCTTTTTCGGCTTTTGCCGCCTCTTTCTCGGCCTCGGCTTGCGCTTTGGCTTCGGCCGCCTCGCGCTCCTCACGCTCGCTCTG
>JAFVDY010000022.1 GCA_017478265.1 Muribaculaceae bacterium | reverse complement strand
TAATTGATGGGTGGGACACTACACGCGGCATGGCGCGTCCCTACCCCAGAAAACTTCGTTTTCGGGGTTAAGCATAGTATAAACTGCTTCGCAGTTTTTGTCGGGCGCGTTCCTGCATTCGCTGCTGATTGTCAACGGTTTGCGACACCCGGGCGACGCGTGCGTCGCCCCTACATTAGCGGGTGGAATAGTGGTCGCACATCTTACATCTTACACTTTACAGCAGGATAAGAATAGACGGATTATACTGATTGTTGCCAGTATAATCCGTCTGATTTATGGTAGGGAAGCTACCTTTCGAAGGGATTAACGGAGTATCTTGGTGGTAGACACGCGTCCGTCGGCGCGGGTTACGACCACGATGTTGATGCCGGAGAAGGGTCGGTCGCTAATCATGCCCTGCGGGTTGACGTAGCGCACATTCACCACCGGGCTGTCGGTGTTAACGACATTGATACCCGTGGGGGTTTGTGTCTTGTCGTAGTAGTCGTAGGTCAGCACCAAGTCCTTCTCGGTCACGTACCACTTGTGGGTAGGATCGTCCACCTCAGGTTCGAGGCCGCGAGTGGTAACGGAGTTGCGTAAGGGAGCGTATTGGCTGCCTCCGCTGGGCGAGTTGTTGTAGGTGGAGCTGTACATACGCGCGATATACTTCACGGTGCGCTTGCTGTTCACCACGGTGATGGTATCCTTCTCCCCGGTTTCGGAATCGGTCTCGGTGTAGGTGATATCTTCACTAATCGGTTTCGCCTTGTAGATATCTTCCAGAATTACATCGGGGAACTTGCCATCTTGAACATTGTATGTCGGCCACATATCGGTGAGGTTGCCCAAGTCGATATATTTATTCTCGTTGAGGTCCACAGTGTTGAGCAGTGTCTCGCTTCCGTCCTCTTCCACTCGCCAAATGCGATAGCGGTACACTTGCAGGTTGTCAGGCAAATAGTTAGGTATCACCTGCAAATTGGCTGAATATCCCATGGTGTTGCCACCCGGGTCGGCGTAGACGTTTTCGGTGCGGCTCTTGCCGTTGCACACGAAATGCATCTGCGGCTCGTCGACATCCACCACATTAGTGCCGTAGGTGTTGTACATCCAGTTGTTCTCGCTGCCCCTTACGGTGCGGATTTCGGTCACGTAGTGCGGGTCTTCGAGGTCGCAATACTCCAAGTCGTCGTACACCGTCAGGTTCAACTTGCCCTCAGGTGCCGTGAGCACGTCGAAGATACCCAAAGCGTTGGTCAAGTGTCCGGTAGAGTGCTCAATGTTGACGAGCGAGATCTTATTGTCGTTGCCACGCTCGGCCTTTGCCACGTGATAGTCGTATTTGTGCTCAACAATATCGACACGGTGCACGTCGTACTTCTCGAGCGAGCGGTGCTCGTCGATTTGCGCTTGGAAGGTGATTTGCACCTCGTGGTCCTCACGCAGGCTGTGGTTGGCGTCGTCGTCGACATCGTCCTTTGTGAATCCGGCCCTCTTTCCCGTGGTTTCACTCTTGAGCACCGGCACCACATATTTGTTGCTTCGCGACTCGTCGGCTCGCATCACCTCGTAGGTGTACTGGCTCGGATGCTCGTTGGTGGCGGTGCTGGCGGTGAAGAGGTCGACACATTCTATGTAGCCGCCATTGCCGATAGTACCGGTGAGCGTCTCGTTTGAACTGCGGTCGGTCGACTCAAAGCGCGGGTTATAGACCTGCGTGCCGTTCTCGAAGTTGAGCGTATAGTTGTAGACTCCCGACACACCGCTTAAGCTCAGGTTGAAGCTAGCGATCTTCACGCTCTCGTCGGTGGCGCCACCGGTCGAGCGGCGGTAGATATCGAAAGGCAGGTCGGTAGCCGGGTCGCCATTGTTGAGCGAGATTTTTACACGATTGCGATACACGTTGAGCTGCTGGTGCTCGGTGTTGAGGGCAAAGCGACTGCGATAGTCGGCCACATCGACCACAAATCGCTCGCGACCGGGTATCATAATGGTGGCGATGTTGGTGTTCACCTTAATCGACGAGGCGGTGACTACGGTACTGGTAACCCCGTCTACCTCTACCTCATGCTTGTCGATGGGGTTGGCGGTCACCATATAGTTGAACACTTGCGTGGCCTCGGTTTGCTGGATGTCGTAGCTGAGCGTCTGGAGTTCGGTTGTGCCTCCCACGCCCAGTCCCGACTGCGGATGGAAAGTGCCCACGTTCACCCATTCGCCGTTGGCGTTCTGCACGTAGATGTAATACTGCTGGTCGACATCAGCCTCGAGTTTCTCTTTGTCGAACCACGTGTGCCAGTTGAGTGTCACCCGGTAGATACCCTCGGTAGCGGTAGCGGCTACCGAGGCGTCGAGAAACGCCTTGTAGAGCAACAACTTGGGCCTAAATTTCTTATTCTGCTCGCGTTGGTGGTAGAACTTGGTGAGGTCATCACCGGTATTGGCCGCCGAATTAGCCATGTTGATTGTTCGTGTGGTGGGGTTCCAATCCAATCCCGGGAAGCGCTTGTCGGGCACAAAGAGCGCGAGGTTGTTGAACGTGGTGGCCTCGCTGCCGGCCAGGTCGATGAAGTGTCCGTCGTTTTCACCTTTTTGCCAAATGTTGTAGCAGTCGTGTTGGACATACTCCACTTGTCCCTGTCGCAATACTTCTGGATCGATTTTCATATCTTGGGGAGCGATGCACTCATAGGCGGTGAAGAGCGGCGAGTTGGACGAGCCATAGGCATCTCCCACCTGCTCGCGTCCCTTCGAGGCGAAGAAGAAGCGTTGCGCCGTGATTTTGTCGATCACAAACAAGTAGCCAGGGTTGTTGGAGTCGGTCACGCGGAGGTATTGCGGGATTACCCGCACCGATTTAAGCGACTTTTTGGTGATGGGTATCAAATTGTTGTCCACAGGGCGGTTGGTGCCTCCGCCGGTCATATCGTCACGATCCCAGTCGTTTCTATTGTCCCATTCGTCGGCCACCTCGACCAGCAGCAAGGTCATGCCATCCTCTTTAGGAGGCGACACCACATCGTCCGGGGTGAGTTGCTCCACTGTTTTGCCGTTGATTTTGAGCCATGGTATGCGCCTTGTAAACCTGCCGATCAAGTAACCCCTGTCAGAGGCCGGGTAAGTGTCGGTACGGAATTGATACATCGTCGGGGGATTGGTTGTGCAATTCCTCACCAGGCCCGTTTCAGAGAAATTGACATAAGGTGAGCTTGACGTATAATTGGAGATGCCATACAACATATAGCTATGACGATTATAGTCAATCACGCGCGGGTTACGCTGATAGGTGGCCTTTGTGCCGTCGAGCAGATACTCGTTATGCTCGAGCTGCCCAGGCACCTTGGGGTTGGTGTACACCTCGTTGAAGAGTGCGAGCATGTGTCGCGGGTCGGTGGCCACGTCGAGCAGGTCGCTGCTGTTGGTGGCGCCATTCTCGTCTTCCCATTGGTAGGTGATGCCGTCCCACGGCGTGTTGCGCGCCGTGAATTTCACCGTCATGTTGTTCATGTTCACGTCGATGTCGTAGTAACCGCCCCCGGCTTTCATTTCGAAGCTGTTTTCGGGGTTGAATAGTTTAGGTCCCGCCAGAGTCAGCGGCATATCGAGGTATTCGGTTCGCAAAGGCCAGTTTTCGGTGTGGGTGGTGGTTACACGTCCGCTTTTCACTGCGTCACTCCAATCGTCGGCCGCGGTGCCCAGAACGGTAGAGAAGGACAAAGTCGCATTGTCGGCGATGGAAACGTGCTCGACCTTGAACACATTATAGCTGACGCGTGTCATCTCGAGTCCCACGTTGGCGGCCCACTGGTTGCCGTTCACTTGTCCGAGAACGTAGAGTTTGTCGATGTGACGGTTGAACTGGAACGTGTGATTCTTGATGTTGAACGTCACCTCGTAGGTGCCGGCCGGAATCGTGTAAGCGTAGGTAGAAGTGCTGCCAGCGGTGTTGGCGAGCGTGGTTGTCACCCAAGCATTGTTTTCCACCGCCTCGTTGTCGGTTGCCGGGCGATAGGTGAACTGCCAATTCTTGTCGCCCGCAAAGCAGAAGCGGGTGTCGGTGGTGATGGTAACGTTGCTTGCCTTGTAGAGGCCATCGCGGTCGTAGTGAAGCGTGACTACGGGATTGGCAAAGTCTCCCAACTGCCCAAATTCGCGTCCGAGCCGATGAGGTAAATCTCGTCGTTGACTACAAATTTATGGGCATCAGTTCGATAGAGCACATAGCAGGTGTAATTGGAGGATTGCTGCCATTTGTAGCTGGTGTTGTTACCCTGCCCTGCCGAATAAACCTCACCCTTATTGGTGGCAGTGCCATCGGTGCCTGGGCCCCAACGATAGTTGTTGTTTTTGAAATACTCCCAATCAGAGTCGCCGGTGCCTTGATTATTCGAAAAGAAGTAGTAGTTCTCCACGTCATTACCGGGGAAGGTAATATCGTAGGCATAAAAGGCGTTGGGGCCATCTTGGATCATGCCCCAGCCGTGGGTGAGCGCCCACGTGTTGTTCCCGTTGCCTCCGTTGAGCGACGGGAAGTTGCCGTGCATATACCATGCGGCGTTGGCCTGGAAATTCCAAGCAGCCAAGGCCGTCATCATCAGCGCCAGCGCGGTGCGGTGCAAGGCGGTCTTGTTTAAAAATAAGCTTTTCATTTAAATTTATACATTTATATTGTTTAATTTGCTCGAATTTCATACAAAGTTACGATATAATTACAAGAAATCCAAATATTCACATAAAAAAAGTAGGAAATCAATCTTTTTTAATAGTCTTTTTTAACATCTATTAACCAGTCTGCTCATATTAGCATGATTACTACCCTCATAAGTAAGCAAAACCGGGCAATTTGATTAGTCTCAATCCGTTAGTAAGGCACCTGCCGGCAGCGCCCCATTCAATGAAATATACCTAAACTGAATAGTTTTTCAATAGCATAAATATACATTACCACACGACAGTGGGAGTGGAAGTGCTGCGAAGCGCCGGAGGCGCTTAGGAGTTCAGGCAGGAGGCAAGCGCGTAGCGCGCAGCCCCTGTGTCGGGGCGAACGCCCCCCATCCACCGCGCCCCGACGGGGCGCAAGAGCGTGGGACAGTGGGTGAGGCACAGATAGGGGTCGCCCGTCGGGCGACGGTTGATACCGGTGTCGTTGGCCCCACCCTGCGTCGCGAATGCTCCTTAGGGTGGGGTTATTAAAAGGGTCCGGCCTTCGGCCGGCATTGGCGGGACAGTGGGGTGGCGGGATAATTGAGTATAGGCATTGTGGTACAGTGGTGTAGTTGCGACAAGCGCCATGGCGCTTGTCTACATTTTG
>JAFVDY010000021.1 GCA_017478265.1 Muribaculaceae bacterium | reverse complement strand
TTACACGCTTTCCAGGCGTGCCTCTTCAGCCACTCGAGCATCACTCCAATCACGGGGCGTTTCATCCCCAAAACGGGCATTTCGCCTTTTTTGCGCTGCAAAGGTAAGTATTTTTGTTCAAACCACCATAAAATATCGCGAAAATTTATAACTTTGCGCTATGATTGACACCAAAACAGATATTCCGAGGGCCAACGATCAGAAGTCGGACGGCTTTTTTGCCGACGTTTTGCGCTCGCTACCCTACACTCCCAACGAGGAGCAAACGCGCGTGATAGCCGCTCTGGCTCATTTCATACTCTACAGCGACGAGAACAGCGTGTTTCTGCTCAACGGCTACGCCGGCACGGGGAAGACTTCGCTCACCGGAGCGGTGGTGAAAGCGCTGTCGCTTCAAGGCATCAAGACGGTGCTCCTCGCTCCTACGGGACGCGCCGCGATGATTTTCAGCGACTACGCAGGCCACCCCGCGAGCACCATCCACCGCAAGATTTACCGTCAGGACAGCTTTATGAGCGACGGTTTCTCGCTCGCCGAGAATAAACATACACATACGCTCTTTATTGTAGATGAGGCATCGATGATAGCCAACGTCAACAACGCCGACGGCAGCGCCGCTTTCGGCTCGGGACGACTGCTCGACGACCTGATGAGCTACGTGTATAACGGCGCTGGTTGCCGACTGATTATGATGGGCGACGGAGCGCAGCTGCCACCGGTGGGACAAGCGGTGTCGCCCGCACTGAGCGAGCAGGTGCTGCAAAGCTACCGCATGACGGTGTATAGCCTTCAACTGACCACCATCGCGCGACAAGCCGCCGAGAGCGGCATTCTCTACAACGCCACCCTGCTGCGCAAAGCGATGACCGATGCCGATGCCGACACCATAGCCCCGCCCGAGCTGCAACTCGACGGCTTCGCCGATATTCGTCGCATCACCGGCGAGTTCCTGCTCGAGGAGATAGACTCGTGCTACTCTCGCGACGGCATCGACGACACCATCATCATTACCCGAAGCAACCGCCGCGCCACACAGTTTAATATGGGCGTGAGAAACCAAATTCTCTATCGCGAGGACGAGATCACAAGCGGCGGCCTGCTGGTGGTGGGTAAAAACAACTACTTTTGGGCAAAGGACGAGAAAGGCATCGACTTCATTGCCAACGGCGACATCTTGCAGGTGAAGCGTGTGTGGGGGCAGATAGAGGAGTTGTACGGCCTGCGCTTCGCCGGCGTGACCGTGTCGCTACCCGATCACGACAATATCGAACTCGACGTGAAAATCATTCTCGACAGCCTTATGAGCGACACACCCTCGCTGTCGCGTCAGCAAAGCGAACGCCTCTTCAACGAAGCCCTCGCCGACCAAGAGGGCGACAAGCGCTCGCGCCTTCGCTCGCTCAAGCAGGATCCTTACTTCAACGCGCTGCAAGTGAAATGGGCTTATGCCGTAACGTGCCATAAGGCGCAAGGCGGCCAGTGGCAAAACGTGTTCGTCGACATGGGCGCCATCGCTCCCGAGGCACTCACCACGCTCGACTTCCACCGCTGGCTCTATACCGCCATCACCCGCGCCCGCCGTCGCGTCTACCTCGTCAACTCGCCCATCTGAACGCGGTAAGAGTTTTTTTTCACTTTTATTATCTGTTTTTCCGCTATAAATTCGTAACTTTGCGGCTGCAAACCGAGATTGCATACAATAAACTATAACATAAACGATTACTTAAAAACAACTGAAAACATGAACAATTCGGTAATTACATTCCCATTGCCCGCCAATGAGCCCGTGAAGACTTATCTGGCAGGCTCGCCCGAACGCGTCGCACTCGACAAAGAGCTGGAGCGACAGAGCAAACTCGTGATTGATATACCTATCATTATCGGGGGAAAAGAGATTCGCACCGGCGACACCGGCGAGGTGCGCTGTCCCCACGACCACGGCCACGTGCTCGCCACCTATCACAAGGTGGGCAAGAAAGAGGTAGAGCTTGCAATCACCACCGCCATGGAGGCTTGGAAGCAATGGAGCCAAACGCCTTGGACCACCCGCGCCGCCATCGTGATGAAGATGGCCCACCTGCTGGCAACTAAATATCGTCCTATCCTCACCGCCGCGTGCATGCTCGGCCAGAGCAAGAACATCTATCAGGCCGAAATCGACTCGGCTTGCGAGACCATCGACTTCTTCCGCTACAATGTTCACTACGCGTCGAAAATTTACGCGATGCAACCCAAAGACGGCGACGGACAACTCAACCATACCGAGTATCGTCCGCTTGAGGGCTTCGTGCTCGCCGTGACGCCGTTCAACTTCACGTCGATTGCGTCCAACCTGTGCATGACCCCCGTACTTATGGGTAACGTGGCGCTGTGGAAACCGTCGACCACCGCACTGCTGAGTAACTATTACCTCATGCAGCTCTACAAGGAGGCCGGCCTGCCCGACGGCGTGGTGAACTTCCTGCCCGGCAGCGGCGCGCTTATAGGCGAGGTAGCTACCGCGTCGCGTCACTTTGCCGGCATTCACTTCACCGGCAGCACCGCCACCTTCAACACGCTCTGGAGTCAGGCCTGCGCCGGACTGGGCAAATATGTGTCCTATCCGCGCCTCGTGGGCGAGACGGGCGGCAAGGATTTCATCTTTGTACACCCCAGCGCCGACGCCAAGGCCGTGGCAACGGCAGCCTTCTGCGGCGCCTTCGAGTTCCAGGGACAGAAGTGCTCCGCTGCCTCTCGTATGTACATCCCCAAGAGCCTGTGGCCCGACGTGCTCGCCGACATCAAACGCATGGCGGCCGAGGTGAAGATGGGCGACGTAATGGATCCGGCCAACTTCATCAACGCCGTAATCGACGAGGCCTCGTTCGACAAATGCAAGTCGTATATCGACTTCGCGCGACAATCCGCTGACGCCGAGGTTGTGCTCGGCGGCAACTGCGATAAGAGCGTGGGTTGGTTTGTAGAGCCTACCATTATCGAGACGTCTAACCCCCACTTCAAGTCGATGGAAGAGGAAATATTCGGCCCTGTGCTCACCGTCTATCCCTACGACGACGAGAAGCTGGACGAGACCGTTACCCTGTGCGAAAACACTTCGCCCTACGGCCTCACGGGAGCCGTGTTCGGCCGCGACCGCATGGCAGTAGAGTCGATTACCGCCAAACTGCGCTACTGCGCCGGCAACTTCTACATCAACGACAAGCCAACGGGAGCCGTCGTCGGTATGCAGCCCTTCGGCGGCGCTCGCGCCAGTGGCACCAATGACAAGGCCGGCGGCGAGTTTAACCTTATCCGCTGGATTATCCCGCGCGTAATCAAGGAAACACTGCTTTCGCCCACCGACTACCGCTACTCCTACATGAAATAGCGTTTTTCGCCTTTCTCCACTTGTAATCTTGTCCACTCGACAATCCGTACACTAAACTATGAGGATAAAGCACGAATGTGGCATAGCTCTGATACGCTTGCTCAAGCCACTAAGCCACTACAAAGAGAAATACGGTACTGAGCTTTATGGCTTGAACAAGCTGTACCAGATAATGGTAAAGGAACTGAACCGCGGGCAGGACGGCGCCGGCATAGGCTGCGTCAACGTCCGACCCGAGGGGCACAGCGAGTTCTTTATCGAGAAAGCTCTCGGCTATGGAGCTATCGATGACATATTCACGCGCGTGCGAGCCGATATAAGCGCCACGCGCGACAGCGAAGGTGGAGCCACTCCATTCCTTGGCAATATCTACATGGGTCACCTGCGCTACAGCACCACCGGGCGCTCCGGTATCGACTATGTACACCCTTTTCTCCGCGACACCGGCAACTCCGCGAGCCGACTGCTACTGTGCGGCAACTTCAACATGACCAACGCCGACGAACTGATTGCCTCTCAAAGCGACCCTCACGCGCGTCCTGAAGTGAACAGCGACACCACCGCCATCCTGTCGCAGCTTGGCAAGATGATCGAGAGCCTCGAAAGCTGCGGCGACGCCACGCGCGACGTGGAGCTGTTGCTCAAGTCGACCGCCAACACTTGGGACGGCGGATTCGCCATGTGCGGCATCACCGGCCGAGGCGACACGTTCGTAATACGCGACAGCCATGGTATCAGACCGGCGTTCTACTATCACAACGACGAAATCCTCGTTATCGCCAGCGAGCGGCCGGTGATAATGACCGCTATGGGCATCGATTTTGAGGACGTGCACGAGGTGCCGACAGGGAGCGCCGTTATCGTCGACCCCGATGGCAATATAAGCGTCCGGCGTATTCTGCCCGCCCTCGAAAACGCCCGCTGCGCTTTCGAGCACATCTACTTCTCGCGAAGCAACGATCCCGTGATCTATCGCGAGCGGAAGTTGCTCGGACGCGCGTTGGCGCCACGTGTGGCACGCGCCATCAATCGCGACTGGGAGCACACCATCTTCACCTTCGTGCCCGACACCGCCGAGACGGCATTCCTCGGCATGATGGACGAACTCGGCGCTATTCTCAATCGCGACAAACTCTCGCAGATGTCGCGCCTCGACCGCCATTCGCCGGCCTATTGGCAGCAGGTGGAGCACGTGCTGTCGCAACGCCTACACACCGAGAAGATAGTGGTCAAAGACCTCAAGAAACGCATATTTATCACTCAGGACGATATTCGTGGCGAGGTGGCGAGCCACGCGTTCGACGTCACTTATGGGCAAGTGAACGCGGGTGTAGACACGCTTGTGGTGATTGACGACAGCATAGTGCGCGGCACGACGCTCAAGCAAACGATATTGCGCATCCTCGATCGCCTGCACCCGCGGCGCATAGTCTTCATTTCCACTTCGCCGCAAGTGCGATACCCCGACTTCTACGGCATAGATATGTCGCGACTTGCCGAGTTCACGGCGTTCAATGCGGCTATAGGACTGCTGCACGACCACAAAATGGACAATGTGATTGATGACGTTTACCGAAGGTGCAAACTCGCTATCGACCACGGCGTCGACCCGTTTACCAACCACGTCAAAGGCATCTACGCTCCCATTGGCGGATATGACCTGTCGGATCGTATCGCCGCCCTTGTCAAGGACGACAATATCCAGGCAGAGCTGAAAATCATTTTCCAGAGCGTCGACGCGTTGCACGCCGCCGTGCCGGGCAACACCGGCGACTGGTATTTCACCGGCAACTACCCGACGCCCGGCGGAGTAAAACTGGTGAACAAAGCCTTCATCAACTGGTACGAAGGCCGCACAGACGCTCGCTCGTAAGCATATCATCACTAAAAATTCAAGGGTAGCACCAACGCAAGGCGCTACCCTGAATTATGTTGTTTTCAACGCTTATCGTTCGAGGAACGTTTGGAGCTCGAACAATGCCGGGAAGGGCTTGCCGGTGTAGTTGTTATACAGCGTGGCGTTGTACCATCCTGCGGTGACGGGGTTCTGCCAGTTGACCCAGTACTCGTTGGCCTCTGGCCACCACCAGAAGATACCCTTTACGCTCTCATGCTTCTTACACAGGGCGATGAGGTCCTTGGTGAACTGCAACTGTCCGGCACCAGAGGCATTCCACGTCTTGTCGCCCTCGAGCGGCCAATAGGGTTGCTTGTTGGCCGTTGTGTACCAGTATTTCGCGTCGGGCAATTCCCATTGCGCTCCGTAGCCTGTTTCCATAATCATGATTTCCTTGCCGGCATGCTCTGTCTCGAGCGTGGTGAGAACATTATCGAGCACCCCGGGGGCACCGTGATAGCTGGGATAATAGCTGAGTCCAATCACGTCGTAGTCGGCATTACGTCCGTCAGCGGTCTTAAAGAACGCGGCGGGATTAGTGTTGCGTGCCATCTCTACGTGGAGAATGAGCTTTGCCTTTGGGCATTGCTCGCGCACAGCCTTGGCAGCGGCGTTGAGGTATAGCATAAAGTAATCCCACGAGCCACCGGCCTGAGCGCCTCCGTCGGCATAGACGTGACCGGTTGGCCATAGCATACCGTATGTAATCTCGTTTCCGGTCTGCACAAGGTCGGGGGTTGCGCCGGCGGCCTTAAGCGTTTGCAGCACCTCGGTGGTATAGCTGTACACCTTGTCGGCCAAGCCGTTGACGGTGGCGAT
This sequence comes from Muribaculaceae bacterium, assembly GCA_017478265.1. Lineage (GTDB taxonomy): Bacteria > Bacteroidota > Bacteroidia > Bacteroidales > Muribaculaceae > Sodaliphilus. Next base: position 4,712 of record JAFVDY010000021.1, on the reverse strand, counting down.
ACTCTTCCATTCAGCGGGAATATTCTGCTTGCCAGGGTCGGCCCAGGTGTCACTGTAGTGGAGGTCGAGCGCGAACTGATAGCCTGCGTCCTTGATTTGCTTACCGAGTTTCACCACATAGTCGAGGTCTTGCACTACGCCTTCCTTCTTCTGGGCGTCGGTGGCGTTGGCTGGGTTCACAAACAGGCGCACGCGCATCGCGTTCCAGCCCGCCGCCTGACCGAACCACGGCAGCGGATCCTTGATATAGTTGCTGTCGGCGTCGTTGTAGTGAGCGCCGGCATCGAGATACTTGTTGAGCATCGAGATGTCGCCGCCAACCAAGTACTCGGGTGCGGAATCATCGGGCACACCATTGATTATGTACTGGTAGAGCGTGGCCACATCGCCCACATTCACTTGGTTGTCGAGATTAAGGTCGTACTTGCTGTTGTTGTCGCCAACGAGGATAGCGCCGTAGAGCGTAGCCACATCGCCCACGTTCAACTGGCCGTCATCGTTCAGGTCGCCGGTTCCGGCCATCGCGTTCATCGTGCACATGCCAAGCAACGCCAACGATAAGAAGAATCGATTTTTCATTATAAAAGGAGTTGTTTTAAGTTATGTAATAGTAATAATTATCACATTGTGGTATAAGCCATTAAGGCTGTGACGGCAAATCCTGCCGTCGCACCATGCCACAAAGTTACTCAAAATACCTAAATCTTCTCATTTTTTCCGTTTTTTTAACGAAAATTCCCTATTGCAAAGCGACCGTAATAAAACAACAACTCAGACTCATAATAAACAACAATGAACAACTTATTTTGAAGTCAACGAAATAAATGTTGTTTTGAGTTGTTATTTTATAGTGTTAGCTTAGTGTCGAGCCAGCTGTGAACAACTTTTTTTGAAAAAATATGGAGAAAGTTTGTGACATTCGGCAAAAAGAAGTAATTTTGCGGAAAATATTACCGTATCTAAACAACTTAAGAACTAAATGGATCCTCTATTTGAACAGCTAAAGAAGAATGCTGTGGACAATCGCCAACGCATTGTTCTACCCGAAAGTCTTGAGCCGCGGACTCTTACCGCCGCCGACCGTGTCCTTGCCGAAGAAGTTGCCGACATTATCCTGATAGGCAACGCACTTGAAATAAACGAGAAAGCCGTGGAGCTCGGATTGAGCAATATCGGCCGAGCTCAGATTGTAAACCCTGACGACGAGGAAGCCCTTGAGCCGTACGCGCAGCTACTCTACGAGCTTCGCAAGAATAAAGGTATGACTATTGAGCAGGCGCGCGACAAAGTTCACGATCCGCTGTATCTGGGCTGCCTGCTAATCAAGAACGGAGATGCTGACGGTCAGGTGGCCGGTGCCATGAACACCACGGGCAATGTGCTGCGTGCCGCCTTCCAAGTGTTGAAGACCGCCCCCGGCATAAAGAGTGTGTCGGGCGCGTTCATTATATTATTAAGCGAGGATAAGAAGGAGTATGGCGAGAACGGCGTACTGCTGTTTGCCGATTGTGCCGTTATTCCCGACCCCGACGCCGAGCAACTGGCGCAGATTGCGGTGCTCTCGGAGCAGACCGCCCGCTACCTTGCCGGCATCAAAGAGCCCAAGATTGCGATGCTCAGCTTCTCGACCAAGGGTAGCGCCTCGCATAGCCGCGTCGACAAGGTGATTGAGGCCGTTAAGATTGCCAAGGAGATGAACCCCTCGCTCGAGATTGACGGCGAGCTGCAAGCCGACGCCGCTTTGGTTCCCTCGGTGGGCGCGAGCAAAGCGCCCGGCAGCCATATCGCAGGCAAGGCCAACATACTTGTGTTCCCGAGTCTTGAGGTGGGCAATATAGCCTACAAACTCGTGCAACGCCTTGGCGGAGCGCAAGCGGTGGGTCCCGTGCTGCAGGGATTGGCGGCACCCGTCAACGACCTATCGCGCGGCTGTAACCCCGACGACATCTTCAAGACCGTAATCCTCACTTGCAATCAGGCCATCGGCAACAAACAGAAGTAACTAATTTAACGAGAAACAAAAGATATAGATATGAACATTCTGGTATTAAATTGCGGCAGCAGCTCTGCCAAGTATAAGCTGATTGAAGCAATCAGCGGTGACGTTCTCGCCGAGGGAGGCGTAGAGAAAATCGGACTTCCCGACGCGTTTATTAAGCTCAAGTTTGCCGACGGCTCGAAGAAGAACATCGACCTTGACATCACCGACCACAACGGCGCCATCAAGGCTATCCTCGATATGCTCACGAGCAAGGAAGGCCACGCCTGCATTGAGAGCCTGAAGGAAATCGACGCTGTGGGTCACCGCGTGGTGCATGGCGGCGAGAAGTTCAACAAGAGTGTGCTCATCAACCAAGAGGTGAAGGATATGATACGCGAGTGCTACGGCATCGCCCCGCTGCACAATCCCGTTAACATGGCCGGCATTGAAGCCATCGAGCAAGTGCTGCCAGAGGTTCCGCAAGTGGCTGTGTTCGACACCGCGTTCCACCAGTCGATGCCGAAGAAGGCTTATATGTATCCGCTGCCCTATGAGTACTACGAGCGTGACCACGTGCGCCGCTACGGCTTCCACGGCACAAGCCACCGCTTTGTGTCGCGCCGGGTGTGTGAGATGTTGGGCACCACGGTCGAAGGCAAGAAGATAATCTGCTGCCACATTGGCAACGGCGCGAGCATCAGTGCCATTAAGGACGGCAAGTGTATCGACACCACTATGGGCCTGACACCCACCGAGGGCCTGATGATGGGCACTCGCAGCGGCGACGTCGATCCCGGCGCTCTCATCTTCTTGATGGAGAAATACGGCATGAGCGCTCACGACCTGATGAACGTGGTGAACAAGAAGAGCGGAGTGCTGGGCATTACCGGTATCTCGAGCGATATGCGCGAGGTGGTGGAAGCCGCCGAGAATGGCAACGAGCGCGCTCAGCTGGCACTCGACATGTACGAGTTGCGCATCCTTAAATACATTGGCGCTTACGCTGCCGAGCTTGGTGGTGTCGACATCATCGCCTTCACCGGTGGAGTGGGGGAGAACCAGACCGGTACCCGCAAGACCGTGTGCCGTAACCTCGAGTTCCTCGGTGTCAAGATTGACGAGGAGTTGAACGAGGTGCTCTGGCATGGCAAAGAAGGCGAAATCTCTACGCCCGACAGCAAGGTGAAGGTGGTGGTAGTGCTGACCGACGAGGAAATCACCATCGCCCGCGACACTCAAGCCATTGTGGAGGGTCGCGATCCCGAGGCGTAAAAACGCTTTCAATAAATAAAATGAGGCTCAAAAACGCAAGTTTTTGAGCCTCATTCAGTATGACGGTGTTATGTCGGCGATTTAGATACCGTGGCGCACAATTCCGCGCTTGCTTGCGCGAATGAAGTTGACGATAGTGTCGCGCTCCTCGCTCTGCGGAATCTCCTCCTCAATCTTGCCAAGCGCGTCGCTGATATTGAGGCGCGAGAGGTAGAGCGTCGAGTAAATGAGGTGGATGTTGTTGATAGTCTCGCGAGTGAAGCCACGACGCAAGAGTCCTACCGAGTTGACACCCTCGTAGGCGATGGGCAGTCGGCCAACCATGGTGTAGGGCGGGAGATCCTTGTTGACAAGCGATCCGCCTTGCAGCATCACGTGCTTACCGATGCGAGTGAACTGGTGGATGAGTGATCCGCCGCCAAGCACGGCATACTCGTCGACAACCACCTCTCCGGCAATCTGTACGCTATTCGACATTATCACGTGGTTGGCGATGTTGCAGTCGTGAGCCACGTGGCAGTAGGCCATAATCAGACAATTATCGCCAATTACGGTTTTGCCCTTGCTGGCGGTGCCGCGGTGGATGGTGACGAACTCGCGTATGCTGGTGTTGTCGCCGATGATAGCCAGCGTGTCCTCGCCCTTGAACTTGAGGTCTTGAGGAATATCGCTGATGGCCGCGCCACTATGGATATGGCAGTTCTTTCCAATGCGCGCACCGCTATGGATGGTCACATTGCTGTCGATGATGGTGCCGGCGCCAATCTCCACATTATCTTCGATTGAGACAAAGGGGCCGATCACCACGTCGTCGGCAATCTTGGCTCCCGGATGGATTGAGGTTAAAGGATGTAAATTCATGTTGATATAAGGATTTTACTTATTCTTTACAATTTGAGCCATGAACTCGGCTTCGCTCACCACTTTCTCGCCCACAAAAGCGTAACCCTTCATGATAGCGCAACCGCGACGCACCGGCGTCATGAGCGAGAGGTGGAATACGAGAGTGTCGCCCGGCACCACCTTCTGACGGAACTTGACGTTGTCAATCTTCATGAAATAGGTGCTGTAGCGCTCAGGCTCGTCCACGGTGTTGAGCACCAGCAGACCGCCCACTTGCGCCATGGCCTCCACTTGTAGCACGCCCGGCATCACCGGCTCGTCGGGGAAGTGGCCGGCAAAGAACGGTTCGTTTCCGCTCACATTTTTCACTCCCACAATGTGAGTGTCGTCGATCGAGATAATCTTATCGACCATAAGCATGGGGAAACGGTGGGGCAGCAGCTGGCGGATGTGGTTGATGTCCATTACAGGCGGAACGTTGGGATTGTAGTTGGGCGCCTGAATGTTCTGGCTACGCAACTCGCGCCGTATTTGCTTCGCGAGCGATGTGTTGAGCGTGTGTCCCGGTCGCGTGGCGATGATGCGTCCTTTCACTTTGCGTCCAATCAGGGCGAGG
>JAFVDY010000020.1 GCA_017478265.1 Muribaculaceae bacterium | reverse complement strand
GTGACCGTGGGTTATCCGTAGTGGGCTGACTGCGTCAGCCTCGCGCTTCGCGCTTCGTTTTTTTGTTTTTGGCAGATGTGTGGGACACTATTTGGCGGTTTTTTACTCGCACACCTTCGGCGTGCTTTTTACGAGATGTGGGTTGCCGATGGCACCGGGGTTGCGCGCATTGCGCTTACCGCCGGCCTATGTACTGTTAACCCCTTCGGGGTTTTGATTGATGGGTGGGACAGTGGGTGGGCACAAATGGGGGTCGCCCGTCGGGCGACGGTTTCTTGCTTTGGCTGCGGCCCCACTCTGCGTCGCTGGCGCTCCTTAGGGCGGGGTTATTAATGGGGTCCGGCCGTCGGCCGGCATTGGTGGGACATTTACACGCGCCATGGCGCGTCGCTATATTTGACTTGGTGTCAGGGGATTGAGGCACGCGGTCGACGCATGCGTCGACCCTACAATCGGGTGGTGGGACAGTGGGGGCATCGGTTGGTGGTGGGTGGGACAGAGGTCGCATTGTCGTCGGTGTTGGGTTGGACGGTGGGTTCATTATCTGGTGGGACGGTGGGGGACGCGGTGTGGCGCGGTCGCGGCGTTGGCGTCCGTCGTAGGTGGCGAGGTCTTCGCGTTCGTAGTTGAGGTGCTTGACGCAGGTGTCGAGTAGGGATTTTTTTTCTTGTTTTTCCATAATAATATGTTTTTTTCGCAAAGATAATGTGGGGATTTTGCGGGGGCAACTACAATTACGTATCTGCGAATTTTTTGTCGGCGAATTGGGCGAATTTTTAATTTTGTCGGCGATTTTTTTGTCGTCGAATTGGGCGAATTTGCTTTTTTGTGGGACAGTGGGTGCGGATAAATAGGGGTCGCCCGTCGGGCGACGGTTTTCTCTGTTTGATGGCCCCACCCTGCGTCGCCAGGGCTCCTTAGGGTGGGGTTATTAAAAGGGTCCGCCGTTCTGGCGGCAATGGCGATGTGGGACCGTGGTACGGCCTCCGGACGTTCGGGGCGGCGTGGGACAGTGTGTCGGGCGGGAGAGGCACACGGTCGACGGGTGCGTCGCCCCTACAATCGTTTTGTGGGATGTTGGGTGGGGGTGGCGGAAATGTGGTTGGGGAGTGGAGGTATGTCGGGGAAAAGTTGTAACTTTGCGGCGCCGTTGGGTGGTGATTGGAGTGTGGCGCGCCGCTTCTGCTCCGTTGCCCAATGTGTTAAACAGGTAAATTATATGCGAATCGGTTTTTTGATATTTATGGCATTGCCGTTGGTTGCCCACTGCTATGTGGGGTGGCGACTGTGGCATTTGCTGCCGCTCCCCGTTTGGGGCAAATGGCTGGCGGTGATAGTGGTAACGTTGCTGCTCGCGCTGGCCATCACGGCTGTGATGGGCTTGTGGGACCGTCTGCCGCTGTGGGCCGGCGCCGCGGCCTACGATGTGGGCAACACTTGGCTCATCGCGTTCCTGTATCTGCTGTTGGCGTTCGCGGTGCTCGACTTGGGTCGTGCCGTCCACGTGGTGCCGTCGCGCCTGGTGCTAGACAACTGGGCCACCGCCGCCACCCTGGCGGTGGTGATAGGCGGCCTGCTCATCTACGGCAACATACATTATAATAACAAGGTGCGCCAACCACTTGCGCTGTCGACGTCGAAGCCGTCAGTGCACCGCCCGATGAAGATGGTGCTTGTGAGCGACATCCATGCCGGCTATCACAACCGTCGTGGCGAGGTGGGCCGTTGGGTCGACCTGATTAACGCCGAGCGCCCCGACCTGATTCTGATTGCCGGCGATATGATTGACGGACTGATCCGCCCGCTTCGTGCCGAGGACGTTGCCGCCGAGCTTCGCCGTCTCGACGCTCCCGTGGTGGCCTGCCTAGGCAATCATGAGTATATAACCGGCCTCGAGCGGGCGTTGCCCTTCCTGCGCGAGGCCGGCATAACGGTGCTGCGCGACAGCACGTTGACGCTCGACGGCGTGACAGTGGTGGGGCGCGACGACCGCTCCAACCGCGCCCGGCGCCCGCTGAGCGAGCTTGTGACCGATGTACCCGCGGGCAACTACACCATCGTGCTCGACCACCAGCCCTACAACCTGCAAGAGGCCGAGTTGGCCGGCATCGATTTCCAGTTCAGCGGTCACACCCACCACGGGCAGGTGTGGCCCTTGAACCACCTGACCGACGCGATGTACGAGAAAGCCTTCGGCGAGCACCGTCGCGGCTCTACGCGCTATTACGTGAGTTCGGGACTCGGCATCTGGGGCGGTAAATACCGCATCGCCACCCGCAGCGAATATGTGGTGGCCACGCTGACGCCCTCGGCCTCGGCCGATTAAACTCAAGTTGCTAAAATAGCGGGCGGTATAAAACAGCAACTTAAAAACAACTTAAATAACGATTATTTTAATCACGAATGTTCAAGAATATTCATAAATAAATTAATTTGTAAAATTCGTCTAAATAGAATATAGGATGAGGAAGATATTGATAATGATGACGATGGTGGCACTGGTGGTGCTGCTGCCGTCGTGCGGCAAGGGCTCAGGCGGCGCGAAGCTGCACCGCAACGAGATTAAGGAGGCGTCGCTGCTGCAGATGCAACGCGAGGCGGGCTATACGCTCGTGACCGTGAGCGACCCGTGGAGCGCCTCTCGCGGCAAGGTGCTGCACCGCTACGCGCTCGTGCCTCGCGACAGCGTGGTGCCCGACAGCCTGCCCGATGGCGCCACTGTGGTGCGCGTGCCGATAGACACGGCTCTTGTGTACAGTAGCGTTCACACCGCGGTACTCGCCGAGCTTGGCGCGCTCGACGCGGTGAAAGGCGTTGCCGACGCGCAATACTTCAACGACGCCGAGATCAAACGGCGCCTCGCCGCGGGCAACATTGCCGACTGCGGACAGTCGCTGTCGCCCGACATCGAGAAAGTGATCGCGCTCTCGCCCGACGCCGTGTTGCTCTCGCCCTATCAGGACGCCACCTACGGACAAATCACCAAGCTGGGAGTGCCCATCATCGAGTGTGCCGACTATATGGAGACCACCCCGCTGGGTCGCGCCGAGTGGATAAAGTTCTACGGTGAACTGGTGGGGCAGCGTGAGCGAGCCGACAGCATCTACAACGCTGTGGCGAAGCATTACAATGAGCTCAAGGAGGAGATTGCCACCGAAGGCGGCAACCGACCTATGGTGCTGACCGAGAGCGTGATCAACGGCGTGTGGAACGTGCCCGGCGGCGGCAGCTACATGGCGCTGCTGATTGAGGACGCTGGCGGCAACTACCCGTGGCGCGACGACGACCACACGGGTTCGCTTTCGCTCGACTTCAACCAGGTGCTTGAGCGCGCGCAGAACGCGGACGTATGGCTGATCAAGTCACGCACCATCCACAGCCTGGCCGACCTTCGCGCCGCCTACTCGCTCAATGACCGCTTCGCGGCCTTCGAGCGACGGATGGTGTACGTGTGCGACGTGGAGCGGAGCGACTTCTTCGACACGTTCCCGTTCCACCCCGACGTGCTGCTGCAAGAGTACGCGCAGATTTTCCACCCGCAGCGCTACCACGATGGCGTCCTCCGCTTCTTCAAACCCCTTGAATAAACCATGAGATCCTCTTTTGGTGACAACGAAAAAAACAACAACTTTAAGTTGTTGTTTATAACGTCATTAAAACGAAAAACGGATAACGAGAAACGAAAATAAAGTTGTTGTTTTATAACGTCCGGGAAACGAGATATTTAACATTTAGCGAAGCGAAAAAATGAGTCCGACAGTGGTTATATTGATAGGTTTGGCGTCGCAGGGTTGCTACGGCGCGCGACAACTGGTGCAATGGATCAAAACCGAGCGCGCCGGCCGCGTGGTGTCGCCCACCGGCTACTGGGCGTTCTCGCTGGTGGGTTGCTGCTTTATGCTCGCCTACGGCTGGCTTCGCGAGGATATTGTGATATTGCTGGGTCAGATGGCATCGTTCTATGTGTACGTGCTCAACCTCGACTATAAAGGTGCTTGGCGCCGACTGCCGGCGGCTGTTCGTATTCCGCTGTACCTCATCCCTCTTGTGGCGCTCGCCGCAACCATCTGGCGCGCGCCCGAGCTTGTGGACCGCTTTTTGCATAACCCCGACATCCCGTTCTCGCTTATGATTTACGGCACTTGCGGACAGGTAATCTATCTGTCGCGATACGCCTTCCAGGTGGTGACCAGTATGCGCCACCACGAGTCGATGTTGCCGCCCACGTTCTGGATGATCAGCATCATAGGGTCGCTACTCATTCTTGTGTACGGCATCATCCGCAGCGATATAGTTCTGATTTTGGGCCAGAGCGCCGGCATCATCATCTACGCGCGCAACTACTACATCGGCCGCAAGCTCACCAAGCTGCAACACTGACGCTGAATGACGTTATAATACAACAACTTGGTAACAACTAACAACAACTTAAACTACTATTATTGTTACACGAATGCTCATAAATAATCTAAAAATAATTCAATCCGAAAAATTAGACCAAATAGAGATTGCAAGTTTGTTTTATTTGTAGTTTATCGGTTCGTTTTTTTTCGTTTTTTTTAGTTTTTTTTTGGATAGTTATGAAATTATTTGTAAATTTGCGGCATAAATCGCAAGTTTTTATATAAAATTTTTAAATCTTTTTTGTTTATGGAAGAAGTCTTATACAAATTTAAGGTCGCGACGTTGTTCGCGCTGTTAGCGTTGCTCACTCCCGCGGCGCTGCAAGCGCAAGACGTGACCTATGTTAACGCCAACGGTGAAGAGGCGACGCTCTCGGACGGCAGCTATACCCTTCTGACCAACCAGACCGAACTGACCGACGGCTGGTGGGTGGTCGACGGCGAAGTGAACTACGGGAACCGTATCACCATCAACGGCGCGGTGCATCTGGTGCTGCTCGACGGCGCCACGCTCAATGCCGGCAATGGCATCTATGTTGACGCCAATAAGGAGCTGCACATCTACGCCCAGATTGGCGATAACGCCACGCTCAACGCCACCGCCACCAGCGACAACGAGGCGGGCATCGGCGGCAACATCCACGGCACGGCCGGCCTGATTGAGGTGAACGGCGGCCACGTGATTGCCAAGGGCGGCAAATACGCCGCCGGCATCGGTGGCGGCGGCAACGGCTACTGGAGCGGTAAATACGGCAACGCCGGCACGTTTATCATCAACGGCGGGCACGTGGAGGCTACCGGCGGCGACAACGGCGGCGCCGGCATAGGCGGCGGCGGATACACTTCCACCAATTCGATTACGGGCGGCGATGGCGGCATCGTCACCATCAACGGCGGCATTGTTGAGGCACGCGGCGGTAAGGACGGCTACGGCGTAGGCCCTGGCACCTCTGGCCACGACGGCAATTCGGCCTCGCTGTCGCTCGGATGGCGCAATCCGTCAGACTACATCTATATGTCGACGGTAAAGGCCAACGTTACATTCACCAACGTATTCTTCTTCGAAAATGATGAGCAAGTGACCGCCGAGAGCGACCTTAACGGCAGAACCATCTACCCCTACGACGGCGAAGTGCACAACGTGGTGTTCATGGTCGATGGCGAGCTGTATGCCAAGCGAACGGTGGCTTACGGCTACACCGTGGCCGAACCCGCCCGCCCGGTGAAAAAGGGAAAAACTTTTGAATACTGGTACGCGAGCGACGCTACGCAAGCCTACGACTTCAGCGCGCCGGTGACGACCGATCTGACGCTGAACGCCCGCTTCCGCGACTTCTCGATACAAACCGACGAGTCCGGCAACTATCTGATTGGCAGCGAAGCCGACTGGAGCGAATTCGCGCAAATCGTGGCCGACACCCCGTCCGCCAACGCCAAGCTCACGGCCGATGTGCAACTCAGCAATCTCTCGCCGATGCTCGGCAGCGATCAGGAGAAATATGCCGGCACCTTCGACGGTCAGGGTCACACACTTACAGTGGCCTACAACACCACCCAAGACATGACGGCCCCGTTCCGCTACACCGACGGCGCCACCATCAGCAACCTCACCGTGGACGGCACCATCAGCACCTCGGCGAAATATGCCGCCGGCATCATCGCCCACGCATACGGCAACACCTCGCTCAATAATTGCGTGAGCAAAGTGGCAATCTCGTCGACCGTTAGCGGCGACGGCACCCATGGCGGACTGGTGGCATTGGTGGAAAACACCACCTCGCTGACCAACTGTGTGTTCGCCGGTAAGCTGCTGGGTTCATCCACCAATAGCTGCGGAGGACTTGTGGGCTGGAAAGGCGGCACCGTCACCTTTACCGACTGCCTGTTCATTCCACAAGAAATCACCATCAACACCGCCAACTGCCACACCTTCAGCCGGAACACTCCATCCTCACTGGTACGCTGCTACTACACCGAGGCGTTGGGTGAGACGGGTAGCGCCTTGTTTGTGGCGCAACTGTTCGAGGGTGAGGGCGTGACACTGACTGGCACACCCAACGCCAGCTACGACGGCAAGAGCTATTACACGCCCGGCTCGACGGTCAGTCTCGACTACGCGCTGCCCGAAGGCAAATTCTTTGACCACTACGAGGTGAGCAACGGCGAAATCTCCGAATCGTACAAGATGACCGGCGACCACGTGCTGAGCGGCTTCACAGCCGATGTGACTATAACCGGCAGCCATGCCGAAGAGCAAATTAACCTGGCCGAACAAGCCACAATCCTTCCGATTGCCGACGTGGTCTACAACAAGAGCGCGCAACAGCCGGAAGTGATAGTAAAAGTGGGCGACAAAGTGCTGACCGAGGGCGTCAACTACACCTTAGAGTGGGCCGACAACACCAATGTAGGCCAAGCTATGGTTACCGTGACCGGAGTGGGACTCTATTACGGCAGTCTCTCCGCCTTCTTCAACATCCTGCAGCGCAGCGTCGCCGATGCCGAAATCAAGGCGGATTACATAAGCAAGTACGGCGTGAACGGCTCGCTCATCCATCCTGAGCTTGTGTTGACCTACGGCGACTACGAACTCAAGCTCGACACCGACTATACACTCAGCTACAGTGAGGGATGCGTCGAGCCGGGCGACTACACTATCACCGTAGAGGGTAAGGGTAACTACAACGGAAGCCGCGCACTTCCGTTCACCATCTACGGCGAAGTGACTTATCTCGACTATAACGAAGGCACGTTCATCGAAGCCACTCGCGACAACTATAGCGTGATTACTCCCAACCGAACCGTGCTCGACGCCGGTTGGTGGGTGGTGAACTCCGACACCCGTGTCGACCAACCCATCACCGTGAAAGGCAACGTACACTTGATTCTTGCCGACGGCGTTAAGTTCACCGCCTCAAAGGGTATCCGTGTCAATTATTCCAATAGTGAGCCCAACAATCTCACCATCTACGCCCAGAGCGATGGCGAGGGCATGGGTAGCCTTATCGTCAACGACCCGGCTTCCGGATGTGCCGGCATCGGCGGCGAAAAGGGAAAATCGCACGGCACCATCACCATCAACGGCGGCGCCTTCACCGTTAAGGGCAACGACGCTGCCGGCATAGGCTCTGGCCAGGATGCCAAGAGTATGTCGGAAGGCAGCTATATCTATATCCACGACGGCGATATTAACGCAACGGGCGGCAGCTGGTCGGCCGGAGTGGGTGGTGGCGACTACGGCGGTGGCGGTCACATCATCATCACCGGCGGTAAGCTCACGGCACATGGCGGCTCCGGCAAAGGCGGCGCCGGCATAGGCGGCAGCGACGGCTATAGAGCGCTCGAAATCAACATCAGCGGCGGTATCATCAATGCCATCGGCGGAGGCAACAGTCCCGGCATTGGCGGTGGCGGTAGCTGGAGCACTTCCGGCACCGGTGGCAGAAGCGGCGCCATCACCATCAGCGGCGGACAAGTAACCGCCCAACCCGGCGACCCATGCCTCAACGCCATCGGCGACGCCTACAACGCGGGTAGCACTTCCTTGAACGACTATATCAAACTGGGCTGGAGTGACGCTGCCAACGACTACATCAATGTGGCGGGCAATTATGCGAGCGGCACCGTCAGCTTCAGCAAGGCGTTCGCAATCGAAAGCACCTCTACTCTCGCCACGGTCGACAATATCGCCAGCGCGATGATTCGCCCCGCAGGACTTGTCAATATCCAATCCGACATCGAGAATGGCACCATCGAGGCCGACAAGGAGCTGTGCAACTACTACGTGGGCGACCGCACCGTGACCCTCACCGTAACGCCAGCCGATAATTATCAAGTTGATAAGATTACCATTACCCTCGGCGGCACCGAGCCCCAAGGCGTTTCGCCCCTCAAGCGTGGCGGCGAGGTGCCCGTAACCAAGGTAGACGACACCACCTACACCTTCGAGATGCCTGACGGCGACGTGCAGGTGAACGCCACCTTCACGCAGAAGTATCCTACCGCGATCGACCGCATCGATGCTGAGCGCGACGCCAACTCGACGCGCTACAACATCAACGGACAGCGTGTGGGCGACGACTATCGCGGCATCATCATCGAGAACGGTCAAAAGCGCATTGTCAAGTAAATGTCTCATTTCTCGACAAGAATATTCACGAATTATCAAATTTAAAATCGTTGATTTAGGCGGTTGGTTAGCGCAAAGGCGAGCCAACCGCTTTTCGTGTTGCGCGGCAGCGGCAATTTTTTTGATTTCTCGCCAAAAATTAGTACTTTTGCAGCCGTTTTATGGCGAAAACAGCTAACATAGATTCCACAACTGCCGACAGCACAGCCACTTATTACGCTCCGCAGTATGCAGACGGCTTTCCCGCGCGGCACGGCGCCGACAGCACGGCAATCGGCGCTGCCGACAGCGTATCGTCGCTCGACACGTGCGCCACGCTGGAGCTGCCGCATGGCGTTGGAGCGACCCACGCTGTGGCGTCGCCGCTGCACGACGGCGCGTCGATGGCGCTGATGCTCGCCGCGGCCTTCTTTCTCGTGACGAGCTATCGCACGGGCTATAAGTATATTGAGAATCTGCCGATGTACCTATTCTCGGTGAAGCGCCGCGACAGCCTGTTCGACGACCACACCGTGAGCGAGACTCGCATCATGCTCGCCATGCTCGGTCTCACGTGGGTGATGGAGGGGCTACTGCTGTACTACGCCATCCCGCTATCGGTGCCCCCCCTCGCGCCCGGCTTGCAGCAGTCGGTGTTTCTGCACGTGCTGCTCTTCACCGGAGCCGCGGCGCTCTTCCATGTGCTTCAGCTGCTGTTCTATAGGCTGCTGGGATGGGTGTTTGCCGACCCGGTCGACACCGGACTCTGGATCGCCGGGTTCAACGCCTCGCAGGCATGCTTGGGCGTGATGCTTTTGCCCGTTGTTATCGTCACTCTTGTGGCTCCCGAGCAAGCGAATTCGACGCTGTTTTGTGCCGTTATACTATACTTTTTGGCACGAATTGTGTTTATTTTAAAGGGATTTCGCATTTTTTTTAACAATTTTTCGTCTACTGTTTATTTTTTGTTGTACCTTTGCAGCGCCGAAGTTGTGCCACCTCTCTCTTTCTACACCGGCACAGTGCTGGCGTGCAACATGATTTAAGTTTTAATTCTTTTAAGATTTAAGGAGTGAAAATTAAAAAGATTTTGGTTTCGCAACCGAAACCGACAAGCGAGAAATCGCCCTATTATGATTTGATTGAAAAATATGGTGTAGAAATCGACTTCAGGCCTTTTATCAAGGTTGAAGGCGTTTCGTCGAGAGAGTTCCGGCAGACCAAAGTACCTATTAGCGCCCACACAGCGGTAATCTTCACCGCCCGCGCCGCTGTCGACAACTACTTCCGCTTGTGCGGCGAGTTGCGCTTCAATGTTCCCGATACTATGCGCTACTTCTGCATCAACGAGCAGATTGCCAACTATTTGCAGAAGTACATCATCTATCGAAAACGCAAAATCTTTTTTGCCGACGGCACGCCCGACGACCTGGTGGCGCAAATCGTCAAGCACAACAAGGAGGTGTACCTCTACCCGCAGAGCGAGGTGCTCGAAAGCAAGCTCAAGGGCTACGACCCGCGCAAAATCCACATCATGAACGCCATCATGTATCGCACGGTGAGCAACAGCTTCGAAACCGGCCATAAGCTCGACTACGACATGATAGTACTCTTCACACCCTCGGGTGTGAAAGCACTGGAGGAGAACTTCCCGAACTTCAATCAGGGCGACATCGCCATTGGCGCCATGGGCGCGAAGACGCTCGAAGAGATTGAGCACAGCGGACTGCGTCTCGACCTCACCACGACTCACGAAACCCCGTCGATGGCAGCAGCCATCGCACACTTCATCGAGCAGCACGCCGACGACAATGGCGGCAATAAGCCCGAGAACATCGCCGTAGAGCCGGTGGTGGAGCGCAAACCCTTGCCTGTGCTCTATGTAGAGCCGGAGCCCGACCCCAAGAGGAGCAAGAAGAAGGGCAAGAAGACCAAGAAGGACAGCAAGAAGAAAGAAACGAAAAAGGATGCCAATAAGGAGACGAAGTCGTCGACCAAAAAGGAGACCAAGACTTCGACCGCCAAAAAGGCTACAACGGCTAAAAAAACTACTACAACCACCGCCAAGAAAGCGGCCCCCGCGAAGAATGCTGCCGCCAAAGAGGAACAGGCGACCGCCTGACGCCCCGCTTCTTGGCCCCTACAACCGACAGAGGACAGCGCCCGCAGGCACTGCCCTCTGTTGTTTTTTCGCTACTTCGCGATGGATGGCGATTAGCGTACGCGTCCGACGTAGCTGCCGTCGCGAGTGTCGACCTCAATCTTCTCGCCCACGTTGATGAACAAGGGCACGCGCACCTCGGCGCCGGTCTCGACGGTGGCGGGCTTGAGAGTGTTGGTGGCGGTATCGCCCTTCATGCCGGGCTCGGTGTAAGTGATTTCGAGCACCGTCTTTATCGGCATCTCGGCGTAGAGCACGGTCTCGGTCGACGCATCACTTACCACTTCCACAATGTCGCCTTCCTTCATATATGGCGAGCCGGTGATGAGATCCTTCGAGATGGGAATTTGCTCGTAGGTCTCCTGGTTCATGAAGATGGCGTCGGCACCGTCCATGTAAAGGTACTGGTAGGGTCGACGCTCCACGCGCACGTCCTCGAGCTTCTCGCCGATGTTGAATCGGCGCTCAATCACGCGTCCGTCCACCACGTCCTTGAGCTTGGTGCGCATAAAGGTGTTACCCTTGCCGGGCTTTACATGTAGGAACTCGATGCAGAAGTAAAGTCTGCCGTCCATGCGAATACATGTTCCGTTCTTGATGTCTTGAGCGTTAATCATAACTTCTTTTATTGGTTTTTAGTGAAAAAAATCGCGTTTTGCACCGCAAAAGTAGTTGAAAATCTGCTAAAATGCAAAAAGTTTGACCTAAAATCACGCTTTTTCTTGCATAATTTCGAAAAAGTATCTAATTTTGCAGGCGATTTCGCAAAAAAAATGCAAAAACAATATATTTTTTAGACAGAAATGAAACGTACATTCCAACCCTCGAATCGTAAGAAGGCTAACAAGCATGGCTTCCGTCACCGTATGCGCACCGCCGATGGTCGCAAGGTTCTTGCCCGTCGTCGCGCCAAAGGTCGTTACAGCCTGACCGTTAGCGACACCGTCTATAAATAATTGACGGTCTCGGCGTCTGCCGAGCAATCTTACGTAACAGAACGCAACTTACAGCCGCCGCAGCGCCTACCGCGCCGCGACGGCAATTGTTGTATCCGTTTGTCACTTTTTCTCGGCGAATTTGTTACAACGAATTATTTTAAGAGAGCGGTATAGAGAAACAACCTTGCAACAACGAATTACCACGAATTTTTTGGGGGGGAGTCACAAATGGGGTGGCGGCGAGTGTGTATCAAAATTCAGAAAATTAAAATTCAGGCGCGGAATCAATATTGTCCTAAATAATTTTGTTAGAAATCACGATAGTTACGGCCAGTTCTTATAGAATCGGCTATCAAAAGAGTGAGCAAAACCGCTTATACCCCACCGCCTCATTTTCATGTTCAGGCGGAGGTGTGAACGGCGCATTAAGCCAAGTTTCGAGGTCAATTTTGGTGAATGTGTTCAGTCTTAGCGAGACAACTAGGTTGGCTAATGGGAATACAGCGCATAGAAGATGTCTCGGAACACTCCGCTGTCACGGTGGGCGTTCTGGTACGCAACCGT